>JAQGMC010000015.1 GCA_028292545.1 Paucimonas sp.
GGCTCGGGCTTGGCGGGCGGGCGCTGGTGGCCGGGCTGGATTACGAGATGGATTTGCGGGGGGCGGTGCCTGAGGTGTTCCTGGCGGACTGAGGTCGCGTAGCGCCGATGGACTGTGCAGGACCTGGAAAGCTCCTGCCTCCCTGTATCAAACCACGCCGGCGTTCTGGTAGATATGCTTGATCTCCATGAAGTCGACCAGCGCATCGTAACCATGCAGGCGGCCTACGCCGCTCTTGCGGTAGCCGCCAGTCTCGGCTTCGGCGAACAGCTTGTTGTGGTCGTTGACCCAGATCGTGCCATTGCGCAGCGCGCGCGACACGCGCAGGGCGCGGGCGCCATCCTGGGTCCAGACGCTGGCTGAAAGGCCGTACTCGGTATGGTTGGCGCGGGCCACGGCTTCTTTCTCGTCTTCGAAACGCTCCAGCACGACAAACGGCCCGAAAATCTCTTCCTGGCAAAAGAAAGCGCTGGTGTCGCGATGCGCAACCAGGGTCGGCGCCATGAAATGTCCGCCCTGCAAATCGCCGCCCAGGCGCCCGCCGGCCAGGATTACTTCATCGCAGGTATCCAGCGCCATCTGTATGCGGCCCTCGACATGTTTGGCTGCAGTGGCATCGATCAAGGGACCCATGTGCATGCCTGGCGCATCGCCGTGGCCGACGCGGATTTCCGAAAACGCGCGCGTCAGCGCTGCCTTCATTTCATCATAGCGGCTGCCATGCACCAGCACGCGCCGCGCCGCGGTGCACTGCTGGCCCGAAATGATGACCGCTGCTTGTGCAATTGCGGGCGCGGCCAGCGCCAGGTCGGCGTCCGGGAACACCAGGCAGCAGGATTTGCCGCCCAGTTCGAGCGACAGTTTTTTCATCGTCGGCGCCGCATCGGCCATGATGCGCGCGCCGGTTGCATTCGAACCCGTGAAGCTCAGCACCGCCACGTCACGATGCGCGACCAGCTCCTGCGCCACTTCATGGCCAGCTTCGCTGACCAGGTTCAGCACGCCGGGCGGCAAGCCGGCCGATTCATGCAGGTCGCGCAAGACTTCATAGGTGATCAAGGCGGTTTGCGGCGCCGGCTTGACCACGGTTGTGCAGCCGGCGCACAAGGCTGGCGTCAGCGAGCGGATCAGCAGCACCACCGGCGCGTTCCACGGCACGATGATGCCCGCCACGCCAGCCGGCTCCTTCAGCATGGTCGAGAACACACCCGGCTCCACTTCAAACACATGGCCTGGAATGTAGCGCGTCAAGCCAGCGTAATAACGGATTTCCGATATCGCACCCATGATTTCGCCGCGCGACTGGCCGATCACTTTGCCATTCTCACGCGTGAGCAACTGGGCCAGGTATTCAGCCCGCTGTTCCATGCGGTCGGCCCAGCGCAACATCACCATCTGGCGCAGCCGTGGGTTTTGCGCCCAGTTGGGCAATTCGAATGCGGCAGCGGCTGCTGCAATCGCAGCCTGCGCGTCTGCCCTGCCGCTGGCAGGATAGCTGCCGATGACTTGCTGGTTGGCCGGATTCTGGCTGTCGCGCGATGCGCCGGCTTGTGCGCCGACCCATTCGCCGTTGATCAGGTTTCTTGCAGTGACTTGTTCCATTGCTGTGTCCTTCTTTCCCAGGCTACTGGCGGATATGTGATTAAGTTCGTTGCTGCGCGGCGTTGGTGCCACGCACGGCTTCAATGCATGACCGAGCCGCCATCCACCACCAGCACTTGGCCAGTGACAAAGTCGCTGTCGCTGCTGCAGAGGTAAATCATCGTGCCGCACATGTCTTCTGGCGTGGCGTCGCGCTTGATGGCGCGGCTGGCGACATTGTTGTCAACGACGGCGCCTTTCCACGCCGGGTTGGCCAGCACGTTCTCGCTCATCACCAGGCCCGGGGCCAGCGTGTTGACGCGAATGCCGTCGCCGCCCACTTCCCGCGCCAGCGCGCGCGAGAACGCCACGATCGCGCCCTTGGAAGCGACATAGTGCAGCATCATCGGCGCCCCCTTGAACACGGTGCCGGATGCGATATTGACGATCTTGCCGTACTTGTTCCTGCGCATCTCGGGCAGCACAGCCTTGCAGCATTCAAAGGCGCCGCGCACGTTGACTGCCATCATGCGGTCCCACTCGGCCGATTCCAGTTGTTCAAAAGGTTTCAGCACGACGTTGCCGAACAGGGCGGCATTGTTGATCAGGATATCGACTTTGCCGAAATGCTCGACCGTGGCGGCCACCATGCCGCGCACCGACGTCGGGTCGGTCACGTCGGCCTTGACTGCAAGCGCCTGGCCGCCAGCTGAAACGATTGCCTGTGCGACCGCTTGTGTGTCCTGCACGTCAGCCACGGTTACTGCGGCGCCGGCGGCGGCCAGTGCCTGCGCATATTGCGCGCCGATGCCCTGTGCCGCGCCTGTGATGATGGCCACGCGTCCGGCCAGTTTTCCTGCCTGCTCCATACTCTTGCTCCTTTGCTGTGTGGCGCGTCCTCAGGCCTCGCGGCGCTGCTTGCGGACGACTTCACGGACTTCCGGCTTCATGCCCTCGTCCGACATGCCGTTGAAAACTGTCCCGACCACGCCTTTATTCAGGTCGCTGGTGCCAAACAGCGCATCGCAGATCGGGAACGTGAGGTTGAAGTTATGCGTATGCATGAACTCGGGATTGTGGTGAATCACATGCATGCGGCGCACGCTGTTCACCAGCGGCAGCTTGTCCAGGAAGGGACTGTTTTCCACATGCGACAGCGTGTGCAGCCCTTCATACATGATGAAATAACCGGCCATGGTGGCCATCACGATATAGCCGGCATTGGCTGACCACAGCATGCCCAGCACCAGCGCCGCCGGCAAGGCCGTCAGCACGAACAGCACCGGCGCGAAGGGTGGGAACAGCAGCGCGCGCCAATCCTGGTGGCCGCTGTAATCGAGCGACTTGTGGGTAAAGAATTGATGATGGGTGCCGACATGGCGCTTGTAAACCATTTTCATGTACTTGGTCGGCCGGTGCAGCACATAACGATGGCCAGCCCATTCGACGTAATTCCCGAACAGGAACATCGGCACCACCAGCAGCCATTCCTGCCAGCTTGGATTATCCAGCCGCGACAGGCACCAGAACAGCACGCCAAAGGTGAACACCAGCGTGAAGGCGAGGTGCATCTCGCCCCGGTACCAGCCTGGCGTGGAAGCACGATACTCGCTGCGGAAAGCTTGCGAGCGGCTATGGGTGTCGTCGTCGTAATGCATTTGCGTCTCCTTCAAGTGCCTTGCAGCTAAAAATCAATGCGCGGCACGCCGCGCTCGCCCGCTTTACTCCAGCCCGAGGAATTTGTCGGCAAAGGCGGGATTGCCGAGCAGGCTGTCGCGCGTGCCTTCCAGCACCGTGCGGCCATTCTCAATCACATAGGCGCGGTCGGCGAAATTAAGCGCGCGATGTACATTCTGTTCCACCATCAGCACTGTCACGCCCTCTTCCACGATGCGCCGCAGCGCATGCAGGATTTCATCGATCACCTTGGGCGCGACGCCAATGAAGGGTTCATCCAGCAGCAACAGCCGCGGCTGCGCCATCAAGCCGCGCGCAATGGCAACTTGCTGCTGCTGGCCGCCGGACAGTTCGCCTGCATTCTGGCGCCGCTTCTCGCGCAGGATCGGAAAAAGCGAAAACACTTTCTCCAGCCCGGCATCGACCCCGGCGCGCAAATGCGGTGAATAAGCGCCCATGGTGAGGTTTTCCTGCACGCTCATGTTCGCGAACAGGCGCCGTCCCTCCGGCACGGCGGCGATGCCCTGCTGCACCACCCGCGCCGGGTCGGCATTGGCCAGCGCACGGCCTTCATAGACAATGCTGCCTTCTGCCAGCGGATAGATGCCGGCAATCGCGCCTATCGTGGTCGACTTGCCTGCGCCATTTGCGCCCAGCAGCGCCACTTTTTCACCCTGGCGCACTTCCAGGTTGATATCCCATAGCGCGCGCAGCTTGCCGTGGTCAACGGCGACACCCTTCAGTTCGAGCATCAGGCTGCCTCCTCGCTGGCGCTGCCCAGGTAACCCTGCAGCACGCGTTCATTCTTCACGACTTCCTCCAGCGAACCGTTGGCAATGACCGCGCCCTGCTCCAGCGCCACCACCCGGTCCACCACCTGTGCCAGCGCGGAAAAAATATGCTCGACCCAGATAACGGTAATGCCGTATTCATCGCGCACATGGCGAATTTGCTCGACGAAGCGCCGCACTTCGGCAGGCGTGAGGCCAGAAGCCACTTCATCCACCAGCAACAGGCGCGGTTTCACGGCCAGCGCGCGGGCAAATTCAAGCGCTTTCTTTTCTTGCAGCGACAGTGCATCGGCACGGTCGCCGCTGCGCCGCTCCAGGCCGGCAAAGGCCATGAAGGCGCGCGCCTGGCTGAAGGCGTCGGCCGGGCTCAGCTTCTGGTCGTGGAACATCAAGGGGATCGCTATGTTTTCCTGCACCGTCAGGTCGCCGAAGGGGCGCGGTATCTGGTGCGTGCGGCCCACGCCAATCTTGGCGATCTGGTCGCGCCGCAAATGCGCCATCGGTTCACCGCCGAAGCTGAGCGTGCCCGCCGTCGGACTGAATACCCGCGATATGCAGTTGAACAAGGTGGTCTTGCCCGATCCGTTGGGACCGATCAGGCCGACGATCTCGCCTTCATTGATGTCGAGTGTCACATTGTCGACCGCGACATTGCCGCCGAAAACCATGCGCACATCGCGGCAAGACAGCAAGGGCATGCCCGGACGCGGCTTGATGACTGGCAGCGGCAGCCTGGGCCAGGCACCGGGATTTGCACCCGCATTTGCACCCGTATTGACGGCCGGCGCTTCAGGCGGCGCCTGCACAATGAAGCTGTGATGTTCGCGTGACAGGGGCGCCAGCCAGCGGCTGTTGCGCACCCATGCTGCGCGCAGCAAGCCGCCCGGCATGAAGCGGCCGATCAAGAGGATGATCAAGCCATACACGGTCGCGTGCAGGATTTCCATCCGCACCAAGAGCCATTGCTGCAGGCAAGCCAGCAGCACCACGCCCACCAGCGGCCCCCAGCGCAAGCCAGAACCGCCGAACAGCACCATCGCCACCGGTATCAGCGCAACATTCAAGCCGAACACAGTGGCAGGATCGATATAGCTCATTTGCCAGGCTTGCACCGCGCCTGCCAGCGCTGCAAAAGCGGCGGACAGCGCCAGCACCGCAGTCTTGGCCGGCGCAATGCGCACACCCAGCACTTCAGCCACATCCTCGTCATTGCGGATGCTTTTCAGGGCGTAGCCGAAGCGGATGCCGTTGATGCGTATCGTCACCACGAAAGTCACGACGCAAAACGCGAGCGCTATCAGGTAAGTCTGCTGCATCACGTTTTCAATCGGCAGCACGATGCCGTCGCCGCCCTTGGTGAGCCAACCGAGGTTGTACGCGAGCAGTTCGGCCAGCGGCAGCAGCGCCAGCGTCGCGAAAGCGAAATAATCGCCGCGCAACCGGAACAGCGGATAAGCCAGCACGGCTGCGACTGCAACCGTCAGCAGCACCGCAACCAGGATCGCCACGGCCCACGGATATTTCGCCACCAGCGCGATCGCAAACACATAAGCGCCCAGGCCGTAGAAACAGTAATGGCCAAGGTTGACGTAACCCATTTCGCCGGCTACCCAGTCCCAGCTCTGGCCCAGGATGTAGGCAATCAGCACCGTGAACATGAACGATGTCAGGTAGGCGCCACCGACAAAGGGCAAGGCGGCCAGGCCGGCCACGATGACGGCCAGGACAATGAACGTCTTCATGCTGGCCTCCGGCTGCGGCCTTCGGGCCAAACCACCAAAATCAGCAGCATCAATACCACCGACAATGCCGGCGCCCATTCGGGCTTCCAGAACAGGCCGGTCAGGCTTTCAGCCACGCCCAGGAAAATGCCGGCCAGCAGCGCGCCGCGCAGGTTGCCGATGCCGCCCACGACAATGATCGTGAACGCTTTCACCGTGAGCGGAAAGCCCATGTAGGGGCTGACCGGGAAAGACATCGTGTACAGCACCGCAGCCAGGGCCACGGTGGCCGAGCCAAAGGCGAAGGTCAGCGCCCGCAGCCGCGTGGCGTTGACGCCGCAGACCATGGCGCCAACCTGGTCCTGGGTGACGGCGCGCACGCCGCGGCCGAACCAGGTGCGGGTCAGGAACAGGTGCATGGCAAGCGTCAGGAGCGCAATGCCGAGCAGGATATAAACCTGGGTGGTTGAAATGACGATGTCGCCCACTTCGAAGGCTTCGAAGCGTAGCGAGATATTGCGCTGGGTCGAGCCGGCCAGCACGGCCGTGACGTCGCTGATGATCAGCATCGCGCCCACCGTCACCAGCACGGTGCCAACGGTGCCTTCGAAATGATTGCGCTTGCCCAGGGGATGCAGCAGTTTCAGGTAGAACGCATAACCGGCGCCGAATACGATCGGCGCCAACAGCAGCGTAATGAAAAAGGGATGCAGCTTCCAGCTCGAAAACAGCAGGCTGGCGGCGACGCCGGTCACGGCCAGCAAAGTGCCGTGCGCGAAATTCAAGATGCGGACGATGCCGTAGATCAGGGACAGGCCGAATGCGACCAGCGCATACAGCCCCCCGAGCAAGACCCCGCCAAGCGCGACCTGGATAATGGTTTCAATGGCCATGGATGTCGGGCGGCTCGCGCCGCCCCCTTGCTTTTTAGTCGCGGCAATTAGCGCCAGGTCGGCGAAGGCCAGATCGGTTTGGCCTTGGCGACATCGCCTGGCCAGACCACGGTGGTCTTGTTGTTTTGCATCTGGATCGTGAATGCGCCGTTGGTGGTCGGGAAACCACGCTCGTCGAACACGATATCGCCAGCCGGCGACTTGAACGTGCCCTTGGTCAGCA
Source organism: Paucimonas sp. (assembly GCA_028292545.1). Classification (GTDB taxonomy): domain Bacteria; phylum Pseudomonadota; class Gammaproteobacteria; order Burkholderiales; family Burkholderiaceae_D; genus Lacisediminimonas. Next base: position 6,887 of record JAQGMC010000015.1, read on the forward strand.
CTTCGCGCACTTTCTCGCGGTCGACTGCGCCGGCACGCTCGATTGCCTGCACCATCGTCAGGTAGGAACCGACCCGGCCCAGCGTGAAGATGTAGTCGAACATGTCGATGCCCGAGCGTTGCAGCACGCGGTCGACGAATTCAGCATACGGTCCCTTCAGGCCCGAATACCAGGACAATTCACCCGTCATGCCTTCCAGGTCTTTGCCGACCTGGCGTTGCAGCGAACCAGTCAGCATGGCGTGATGCACGTCCATTGCGCGCACTTTCAACTGCCGCATCTGCTGCACCAGCGGCACGGAAGCGCCATCGAAGGAAGCGATATAGATGACGTCCGGCTTGGCGGCGCGCACTTTGGAAATCAGCGCCGTGAAATCTTTCAGGTCGGCTGGAAATACTTCATTGCCCAAGAGCTTCAGGCCTTGGTCTTCGGCTTTCTTGGACCAGTGCGCCGTGATCGCCTTCATGACTGGGTTGTCATGCGTAATGAAGTAAATCGTTTGCGGCTTCGGGTTCATTTTCGACAGCATGTCGAAATAACGCTCGGACCACTTCGGCACCACGGGATATGGCGTGCCCCAGAAATATTTCAGGCCGCGGTCATAGAATGAAGGCGTGGCGATATTGGCGCCCACCATCGGTATCTTGTGTTTCTCTGCAATCGGCGGCACCGGTCCACCCATTGACGACCAGTCAGGGCCGACGAAAAAGTCGACCTTGTCCACGGTTGCCATGCGCTCGAACAGGGAAGTGGCCGTGGCTGGCACGCTCTGGTCGTCATAAATGACAAACTTGAGCGGCAGTTTCTTCTTGCAGGATTTGACTTCGATGCCGCCGTCCTTGTTGATTTCTTCGGCGAATACTTCGGACATCTTGCGCCACTTGTCGGCCAGCGTGGAGAACGGGCCGGACTCTGAAATCGTGGTGCCGAAAACGATCGGGTCGGTGCACGATCCCGGTGTCGCCTGCGCATTGCCGGCGAACAGCGCGATGCTGGCCGCGGTCAGAATGGCGAAACGCTTCGCCCTGCCTGGGATGGTCATTTTTATCTCCTGTTATAGGTTTTGTCCGCCGGTGGCCGGCTGCAAGTCCTGGTCACTCGTACCGGCTAGCTTGTCGGATGCTAGTCCATGCCCGCGGCCCGGACGTTACCGGGCAGTCCGCGCATTTACCATTAAGTCTGAAAATGCTTGGCCGGGCTGGCGAGGCGGCGCGCTAGAATGTGAAATCGAAACTGCCGCCCGATGCGCAATCCGCCATGCCCGACAGCACGTTTGCCCCCTACTGGCCTGCCAACCAGCCGCGCCACCTGAGCATTCCCGAAACCAGCCTGTGGACCAATATCGAAGTCTCTGCCACGCGCTACCCGGACAAGCCGTGCATGCTGTTCTACGACAGCCCGACCAGCTATCGCGAATTCCGCAGCCAGGCGGAAAAAATTGCCGGTTACCTGCAGCAGCAATGCGGCGTGCAAGCCGGCGACCGGGTGCTGCTGTATATGCAGAACAGCCCGCAATTCGTGCTCGCCTATTACGGCATCTTGCGCGCCAATGCGGTGGTGGTGCCGGTGAACCCGATGAACCGCACGGCAGAACTTGAACACTACCTGCGCGACACGGATGCGACCACCGCCTTTGCATCGCAAGAACTCTTTGAGCAAATCGCGCCGCTGCTCGGCCTTGGCTTGCAGCACCTGGTGCTGGCCGCGTATTCCGATTACCTGCTAAAGGACACCGACCTGCCCGTGCCGGCCTTCGTTGCCGCGCCGCGCCTGGTGCCTGGCCGGCCGGGTGTGACGCTGTGGTCCGACATGCTGGCCCAGGCTTGCGTGCCCGGCCCGGCCACGGCCGGCCCGGATGACTTGTGCGTGATGCCCTATACCTCTGGCACCACGGGCCACCCGAAAGGCTGCATGCACACCCATCGCAGCGTGATGTACAGCCTGGTCTCGGGCATGCAGTGGTTCGCCACGCAGCAGGATTCGGTCATGCTCTCCACCCTGCCCTTGTTCCACGTGACTGGCATGCAGGGCAGCATGAATGGGCCGCTGTACGTGGGCGCCACTATCGTGATCTTGCCGCGCTGGGACCGCGACATGGCTGCCCGCCTGGCTGAGCGTTACCGCATCACCAACCTGCAACTGATCGTGACCATGGTGGTGGATTTCCTCAGCAATCCAGAGTTGGGCAAATACGACCTGTCCAGCGTGCGCGGCATACGTGGCGGAGGTGCCGCCATGCCCGAAGCGGTGGCGCGCAAGCTGCATGAAGTGCTGGGCTTGGATTACGTGGAAGGCTATGGCATGTCCGAAACCATGGCCGCCACCCATATCAACCCGCCCGAGCATCCGAAAAAGCAGTGCCTGGGCATACCGCTTTTCGACGTCGATGCGCGCATTGTCGACCCGGAGAACCTGCAACCCCTGGCGCAGGGCGAGACTGGCGAAATCGTCGTGCATGCGCCGAATGTGATGCGCGGCTACTGGAAGCGGCCCGACGCCGATCGAGAAGCCTTTTTCGAACGCGACGGCAAGCGCTTCCTGCGCACGGGCGACCTGGGTTATGTGGATAGTGAAAATTACTTTTTCATGGTCGACCGGCTCAAGCGCATGATCAATGCATCCGGCTTCAAGGTGTGGCCAGCCGAGGTTGAAGCGCTGCTGTACCGCCATCCGGCGATACGCGAAGCCTGCGTGATTGCAGCCACAGATGAGAAACGCGGCGAAACCGTGAAGGCGCTGGTGGTATTGCGCGACGGCGTGCCAGCGCCGACTGCGGCGGCGCTGATTGAGTGGGCACATGAAAACATGGCGGCTTACAAGTGCCCACGCATCATTGAATTCATGGATGCGCTGCCGAAGACTTCATCCGGAAAAGTGCAGTGGCGCGAATTGCAGGAGCGCGAAACGCTGGCGCGCAAATCGGCGTGATGAAGTGGGGCAATGAAGCGGGGTATTGAAGCGGTGGATTGAAGCGGTGGATTGAAGCGGCTTATTGAACCGGCGCGAAACCCGTCCGGCGCGCGCCGCGGCCTTGATGCAAGTCGGGCGGCAGTGAAACCCCGCCGCCCGCACCTGCAGTCACCAGGCCCAATCCGCTTATTCGACCTTGCCGATTTTTTTCACCACATCCGCCATCTTGCGCGCGTCGGCATTCACGTATTCCTGGAACTGCGGCATGTCCAGGTAAAGGATGGGGCTGCCGGCGCCGGAAATCGTTTGCTTGACCGCCGGATCTTCAGCTGCCTTGTGAGCAGCCGCGCGCAATTTTTCGACGATGGCGTCCGGCGTGCCGGCCGGCACGAACAGGCCCGACCATTGTGCATATTCAACCGGATAACCGGATTCCTTCAGGCTTGGCACGTCCGGGAGCGCAGCCAGGGGCCGGTCGCCCCAGTGCGCCAGCGCGCGCAGCTTGCCGCCCTTGATGTGCTGCAGCACGCTGGCAGGGCCAGTGGCGACGGCATCCACCTGTCCACCCAGCAAGGCAACCAGCGCCGGCCCGGCGCCGGTATAAGGCACATGCAAGATGCGCAGGTTGGCATTGGACTTCAGCATCTCCATCGGCACATGCATCGTGCCGTAATTGCCGGACGAAGCGAAGCTGTATTTGCCGGGCTTGCTGCGCGCATCGTTGACGAAATCGGCAACGTTCTTCCACGGCGCATCGGCGCGCACCACGAGCACGGTCGGGTCGGCGGTGAAGCGCGCAATCGGCTTCAATTGCGACAACTGGAATAGCGAAGGCCGGCCATTGATGCGGTCGGCTTCCGGAATCGTGGTCATCGAAGCCAGCGACATCAGGATTGTGTAGCCATCCGGCGCCGCCTTGGCCACCGCACCCATGCCAATTGCGCCGCCCGCCCCACCCTTGTTTTCCACCACGACCGACTGTTTCAACTCGCGCGTCAGTGCCTGGGCAAC
>JAQGMC010000037.1 GCA_028292545.1 Paucimonas sp.
CGCGAACGGCGGGACCCGGATATTCCACACACGACTTTGCCATATCGCGCGTTCTCCAAAACGCGCGTTTGACGATGTCGGCTTCGCGAACCGCGATGGGGAGGATGCAGGGCAGGCCAAGGCAAGCCGAGGCAAGCCAAATCAGGCCGCGCAGATCCGGCTGGCCCAGCCAGGGCGCAATCAAGCCGAAGCCTGGCCCTTGCGCTCTTTGCCGTTACGGTCGTAGCGCCGTTTGCGAATTTCATCGAAGCTCGACATGACCAGTTCGCGCAGCCACTGGTTGGCCGGGTCGAGCAAGCCGCTGCGGTGCCAGTACATGTTGACCTGGAAGGTCGGCGGCACGAAAGGCAGGCCGACCTGGCGTATGCCGGGATGGTGCACAAAGAAATCGGCCAGCGCCTGCGGCACCACCGCAATTGCGCTGCTTCCGGCCACGATCACTGGCACGCTCATGAAATGGGGCGTGCGCAGCGCCACCTTGCGCGCAATCTGGTTTTTCTTGAGGAAAATTTCAAACACTTCCTGGCTGCGGTAGGGCGCTTCCACCACGACATGGCCGAGTTCGCTGAACTGCTTCAACGTCAATTGCCGGCCAACGTCCGGATGATCATGCCGCACCAGGCAAGCAAACGAATGGAAGCCGATGCGGCGCTGGAAAAACTGGCCACTGCGTATGTCGGGAAAATAACCGATTGCCACCTCGACCCGGCCGGCAGCCATTTCCTCTTCCAGCTCGCGCGGCTGCATCGACACCGAGCGCAGCGAAGTCGAGGGCGCGGCTTGCTGCATGTTGCGCACGGCAAAGGGCAGGTAGATGCCTTCGCCAATGTCGGAAAGCGCGATGCGGAATTCACGGGTGGAGGTGGCCGGCACGAAATCGGGCGCCACCAGCAAGTCGGAATGGATGGAATGCACGATGGCGCGTATCGGCCCCACCAGCGCCTGGGCCCGGCTGGTGGGTTCCATGCCGCGCGCAGTCTTGATGAAGAGCGGGTCTTGCAGGATGCGGCGCAAGCGCATCAGCGCCGTGCTCATGCCAGGCTGGCTCATGTCCAGCGCCGCCGCCGCTTCACCCACGCTGCGCCGGTCGAATACGGCAAGGAAAACCTGCAGCAGGTGCAGGTCAAGATTGGGCGTCATGATGCAGTACCGGCATATCGTTATCTGAAAAGAAGATATTCAGTATAACGTCGATCTGATTGAACAATGAGGTCGCGATCCGTATAGTGCTCAGCGTGGCTGCAAACGCAGCGAGACTCGGTCCAACTATCAATCTGCAAAAGGCATCATGAACGCTAGAACCCTACCGCCGACAGAGGAGCCGCTGGTCCAGTGGCCCAAAGAGGGCGTCGCCCGCGTGCCCTTCAAGGTTTTTTCCGATCCGGAAATCTACAAGATGGAGCAGGAAAAGATCTTCCGCGGACCGGTCTGGAACTACCTGTGCCTGGAAATCGAAGTGGCCAAGCCTGGCGACGTGCGCACCACCTGGGTCGGCGATGCGCCAATCCTGGTGACGCGCGATGAACACGGCAAGTTGCACGCAATGGTCAACCGTTGTGCCCACAAGGGTGCTCTGGTCTGCCTGAAAGAAAAGGACAATGTTCCGTCGCTGACCTGCGTCTACCACTCGTGGAATTACAGCCTGGACGGACAACTGCAGACGGTTGCCTTTCGCAACGGCATACGCGGCAAGGGTGGCATGCCGGAAGACTTCGATCCCTGCAAGCATCGGCTGCAGCCGCTGCGCGTGGCAACCTTCGCCGGCATCGTATTTGGCACGTATTCAGACCAGACGCCGCCGATCGAGGAATACCTGGGCCAGAGCATCACGCGCTTTTTGGCGCGCAACATGGATCATCCGCTGACCATACTTGGCACGCACAGCCAGATGATCCATAACAACTGGAAGCTGTACGCAGAAAACGTGCGCGATTCCTATCACGCGACCTTGCTGCACACTTTCTACACCACGTTCAAGGTCAATCGCCTGGACATGGATGGCGGCATCGTCCTGTCGGATGAGAAATGGCATCACATCAGCTATGCCAAGCGCGCCACGCTGCAAGAGGCAGAGGAATACCAGACGGCCGGCGTGCATTCGGCGCGTTACGAATCGGCGCTGGCCGGACCGGAATTGCTGGACGCCTGGACCGGCTTTGACGACAACATCACGCACAGTATCCAGACCATTTTCCCGAACCTGGTATCGCAACTGACGCTGAACTCGCTGGCCGTGCGCTTCTTCGTGCCGCGCGGCGTCGACAAGACCGAGCTGTACTGGATCTTCCTGGGTTATGAAACCGATACGCCCGAGCAAACCCAGATGCGCGTCATGCAAAGCAACCTGACTGGCGCCGCTGGCCTGGTTGCGCTGGAAGATGGCTGCATCAATTCCTTCGTGCAGCGCGGCACGGTGACCAGCCCGGATGTGGCTGCCTTCATCGAGATGGGCGGCAAGACGGCTGAATCGAATGAGTCGTCGCGGGCGACTGAAGCGGCGGTGCGCGGTTTCTGGCACGGCTATCGTGAAATCATGGGGTTCAAATGAATATGCCGGTCGAACAAGGCGTGGTGGCGCAAGGCCAACAACCTGCGCCCGCAGTGCGTGAATTGCTGGAAAACTTCCTGGTTGCGTATTGCCACCAGCTCGATGACGGCAACATTGACCAGTGGCCGCAGTTTTTCCGGCAAGACGCGGTGTATGAAATCACCACCCGCGAAAACCAGGAAGCAGGGCGTCCGATCGGCATCATGTATTGCGTGGGCCGCGGCATGCTGGAAGACCGCATCCTGGCCATGAAAACCGCAAACATCTTCGAGGCCCATACCTATTGCCACATGCTGGGCCGCCCGCAGATCCAGGTGCAGGCAGACGGCAGCTATGCGGTGCGCAGCAACTTCACGGTGTACCGCACCATGTACACCGGCGCGGTGGAGTTGTTCACGCTGGGCAAATACCTCGACACCATCGTCGTGGAAAACGGCCAGCCGCTATTCCTGCGCCGGCAGGTGGTGCTCGACCCGCGCCTGCTCGATACGCTGCTCGTCATACCGTTGTAAACTCCGGTCCCGTTGTCGTGCTGGCATACCGCTTTTCGAAGTCGCTTGTCGCTTCATGCAGCACATAAAAATACGACTTTCCGTGGAGACCATCATGTTTTTCAAACTACTGCGAACAGGCGGGATTGCTGCCGCCCTCATGCTCGTGGCACCCGGCGCGCTGCAGGCACAGGACAAAGCCTGGCCCAGCCGCCCGATCGAAATCGTCGTACCTTACGCGCCGGGCGGCATTGGCGACATCGTTGCCCGCATCATCCAGCCCATCATGCAGGATGCGCTCAAGGCCAACGTTATCGTCGTCAACAAGACTGGCGCAGCCGGCAGCCTGGGCACGGAATTTGTCGCCCGGGCAGCGCCGGACGGCTATACCCTGCTGCTCGGCCTGGCAGCGCCGCAAACGTTGAACCAGCATGTGTACAAGGTCAAATATGACGGCGTGAAGGATTTCGCGCCGATCACGCTCGTCAACAGCAACCCGATGGTGCTGATGGCCAATCCGAATGTGCCGGTCAAGACTGTGGCCGACGTGATTGCGCTGGCCAAGGCCAACCCGGGCAAGCTCAACTTTTCTGGCGCGGGCGGCTTGACGTCTTACAGCGGCGAGATTTTCAAGCAGATGGCTGGTGTGGACATGATGCATATCCAGTACAAGGGCGGCGCGCCGGCCGTGACTGCTGCAGTCGCGGGCGAAGTGCAACTGACCTTCGCCAATTATTCCGACGCGCTGCAATGGATGGGCACGGGCCGCTTGCGTCCGATTGCACTCACCAGCGCCAAGCGTTATCCGCAGACGCCGGAGGTGCCGACGATCGCCGAATCCGGCCTGCCCAAATACAACGTGGAAGGCTGGAGCGGCTTGTTTGCGCCTGCCGGCACGCCGCCGGAAATCGTGAACAAGATTGCCGGCGCCTTGCGCGAGGGCTTCAAGAACCCTGCCATCGCCAAGAAATTTGAAGCGATCGGCGCGGTCCCCGGCGGCAATTCGCCGGAAGAATTCAAAACCTTCGTTGCTGCCGAAGCGGTGAAGTGGGGCGACTTCGTACGCCGTACCGGCATCAAACTCGAATGAGCAAGCCATCGAACCCACCTGCGGCCCGCGCTGGTGAAAGCAATGGCCTGGTGTCGGTTGCCTGGTTGCGCGACAACCTGGCCCGGCCCGACCTGCGCATCATCGACGCCAGTTACTACCTTCCTGGCGTGGCGCGCGATGCGCTGGCTGAATATAGCCAGGCGCATATTCCGGGTGCGGTTTTCCTCGACTATGCATCATTGAGCAGGCATGGCAGCGCGTTGCCCAACACCTTGCCCACGGCGGCCCAGTTTGCCGACGTGATCGGCGGTCTGGGTGTGGCCAATGACAATATGGTGGTGGTCTATGACCAGCAGGGCGTCTCCAGCGCGCCGCGCATCTGGTGGATGTTTCGCGCCTTCGGGCACACCAATGTCGCCGTGCTGGATGGCGGCTTGCCGGCCTGGCGACGCGAAGGCGGGGCGCTGGAGCAGCAAGCGCCTGCGATCAAGCCGGCCCAATTCCGTGCCAGCGAAGCGAATGCCGCCTTCTGCGACATTGACGACGTGATTGCCGCAACCAAAGCCGGCAAACAGATCGTGGATGCGCGTGCTGCGAAGCGTTTTTCCGGCAGCGTGCCCGAGCCGCGCCCGGGCCTGCGCAGCGGCCATATTCCCGGCAGCCGCAATCTTCCCTATGAACAGCTATTCGATGACAACGGCAAGATGCTGGGCACGCTCGGGCTGGCCATGGCTTTCGACGGCGCCGGAATCAATGCGGGTGGAGAAGTGATCTGCAGTTGCGGATCCGGCGTGTCGGCCTGCGTGCTGGCGCTGGGCTTGCATGTGCTGGGCAAGCGGGATGTCAGGGTGTATGACGGCTCATGGACGGAGTGGGGCGCGCGCCAGGATTTGCCGGTCGGCGTGGCGTAGGCCAGGCCGAGCTTTGCGCGGCGTTGGCCCGGGTGACCGCACCCGGGCTGAACTTCCTCTTCGAAAACGAAGTCTCCACAGTCATGGAGGATCGCCATGACCGGACTCAACCGCTTCCTCACGGCCCAGGCTGACAGCTATGACGCTGCCCATGCCGAACTTGCAGCCGGGCGCAAAACCAGCCACTGGATGTGGTACATCTTCCCGCAATTGCGCGGCCTCGGCCGCAGCAGTACCGCGCAGTACTATGGCCTGGCCGGGCTCGACGAAGCCGAAGCTTACTGGCGCCACCCGGTACTGGGTCCGCGCCTGAAGGCTTGCACTGAGCTCGTATTGGCTATTCATGGCAAGACTGCGCACCAAATCTTTGGCTCGCCGGATGACATGAAGCTGCGCTCCTGCATGACGCTGTTTGAGCTTGCTGCGCCGGAGGAACCCGCGTTTGGGCAGGTGCTGGAGCGTTATTACGGTGGCGAGAGGGATGGGGCTACGGTTTCTGCGGTGGACTAGTTGTCTGCCGGGGGATACCGAAGCTCCGCTTGACTATGCAGGACCCCGGAAAGCTCCCTCCCTTCCAAGGGGAGGGCGGGGCTGGGAATGGGGTTGGCACCCAATGGTAGGTTTGAACCGGCGAAACCCTGCAGACCAACGTTGAGGGTCAGTCGCCCGGAGAGACAACGCACCGCAGGTCACCGACATAAAATTCGAACGGGTTAGCGCGTCTCGGTAAGAAGCAAACCCACGCCAGAATAAAGAACCCGACCAATAGCCCACCACCGGCCCAGGCCGCCGATAACACATGGCCTGTTATCACGATCGTGACCGCATGTGCCCAGAGCGCTTCTCTTTGGTGACTTTCTCTTGTCGCGACAAGAGAAAGTTACTCGCCCGCCGGGGCGAATTCCCGGCTTCACCCAAAGAAAAGAAAATAAGTTTTATAAAACTAGACAACCACGCCAGCGGCAAGCCAAAACCGCAGCTTCGACGGCCTATGCAGGACCATGAAAACTCCCTCCCTTTCAAGGGGAGGGCGGGGGTGGGGATGGGGTCAACGCCATGTCATATTTGCGCCAACCGCAAGCGGCACCACTTCATAACGCAAAGCAACCCCTTCGATTCCCGCCTTGAGATTCGGTAAAACCTCGATCCGCCGCGCTTGTCATTTTGCAAGTGCTGTACAAGCAGCAAGGTTCACAGTGTCCTTGTCTTTCGAAAGGACCTCCCATGAACCTGCCCCGCCTGTTCGCCATCCTTGCCCTGGCTTGCGCCGCGGCTGCCTGCGGCGGTGGGGGAGGGGACATATTCCCGCGCCTGCCGAATGCCGCAACGCCGAACGCCAACGGCGCCACCGCAGCCAGCGCCGATCCCGCGCCTTTCGAAGGTTTTTATGCCGGCACGCTGGGCGGGCTGGAAATGCGCACGCTGGTATTGGATAACGCCGAGTTCTGGGTACTCAACGGCCAGTCCGACACCGCCGGCGTCTTCAACATCGTGGGCCTGGCGCATGGGCAGGCGCAAGCCAGTGCCGGCAACATCAGCGGCGCTGCGCTCGACAATGCATTGCGGGCTGGTTCGCTGGTGGGCACTTATACCGGCGTCACGCTCAACGGCACGCTGACTACCTCGCTTGCCAGCGGCAGCTTCACCAGCCTGCGCCTGACCAACGGCACCTATGTGTATGGCCGCCAGGCGCAACTGGGCGACATCCTCGGCGCCTGGAATGTGCGCGACCTGGCTGGCAATCCCGCCGTGCTGGATGTGGGCACCACCGGCCAGTTCACGCTGCGCAACGGCCCCTGCACGTCGACTGGAACGCTCAGCCCGCGCCTGGCGCCGCGCAATGTCTTCGATGCGACGATGACCACCGGGATCGGTTGCAGCAACCCGGGCACGTCGCTGCGCGGGCATGCATTCCAGCTTGCCCTCATCGGCAGCTTTCGCACGCAGCTGATCCTGATGCTGACCAATGACGCAACCGTCATGTCAGTGATTGCTGGCGGGCGTTAAACCGGCCCGGCACGCCAGGCTGCTTCAGTCGCGCTTCCACAGGTTGGGCGCGAGCTTGTTGGAATAGCCGGATACGAAGGGCTTCACCGTGCCATCCACCGCATACACGCTGCGCCGGATGCGGCCGATATTGCCGCCGTAGAGATGGATGCTGATCGATACTTCGCTATCGGAAGCATTGCGCACCTGGTGGATGTCGCCGATCGTGGGCGACACCGCTTCCACGTCGCCCGGCCGCAACAGGCTTTCTGCACCATGCGCGACATAAGCATCGCCTTGCTTGCGATAGGGCTGCGCATATTCGCCGCCACGCAGCATGCCGATGACGCCCCATACCGTGTGGTCATGGATCGGCGTCTTTTGTCCTGGTCCCCAGACAAAGCTCACCAGTGAAAAACGATCCAGCGGATCGCCATACAGCAAGTGCTGCTGGTAAAACTGTGGATCGGGCCGGGCCATTTCCGGCGGCAGCCAGTCGTCTACCGCAACCAGTTCGCGCAGCAAGCCAGTGGCCTGCGGCAGGATGCTGGCTTCATCATTCGGGCCGGCTTCTATCCGGCGCGTCATGGCCTGGATGAAGGCGAGCAGTCGGCTTTCTGTCATGTGCAATCCGTGTCGGTTGGCAGGAAGGGTTGTTTGCTTGCTTGCGGGGTCAGCGTGCTGGTGCAGCCGGGTCCGGGCTGTCATCGCCTGCAGCCAGCAACGCCGCTATCTTCGCATTCAGGATTGCGCTGGCCGCTGCATCCGCGCTGCTGGCCATCAGGTGGCCCCAATCCGACGCAATCTCCACATAGTCGCAGCGTGGAATCATGCTTGCCGCCCAGCGCGCGCACTCGACCGGGTTATACAGGTCCAACTCTGGTGCCGCAATCAGGCTGCGGGCGCGGATCGAAGCCAGGGCAGCGGCCGTGTCGCCGGCAAAACCGGGCGTGGCGCCGACATCATGTGCGTCATAAGCCCAGGATTGGTAAATCCAGTCCACTGGGTCGAACTGCTGGCGCGCCCACCAGGCGGCGCGCTGCCGCATCCAATCCTGGCAGGTCGCGACATCGCCAAACTCACGCGCCAGTTGGACTGGCGTGCGCATGGCAAGCAATTGCATGATCGGCGTCCAGCCGTCCCAGATATCGTCGGGCCAGGGCTGGCCTGGCTGGTGGCCGCGCATGCGTGCCAGCAATGCCTGGCGCGCAGCTTCATTGATCGCCGCCGCCCAGGGTGCGGTCTTTGCCATCGGCGTCAAGGCCACCAGCTTGCGCATCGCATCCGGATATTGCACGCCCCACTGCAGCGCCTGCATGCCGCCCATCGAGGCGCCGATCACCGCTTCGATTTCCTGCACGCCGCATGCCTCCAGCGCCAGCTTCTGGCTGCGCACCATGTCGCCGATGGTAAAGCGCGGGAATTGCAAGCCAGGCTGCTGCGTGGAGGTGGAAGGAGACGAGGTCAAGCCATTGCCGATCGCATCGATGGCGATGATGCGATAACGCGCCGGGTCTAGGCCCAGCCCGGGCCCGATCAGGAAATCCAGCCGGTGATGCACGCTGCCGATGGCGCACAGCGCCACCACCACCGGCAGGCTGTGGTCTTGCCAGTCGCCGTGCAGCGCCGCCGAGACGACGAAATCCCTGATCACCGCGCCCGATTCGAGCGCGAAATCGCCCAGCGCGATCAGGCGATGCGGCGCTTCTATCCAGCCGGGCTGCGGCGGCGGGTGGGGCTGCGACGCGGCAGCTTGCAAAGAGGATGGCATCGCTACGATCACCAATGAATGACGGGAAAAAACTTCTTGAAGAATACGGCCAGCCGGCCCGTCAAACAAGCCTGCAGCCGGCCTGGCCCTTGACAAGCCGGGGCCCCGGCGTTACGGTTGTAACCGCGCTAATGTATCACTGATATTTCAGTTGCGCGCGCGGCCCACCGGGCCTTTCCCCAACGTTCGCCAGGCCAGACGCCATGCCCAAACTCCTGACTCCGCAACAGATCGACTTTTTCCATCAACAGGGCTATGTGCCCAAGGTGCGCGTGATGTCGGCGCAGCAGGCGCTGGCCATACGCGAGCGGCTGGAAGAATATGAACGCCAGAGCGGCGGGCCGCTCAAGGGTTCACTGCGCCACAAAACCCATTTGCTGTTCACCAGCCTGAACGACCTGGTGCGGCAGGAAAAAATCGTCGACGCGATCGAAGACCTGTATGGCGAAAACATCCTGTGCTGGACCACCAATTTCTTCATCAAGGAAGGCAATGACAGCAAGTTCGTCTCCTGGCACCAGGATTCCACTTACTGGGGCTTGTCCAAGCCCGATGTCGTCACAGCCTGGGTCGCGCTCAGCGAGAGCAATGAAAGCAATGGCGCCATGCAGGTTGTGCCCGGCACCCACCTGGCGGACCAGATTCCGCACCGCGATACCTTCTCTGAAAATAACCTGCTGACCCGCGGCCAGGAAGTGGCGGTCGACATCGATCCGGCGCAGGCTGTGTCGCTGAGCCTTGAACCGGGCGAAATGTCACTGCATCATGTGCGTCTGATCCACGGTTCGCCGCCGAATACATCGAACAAGCGCCGCATCGGCTTTGCCATTCGCTACATCCCGACCTACGTGCGTCAAGTGGAAGGCGATGACAGCGCCACGCTCGTGCGCGGCGTCGACACCTTCAACACGTTCGAACATGAGCCGCGCCCCACGCGCGACTTCCAGCCCGAATTCGTTGCCCTGCATGACGAGATCGCCAGGCGCAGCGCCGCCATCCTCTACAAGGGCACGGGCGTGAACAGCTATAACGAAGACGCGAGCAAGCTCAAGCGCCCCCAAGCGAGCTGAGCCGGCGCTGCATTCCCGATGCAAGCGACAGTCCGCTACTGCTGCCGATTCCGGGTGGCGGCGGCTCGCAGTGCGCCGGCAGTTTCGATTTACGTTGCGCATAACCGGCCAGGCCGCTTTGCATAGGCTTGGTCGGAAGAAAAACCTGCGCCGTAAAACCGGTAATAGACAATTAGCGCGATCAAAGACACTCGCTTGGGTCGCCTATTAACTTGCGCAGAATCATAGAACCGGAAAAGTCCGTCCGGCACTCAGGGTCTCTTTTTTGCAAAACACCCTGATGGAGGCGTCAATGAGAGTCCCAAATCGCGCAGGTTTGCGCGGCGGCGTATCCAGGCCCGGCTACCCCTCGGCTCCCGTTGGACGCCTGCAACTGCGGTTGCCATCCAGTTCGCCGGCACATGACGCTGGCAGCGCCTCCCGCGCCAACCTCCAGGCCGATCCAACGGTGATTCCCGCGGCAGATGCCAGTAGCAACACTGCCAGCAACACCGCATTCACCAGCACCGCCACCACACGCACCACTACAGGGCCGCATGTTCTGGCCCCGGCACAACAGGCAAACGTGCCGGCACTACCCACCGCCGTCAACGCTGACGTAATCGCCTTGCTTGAAGCGGCTTGCCAGTACGACCCGCCGGCACTGCGGCGGCTGCTGGAAATGGGTTACCGGATCGACGCAACCGACAGGAAAGGCCAGACCGCGCTGCACCATGCGGCCCGAACCCGGAATTTTTCTGCGGCGAAGCTGCTGTGTGAGTGCGGCGCCAATGTCGGCATAGCGGATGACCTGGGTACGACGCCTTTGATGATCGCTGTGGGCAATGCAGACCATCAACTGGTGGAACTCTTGCTGGTCCGGGGCGCGACGGTTGGAGGACAAGACTATATGGGCCGGTCGGCCCTGCATTATGCCGCCGCCGCCGGCAGCCTGGTCAGCATAGAGGCACTCTGCAATATGGGTGCGGAAATCAACCGCGCTGACAAATGGAAAATGACACCGCTGCACCTGGCAGCCGAGGCAAATCAATTGCTAGTGGTGCGCACGCTGGTCCGGAAGGGCGCCAACCCCTGGATCGCAGATAGCCCGTTGGAGACGCCTTTCCTTTGCGCAGTCCGGGTTGGCGCGGTGGAAGTTGCAAAGTTCCTCAATGGCCCGGGCGGCGAAGCCTTGCGCGTGGATCGTAACAAACGCGAGGCCGTCGATGTCGCTGCCCGGTCTGGACAAACTGCCATGCTGCAAGCGCTGCATGAATGGGGCTTCGATATCCGCGCGCGCGGGGCCGACCGAAAACGCCCGGTTGAGCAGGCGTTCTGGAACGGGCATTTCGCGACTGTGGACAAATTAGTTGAGCTGAGTGGAAAAAAACTGAAGCCCGATCGTTACCTCCATAGCGCCGTCAGGGCCGGTAAGATCGACCTCGTGCGCACCTTGCTGCAGTGGGGAGCCAGCGTCGACGGGCTCGATGCGAACCGCAAGACGCCCTTATGCCACGCGGTTGCAACATGCAGAATCGATACGGCGAGCCTGCTGGTCGAGCGCGGCGCAAGCCTGGAAAAAGCAGGAGGGAAGGCCTTATTTCGCGTTGCCATGGCGCGCCGTCCCAGGGAGCCAGCGCGCGATTCGAATAAAGAGGACGTTGAAGATTTATCTGTACCCGGCTCTCCCAATGGTAAAGCGGGCATGGTCGCCTGGCTGCTGGAAAAGTTTGACGCACAGGGTGAAATCACCTCAGCACTGAATGCTGCTTTGACGCCAGCGGTGGAGTTTGGCCATGCCAACCTGGTTCGACAACTGCTCAAAGCAGGCGCCGCTGTGGATGACATAGGGCTAAGCGAGAAGCGTCCCCTCGCGACAGCAATTCGCCTGGGGCGTACGGAAATCGCGGCTGAACTGCTGCAACACGGCGCCTCTTTCGACAATACAGATCCGGCCCATGCCAAAGACTTGCTCGATGCAATATTGGACAGAAGCGTTCACCGCGTCGAATGCCTGCTGCGCCTCGGGGTCACGGCGGATCGTGAGATGTTGGACCGCTTGACGTCCTGGACCCCGAAAGCTGTTTCTGACCAATTGCTTATTGCAGTCGAACCCCAGCACCTTGCTGAGGCGCCGCTGCGGCTTGCACGCATGCTGGCCAGCCCCGACATGGGGCGCCAATTTGTGACTCGGTTCATGTCCGCTTTTGCGTACCAGAACCGTAGCGACGATCCGGCGCTTGCCGCTTTCCGCCTCGCACCAGAGGGCATCCTGTCAGTGCATGCCGGCCAGCTCCACTGGGTTCGAACTGCCCTGTTGGAGCTGGGCGAGCGCCTCTACCCAGGCGGCGAGCCCTCGGCACCAGCAATGCAAATCCTTGCGGCCGCTTTGCTGGCACAGATGAAGGAGCCGGAGTACGACGACTATTACGAGCCGTACTCCCTTACCAGCGAGAGCGTAGCGGCCCTGTCCGCACATGGCCGCGCCCAGTATGCCGGGATGCGAGCCGCCGCCATGACGGTGCTTGAACGCACTTGCATCGCCCATGTGAAGCAGCTGGTGAAAACCTGCGTCGTCCACACCAACCTGCTGGCGCGTGCCAGCACCACGATTGCACCTGCGGCGACCGCAGCCGCCGGCTTGCTTCCGGCCGTGTCCACGTTCGTGCAAAGTTGCTGGAACCAGGCATTTTCCAAGGCAAAGCCGCACCTGCGTTTGCGTGGCCGTTTGCAAGACCAGGCCACCTATCTTGAAAAAGAAATGCCGGTGTATTTCGCACGCGAGCTTGCAGCCACACCCTTGCCTGACGGTTTCTACGAACATGCGCGAATGGGTCCTCAAAGCGGGCAGGCTTATCGCAAGGTGCTCGACATGCAGCTCGGTTTCATCAAGCAGTATCACGCTGTTGCACCAGCCAGCGCGGCACCAGACATCACGCTGTTGCTCGAGACGGTCTGACGCAGCGCTGTCGGTCCGCATTGGCCGTGCGCCTTGCGATCCGTCGCTGATTTCCCTCGCACTGTGCGAAGCCGCCCTGGCAGCGCCGCACACAGAGCGAGCCATTTCATCCAACAAAAGACCACCATGGCCCAGCCACCTGTTTCGACATCCCCCGTCCGCACTTCGCCGCGGCACAGCACACCCGCGCAACCGGCGCAGAAAAATTTCAGTTACGCACCGCCAGAGGATGTGCCCGCGAGCAGCACGACAAAGGCAACGCAGTCGTTGCCAGGCAAGATTGCGCTGCGCCCAGGCCTCGATGCCTGGCGTACGGAACAGGATGCATTCCTCCTCGCCAGCGCGGCAGGACGGAAAGATGTAGCAGAAATACAGTCTTTGCTTGGCCTGCGGATGGACATCGATTCCCGGACCGCCGACGGCCGCTCAGCACTCCACCACGCGGCCGCAACAGGCAGCGTCGATGCAGTCCAGGCTTTGATCAAAGGCGGCGCAGAGATGGATGCTTCCGACCTGAATGGCGTAACGCCGCTGATGGTGGCCATCCTGAACAAGGATGCGGAGATGGTCTTTACGCTGCTCAGGGGCGGATGTCGTCTGTTGCACAGAGACAAGGCTGGTCGTTCCGCGCTGGATTTGCTGCTGGCTGGTGACCCCGCGATCATTAAAGCGCTGTGCGCCGCTGGCGCCGACGACTCGCTGCGAGACCCGGCAGGCAATACGCCTTTGCACAGCGCAATCCTGGCCAAAGACCTGGATGCCACGCGCAAGCTATTGCGTTTCTGCCGCGACCTCGAGTTGACGAACGCTAAGGGGCGAACTCCCTTCTTGGTGGCAGTCCAGCAAGGAGAGGTCGAAATTGCCGCCATGCTGCGTTTATCGGGCTGCAACCTTGCGGCGACTGACGGTTTCGCCAGGGGTGCGTTTGCGCTTGCCGCCCTTAAAGGACATGTACCTATGCTGGAAGCCTTGCACGGCTGGGGGGTTCGGATCGTGCATGACATTCGTGCATCTTTCAAGATTCCGGCAGGCGAAGAAAGATTCCGCACGGCGACCATCGATTACGCCTTCAGGGGCGGAAGCGTGGCGGTGGTCAAGAAGCTGTTGGAGTTGGGCGAAAAGCCGGTGGAGCGTAACAGCATGCTTCCTATGGCAGTCAGGAACAACAAGGCTGAAATGCTGCGCCAATTGATAGAGTGGGGGGACGATCCGAACCTGATCTACCATGGCAAATCGGCCTTGCAGAATGCGGTCAGCCATGGGAGTCGGGATGCGGCGCGCATCCTGATCGAAAACGGTGCGCTGCTGGAACAGGATTCGGATCGGACGCCGCTTCTTAACCTGGCCATAGCGAACGACGATGCTGCAATGGTGACGCTTTTACTTGAAGCCGGCGCCGACCCCAATTCGTCCAGGGGGCGGATACCCGCGCTCCTGCTTGCCGCCGGACGCGGCAACCTGGCCATCGTCACGAAGCTGATCGCAGCCGGCGCCGACGTTCACGCCAAGGGCATCGGCGGGTCGACCGCGGTTGAGCTTGCCATGCAGGATGGCCATGCCGCGGTGGTTGCAGCGTTGATCAACGCGGGCGCGGTGTACACGCCCAATGCTGAACACGAACGGACCGTCCTGGCCCGCGCCATCGACACGCGGCAGGCAGACAAAGTAGAAACCTATCTGCAACTGGGCTTCCGCGTAAGCGACGAAACGCGCGAGTTCGCGCGTGCAAGAAAAATAAAGTCGCCCCAGGTGCTCGACCAGCTCATCCGTGCGGCCCGGGCCATCGTTCCGCTGGCGCTCACCCCCGCGGACTGGCCGGGACACACCGGCGCATGGGTCGACCTTCTTGATGCGATGCTGGTCCATGTCAGCGACTTGTCGCCGGGTGATGCCCGGACCGCGCAGCTCGAACGATGGTTGATGAAGCAAGGCTTGTATTCCATTCATTGGCGCGAGCTGGAAAAAGCGCTGGTTACGCTGGATGAATGGGCGAGCTTCATTACGATGAATAACGAGAAGCCGACCGCTCGCCAGCGCCTGATCACGTTGGCTTTCCTGCTGCTGAAATCGGAGGAGCCGGATTACGACGCTGTGTATCGCGAGACGCTTCCCTACGAAAAAGGCGGGCTCGTTCGCGTGGAAAGCACGCCGCCTGGAAAAACAGTCCAGGACGACCTGATCCAGACGGCCCGGACGCAATTCAGCCTGCTGCAGGCTGCGGCGCACATGATCGTGAACGATTACTGCATAGCCATCATCGAAAAGCTCGAAATTACCTGCCTTGCCAACACCAACTGGCTGCTGGAGCCGAGCACGACGATTGCGCGCGAACTGAATCTGCATGCCGGCCTGCTGCCGCCGATTGCAAACCGCGTGGAGCAATGCGCGAACCGCGCCCTGGCTGAGCTTGCAAACGAGCCAGAGCTCGACGTGTCGCTGCAGGATTTGCCGGCGTTTTTGCGCAGCATCTTGCCTGCCAGGCTGGCGCGCGCGTCAAGCTCGCTGGATCGGGTAGAAGGCTTTTACGATCGCGCCGAAAC
This sequence comes from Paucimonas sp., assembly GCA_028292545.1. Taxonomy (GTDB): domain Bacteria; phylum Pseudomonadota; class Gammaproteobacteria; order Burkholderiales; family Burkholderiaceae_D; genus Lacisediminimonas. The sequence continues at coordinate 15,307 of JAQGMC010000037.1, forward strand.
TTCGTCGCCGTTGTATCACGCGATGCTTTCGATGCAGATCGACCTGGTCGCGCAATACTATGCGCTGGCTGCAGAGGCCCCGGCTGCAAGCATGGAAGAGGCTGTGGACGCGGTGTAGCGTTGGCAGGTTTGGGGGCGGGCGGACGCTCAGTCCGCCTGCGGAAAACCGGGTTTGCCGGGGCAGGGCAGCGGATGCGTTTCGAACCACAGCCTGGCATCCTCGCGCCGCAGCAGCTTGCCGCGAAAGGTTTTGACCAGCCTGCCGCGCTCCTGGCTGCGGTGGTAGAGCATGCGCCCGGCCTGGCGCCGGAAAAGATGGCGCCTGACCAAGCGCGCCAGCAGGTTCGTATGGCCGAAAGGCGCGACCCAGTCCACGATCCACAACCGGTCGCCGCTGTCCCAATCCGCCTCGGGCATGCCAACCGGCCCGGTTTCCAGGAACCGGGCTTCGGCCGCCACACTGAAGCGGGCCCAGCACAGGAAAAACAGGGGTTGCCCGGCATTGGAGCCGAGCATGAATTGACGCCGCTTGATGGGCGCAAGCAGCCGGGCCGACAAGGCTTGCAGCGCCAGGCCCTGATGTGCGGGCGACTGCATCCATAGCCAGACCGCGGCGCCAACAACTTCCGCTTCATTCCAGGTGCGCGCCGTCATGCCGGGCGCAATGATGTCGAGTTGCGAGGGATGCATCCTGCAGCTTTTTAAAACAGGGGGTGTGTAGGATTGCCCTGAACAGCGCGGAATAATGCGTGACCCGCCCGATGGGCGACATGAATGTTGGGATGGCCGGGGGAGGGGTTGGGCGGATAGTGGTTGAGTGGTCGGAAGGCGGGCTGTGATGCCTGTTGGTGCATCGGCAAAGGTGCGTTGACCCCATCCCCACCTTAACCCCCAATAATCCGCCCCACCATCTGATCCGCCCGCGCCGCCGCGACCGTGCCGCCAAACACAATCTCCCCCCGTTCCAGCACATACACTTTGTCTGCATAGTCGGGTATGTGATACCCGTTGGATTCCGCCATCAGCACCGCGCGCCCGAGCTTGCGGATGGAGGCGATGCCTTCGCTGATCGTGGGTATCACGGCGGGCGACAAGCCCTCAAAAGGTTCATCCAGCAACAGCAATTGCGGGTCCATTGCCACGGCGCGCGCAATCGACAGCATCTTGCGTTCGCCGCCGGACAAGTGGGTGCCGGCTCGATCGCGATACCGTTCCAGCTTGGGAAAGATCCGGTACGCCAGCGCAATGCGTTCCTCGGCCGAGCGGCTGGTCTGTATGGTGTCAGTCGGCAGCGCAATGTTTTCCGCGACGGTCAGGTCGCCAAAGACTTCGCTTTCCTCCGGTGAAAACGCAATGCCGCTACGCGCGATTTGATGGGTTTTCTTGCCGGTGATGGATTCGCCTTTCCAGCTCACGCTGCCCGATTTCGGCTGCACATAACCCATGATGCTGCGAAAGGTCGTGGTCTTGCCGGCGCCGTTGCGCCCGACCAGGCACACCAGTTCGCCCGGCGCCACACTCAGACTGATGGCGCGCAGGATGGTGCTGTTCTGGATTTCAACAGTGACTGCATTCAAATTGAGCATGGGCGATCAGCCTTGCAGGGCAACGGGTGGCTTGCCGACGATGGCAGCCGCCAGATCGGGATGGGCAAAGAATTCGCGCGGCGGCAGGTCGGCCAGCACCCGGCCTTCGGTCAACGCCACGATGCGCGTGGAGTATTCCGCCACCAGGTCCATGTCGTGTTCAACCAGCAGCATGGTGCGTATGCCGGCTTCGCGCGCGGCCGACATCAGCGTATCCATCATGCCGCGCTTGTCGGAAGATGAAATGCCGCTGGTCGGTTCATCCAGCAGGATCAGTTGCGGGTCGAGCGCAAATGCACTGGCAATATCAAGCAGCTTTTTTTCGCCCTGCGACAGGTAGGAAGCCAGCCAGTCCAGCCGCGTGTGCAAACCGAAGATGCGCGCCACTTGCTCGACACGCGCGCGCACCGGTTCAATGTCGTGCGCACTGCGCCAGAAGTCGAAATTGCGCCCCTGCTGCGAAATGACGGCCGAAGCGATCGCTTCAAACACAGTCAGTTCGGGAAAGATATGCACCAGCTGGAAGGCGCGCGCCATGCCCAGTTTCGCCAGCCGCACCGGGCCCACGCCTGCAATCGATGTGCCGCGAAACAGCACGCTGCCCTGGGTTGGTTTCAGCAAGCCGGTCAGCAGGTTCACCAGGGTCGTCTTGCCGGCGCCATTGGGGCCGACGATGGCGACGATTTCGCCTTCGCTGAAACTGAGGCTGACATCCTGCAGCGCGCGGTAGTCGCCGTAATGCTTGGATACGTTGCGGGTTTCCAGTATCACGCTCATGGCTGGGCCTCCGGTTTGTTGCTGGCGATGACGGGCGTGGCGGCTGGCGCTGCGCCGGGCTGCTCACGCCTGGCGGCACGACGCTTTTGTAGCAAGCCCATCAAGCCTTGCGGCAGCGCGATCACGATCACGATCAGGATGACGCCCATCGCAAAACGCCAGTACTGCGTGATCGACATCATTTCATTTTGCAGGCCGATGAACACAAAGGCGCCCAGGATGGGGCCGAAGAAATTGCCGAAGCCACCCAGGATGGTCATGAACACCAGGTTGCCGGAGTGGGTCCAGTAAGCCAGTTCCGGATCGGCCAGGCCCACGGGTATGGCGAGCAAGGCGCCGCCGACGGCGCCATACACTGCCGAAATCACATAGGACAAGAGCCGGAATGCATAGACGCGGGCACCGACATATTCCGCCTTGCGCGGATTGTCGCGAATGGCGCGCAAATGCAGGCCGAAGGGCGAATGCACGATGCGCCACATGACGAAACCCAGCACCAGCAGGATCACGAGGCTATAAAAATAAAACGGGCCCGTCAGGTATTGCGTCTTGTCGAAGCTGGACAATTCCTGCCCGACCAGGTGCGGCCGCTGTATCGGAATACCCGAGTCGCCGCCGGTCAAGTCATAGAACTTGAACAGGAAGGAATGGAACAGCATGCCAAAGGCCAGCGTCAGCATGCCGAAGAAAATCTTCACGTAGCGCACGCACAGCATGCCCACCGGTATGCCCACCACCAGGGCGACCAGCACCGCGCCCAGCAGGCACAGCTCCATGCTCTTGAAACCATAGCGCCCGGTCATGTAGGCAACGGTGTAGGCGCCCAGCGCCACATACAGCGCATGGCCAAAGGACATCAGGCCGGTATAGCCGAACAGAAGATTGAAACCCAGCAGGATGACGCCGTAAGCCAGGGCCGGCAGCATCAGCACCACATAGAAGGGCGACAACACGAAAGGCGCGGCGACCAGGGCCAACAGCACCAGCGGTAACACAATGCGATAGCGACTCATTCGATGGGCTTCCCAAAGAGGCCGGTTGGCCGGAAGATCAGCACGCCAATGACGATCAGGTAGATCGACAGGATTTCAAGTTCGGCGTAGTAGAACACTGCCAGCGATCGCACCAGGCCCACCACCAGCGCGCCGACCAGCGCGCCGCGCATGCTACCCAGGCCGCCGATGACGACCACGGCGAAAGCTTCCACCACCAGTTCCACCATCATGTCCAATGAGGCAGCAGCGGTGGGCACGACCAGCGCGCCGCCGACGGTGCCCAGCATCGTGCCCAGCGTGAACACGATGACAGTGACCTTGCCGCTGCTGATGCCGACCGCCTCGCTCATGTTGCGGTTCTCTGCCGTGGCGCGCACGATGCGGCCGAATTTCGATTTCTGCAGCAGCCAGCCAAGGGCCAGGGCGATGGCGATACTGGCGACGATGACCAGGATCTTGTAAGTCGGTATCGAGGTGGGCCCGAGCGTGGTCTGGCCATACACGAGCGAGATATTGCCCAGGGTCTTGGGCGTGGCGCCCCAGATGAAGCGGTAGATGTCTTGCGACAGCAGCAAGAGCGCGAAAGTCAGCAGCAGCTGGAAGCCTTCCTCGCGGTTATAGACGGTGCGCAGCACGCGCTCCACCGCGGGGCCGATAACGCCCAGCGCCAGGCCCGCCACCAGCAGTATCGGCAGCACCCAGTAGCCAGGCACGCCCTTGGACAGGGCCCAGGTGACGGCAGTCACGCCGGTGTACGCGCCCAGCGCATAGAACGAGCCGCAAGCCAGGTTGACGATTTTCTGCACGCCGAAAACAAGCTGCAAGCCGCCGGCGACCAGAAACAGCACGCCGGCATGGAACAAGCCGCTCAACAAGATATCCAGGATGGTCGACAAAATTTCCTCTTCGTCGGTAAGCCCGGTGCTGGCGCACGGGGGCCACGAACAAACAACAGCAGCGCAGGTCGCAGCGGTGCGCTTGCGCTGCCAGGATCACAAAGACAGGGATTCAGCCAGGCGCCGCCAATCCGGCTGCAAGCAGCGCAATGGCGCAAGCGCCGGGCAGGCGGCAGGAAATGCGCGCCCGCCCGGCAGTCTGCTTACAGCGTGATCTTCGCCGTCTCCAGCCACTTCCAGAAGTCCATGCCCGGCGGCTTCTGCAACTGGTCGGAAAACATTTTGTCGACCACGCCCAGGGTCGGGAAGTCGTACTTGTTGTTGTGGGTGGTAATGCCCTGGTAGAAGGTTTGCTCGGCGATGTGGTCGGTGCGCATCAAGCCCGGGCCGCCCAGCGAATCCACCTTCACGCCCTCGATGGAGGCGGCGATGTCTTCCATCGTCGGCCAGGCGCTGCCCTTGGCCTTGACCGCTTTTTCCACGCCAGCCTTGAAGGCCTGCATCGCGAAATAGGCGCGGTCCGCTTCCCAGTGCGGATAGTCCTTGTACTTGTCGACATACATGCTGACGAATTCCTTCTGGATCGGGGAAGCGTTCGGCAGGTCGAAGTAAAGCGTGTTGTGGCCAAAGATCATGCCTTCCGGCGTGAAGGATTTTTTCAGCAGCGTGTGCTGGAAGCCGGCGGCCGGGAAGACGAACTTGGTGCCGCCCTGCATCAGGCCGGCGCCGAAGGCGGTCTGCATGAACACTGGCAGGTCGGCGAACAGTAGCGAGCTGAAAATCAGGTCTGGCTTGGCGGCCTTGAGCGCGCCGACATGCGAGGACAGGTCCAGCGTGCCAACCTTCGGCCACTGCTCGGCCACGACCTTGACATTGACGCCGAAGCGCTTGAGCAGCGCCAGGAAGGCGGCCCAGTTATTGCGGCCATATGAATAGTCGGGGTTGATGCCGGCCACGGTGGCAAACTTGCCCTTGAAATGCTTGATCGCCAGCAGCGATGCCATCACGGCTTCGCATTCATTGTCGGTGGAGCGGAACAGGTAGCGCGGCTTGGCGATCGTTTCGCGCACGCCGTCCTGCGTGGTGCCGTCCCAGTAGATGGTGACCGTTTTCAGTTCTTCGGCAGTCGGGCCCATTGCCAGGCTGACGCCGGACGAAACGATGCCCTGCACGCAATCGACCTTGTCCTGCAACACCAGCTTGCGCAGGCGCTCGATCGAATCCTTGGCATTGGTTTCTTCTTCAATGATCAATTCGACCTTGCGCCCGGCAATGCCGCCGGCCGCATTCATCTTGTCGGCCGCGAACTGGGTGCCGCGCAAGCCGCATTCGCCGATGGTGCCGGCAATGCCAGCCTTGGGCGCGATGATGCCGATCTTCAGCGGACGGTTCTGCGCAATCGCCGGGAACGACACCAGTCCGCTGCCCAAGAGGCCCAGTCCGCCCACTGCTTTCAATACCTTGCGTCGCGACAGCGAGCCCGCGCGGCTTGCGTCGACCTTGGATTTTTCCATTTGTCCTCCTCCGTCTCTGTTTTGTTTTGCCGCGCTGGCCAGTAGCTGCGCAGGATCGTTGCGGTGATGGTGCACAACTAATATATCAGAGATGTGGAGCGCTCTGGCGTTTCGCGAAACGGTTGGATCCAAAATATTTTTTCGGGATTTGACGAACCCCATTCCACTCGGCCCCGCTTCGGAAAGGCGCCGGCGTTCAGGCTATGGCCGGCTCAGGCCAAGCCCCGCTGTGCCTTCCCGTTCACGCCGGAGGGGCAGGGTGCGGACCGGCTTGTGCGGCACGGCAAGGAGGCCGCTCCGCAACTTGACCTTGCGCTGGAATATAACTAATATATCAGTTCAATTCCGGCTGCAGGAGAAGCGCCATGATGTCTGAACGCCAACGCAAATTCCGCGAGAATTACAAGTCGCAGATCAGCCCGCTGTACAACGGCCTGCTGCACATTGCCGTCATGTATGCCGCCGGGATCGCGGCGATTTACTACTGCCTCAAGCACCTCGGCACGGCAACCTGGGAATGGTGGCTGGTGCTGCCGGTTTTCATTGCCGGCAATTTCGTCGAGTGGGCGATGCACCGCTTTGTCATGCACCGCAAGATCGATGTGTTTGCGCTGCGCGCCATCTATGACCGCCACACGCGCCAGCATCACCAGTACTTCACCGACAATGACGTCACCATCGACACCACGCGCGAATTCCGCATCGTGTTCTTTCCATGGCGCGTGCTGATCACGCTGGGCGTGGGCGGCACCATCCTGGGCGGCATTGCGGCGCTGATCTTCAATCCCAACGCGGGCTATGTCGTATTCCTGACCATGGTGGGGCAGTACCTTATCTATGAGACTTTCCACTACTGCTGCCATGTGCATGACAACTGGTTCGTGCGCAACATGCCCTTCATCAACACCATCCGCCGGCATCACACTGCGCACCACAACCAGGGGATCATGATGAAGTACAACATGAACCTCACTTTCCCGATCGCGGACTGGTTCCTGGGCACCAGTGATGTGCGGCGCAGCCTGCTGGGCACGCTGTTCAACGGCTACAGCGAAAAGCACGTGAAGGAAGAGTTGAAGCCGGTGATCCAGCGCTTCCGCCTGGACGATTCACGCGTCACGCTGGATGGTCCGCAACTGACGCCGGAAGAGGAAAGGATTGTTGCAGCGTGATAGGGGAAGGCGAGTGCCTGCGCCTGCATGATGCTGCTTCGCCTGTTTTAACCCCATCCCCACCCCCGCCCTCCCCTTGAAAGGGAGGGAGCTTTATTGGTCCTTCATAGTCAATCGAAGCTAAGGTATACC
>JAQGMC010000038.1 GCA_028292545.1 Paucimonas sp.
TCGAAAGGCCGGACGGGAGCGTCCAGCGCCGGCAAGGTCAACGCCTGCAAGCCATCACTGCATCATGGCCCGGGTTCCCGCTTGCAGGAAAACAGCGGCCCGGATGCAAGCCTTTCCGCTGCCAAGCCCAAGCGCTAGCCCAACAAGCAAGGCGATGTCTTGTCTCTCAGCCGGAAAGACTGGGAAACGCTTTTTCCAGGGGATTGCTGGTGGCATCGCGCGCCAGGGACAGCAGCGATGCACCCAGCGCGGCAATGGTTTGATCCGCAAACAAGGCTTTCCGGTACCTGAGGTCCAGGACGGCGCCATCGCGGTACATCAGCAGGTAAGCCATGAATTCAAAACGCACATCGGTTGCAAGCTCGGAAAAACATGCCGGCCCCGGACTGCGCATGTCAGGACAAGCTTCGGCAAAGCGGATGGCACTGAAAAAGCTGGTGGTCAGCGGGAAGCGATCGCCAGCCGGTGGCAAACCCAGGTCGCGGGCAATGTCATCGAGCTGGTAAAGCTGGTGCGACAGCGCAGAGAAAATCGCATGCTGGCTGCGCCTGACCACATCCAGGAAGCTGTCTTCGGCCGGGTCGACCTGGATGCGCAACACGACAAGATTGATGAACAAGCCAAGCAGGTTTTTCAGTTCCGGCAATTCGCGGCCCGCGGCCGGGCTGCCGATGAGGATGTCGCGCTCATTCGTGCTGCGGGCAATGTGAATGGCAAGCATTGCCAGGAACAAGGCAAACAGCGACACCTGGTTCTGCTCGCAGAAAACACTGGCTTGCGCCAGCAGGTCGTCCGGAATCCGGTACTGGCAGGCGCGGCCGCGGTAATCGGCGTTGGCGATGCCCTCGTCGCTGTCGCGCTCCAGTTCCGCGGCCACGGCCAGATGGCGCCGGTGTTCGACGCCATGCAGCCGGTCCAGCCAGTATGCGCGATCGAGTTGCCAGGCGACCGAGCCGACGTAGTGGCGGCGCAGCCAGGTGATGTAGTCAAGGTAGCTGGCGGCGCCCAGGGCTGCGGATGCGGTGATGGCTTTGCCGTCAGTCGCTTGCGGCTGGGCAGCAGCAAGCTCGGCCATCAGCTCAGCCTGTAATGCCATCAGCGACTGGGCATCGCAGACCAGGTGATGGAAACAGAACAGCAGCTGCTGCATGCGTTCTTCTTTGCGCACCGATACCACCCGCAACAGCGGCGGACGCTCCAGGTCGAAGGGATCGCAAGCCGTTGCCCGTGCCAACGCGGCTAGGCGCAGCGCCGCCGTGGCAGCCGGCAGCCCGCGCAAATCGTGATGCGCAATCTCGATGCGGCGCACGGTATGCAGCTGCTGCATCACTTCACCGCTGGCAGCGCACGCAAATCCCAGGCGCAGGGCGGGATGCCGTTCGGCCAGTGCCAGCAGCGCGGCGGAAACCCGGTCCAGGTCCAGCGGCGCCGGGAAACTGATTTCGCGATAGATATGGCTCCAGCTCGGGCCCCGCACATCGAGCCGGTAATCCTTCCAGTAACGGCGCTGCTGTGGCGCCAGCGGGACTGGTTGCGTGAAGTCGACGCTTGCGTCGGGCAGGATCGGCGCCAGGGCGTCGCTGCCGGCAATGCAGGCATGCGTCGCCAGGCGCCGGATGGTGGGAAAGGCGTACACATCTTCATAACGCAAGCTCAGGCCCTGGTCGCGGGCCGCTGTCACAAGTTCGACGCATTTCAGCGAATCCCCGCCAAGCGCAAAGAAATCGTCATCCAGGCTACAAGGCCGGGCGAATGCCTGCGACCAGGCGCGCATCAGGCAAATTTCGATATCCGTGGCGGGCGCGTTCGCAGTGCTGGCCGCGCTGCCATGCATCGCCGTGCCGGGCTTCAGATCGTCAGCGGAACCGGTGGCTGGCCCATCGGCTGCACCAATCGCGACGCCAGGGAAAGCGCCGTGCCGGTACAGTTCCCGGCAGCGCAGCCGTTGGGTCTTTCCGCTACTGGTGCGTGGCAGGCTGCCGCGGCGGATCAGGCGGATGTCGTAGACGGCGGTTTCAGCAAGATTGCCCACTTCCGAACGCACCGCGCCAGCAACCTCGGCGTAGTCGATGCCTGGAGCGCGCGCGACCTCGGCCACGATGCAAAGCCTTTCTTCGCCATCTTGCTCCAGGCCGAAGGCGGCGACGCCACCGGCCACGATATGGGGCGAAGCGCGCTCGGCAATGGCTTCGATATCGGTCGGGAACAGGTTGCGGCCGCGGATGATGATCAATTCCTTGGCCCGGCCCGAGACAAACAGTTCACCCCCTTGCAGGAAGCCAAGGTCACCCGTGCGCAACCAGCCTGCGCCGTGGGTTTGGCTGTGGCTGTGGCCGGCGCCATCCTTGAAAAACGCTTCTTCGGTGGCAACCGGGTTGCGCCAGTAGCCGCTCGCCAGGGCGGGCGAACGCACGAGGATTTCACCGATCTGTCCCGCGTTTGCACCGGCGCCATCTATCCTGATTGCCACCCCGGCCGCCGGGCGGCCGCAACTGACGACGGTATCGGTTCGCTGCATGTCTTCAGTTGCGCCCGCAGGCTGGCGCCGATTGCTGCCGCGGCCCGGGTCGCGACCTGAGCGGCCGCTGACGAATAGCGTCGCTTCGGCCAGGCCGTAGCAGGGAAAAAACGCGCGCGCGTCAAAACCTGCGCCGCGAAAGCGCGCTGCAAAGGCATCCATGGTGTGCTGTCGCACCCGCTCCGCGCCCGTCAACGCATGACGCCAGCGCGACAAATTCAGGCCCGCGGCCGCGTCTTCGCCAATCCTGGCGACGCAATGGCGATAACCGAAGTCGGGGCTGGGGCTGATGCTGGCGCGGGTTTCAGAAATGGCCTCCAGCCAGGTGCGCGGCCGCTGCAGGAAGACGGCGGGCGCGATCAAGGTGACTGGAAAGCCGCAATACAAGGGGAAGAGCAGGCCGCCGATCAAGCCCATGTCGTGATAGGGCGGAAGCCAGGACACACCGGCGCTGTCCGGGCCCGGTTCGAGCGCCTGCCGCAGCATGGCCAGGTTGGCGTTGATATGCCGGTGCAGTAGCACCACCCCCTTTGGCCGCGCTGTGGAACCGGAGGTGTACTGCAGCAATGCGATGTCTTCGTCGTGGGGCAGGGAGAGGCGCAGGCCGGCTTCATCGCCTTCGTAACCAGGGTCGACCACGATGACGGGACATTCGGGCCTGCCCTTCGTCCGTGCGTCGGCCAGCCTGCCTGCATAGGCGGAATCGGTCAGCAGCAGGCGGCACTCGGCATCGTCGATGATGCCGCTGATGCGCTCGCCGTGCCGGTTGCTGCGCGGCGGATAAGCCGGTACGGCAACCCGCCCTGTGAGCAAACAGGCGAAAAGGCTGCAGACATAGTCCAGGCCGGTGTCGAAAACCAGCGCCACGCGGTCGCCTGGATAACAGGCAGCCTGGATTTGCGCGCCCAGGCTTGCGGCGCGGTCCAGCAGGGTGGAATAGGTCAGCGTTTCATGCTCGCCGTTACGCCAGACGCGGTAAGCGAGCGCATTGGGTTGCTGCGCGGCGCGTTCGAGAAGCACGCTTGCTATGGTCATCGGAAAATGGTTTCGCGTCGTGTAGGCCGCGCCGGAGCCGGCGCGGCAATTCTCGAATTTACGAACCCGCAGCGGGAAGAGGAAAACTTGTTTGCACCAATGAACTTCGGCCGTTCCGCTTCAACGGCATCCGAACCGGCGGCTGTCTTCCGGTAGGTCCGCCAGCCGCGAGCGTCGCGCTGGCGGCGGCAATTGCGATTTGTGTATGGCGATTTGCATCGTCGATGCCGAAGTACCGGAGCGGCCGCGGACTTACCGAAAAGGAACCAAGGCTTGTACCGCCCCAGTCATTTCAGTTAGAATCTCGGGTTCGCCCGGCAATGGTGTCGGGTGGAACAGCAGAAATGCAAATCGCGAATCCGGGCACTAAGGGTGCCGCCTGCAGGTCTTGGCAACAAGACTGAAGCGGTGACAGCCTGGATTCAAGACCCAACCCTGGAGAGAATTATCATGGCAGTCACCATGCGTGAAATGCTGGAAGCCGGTGTCCACTTCGGCCACCAGACCCGCTTCTGGAACCCCAAGATGGCACCGTACATCTTCGGCCATCGCAACAAGATCCACATCGTCAACCTGGAAAAGACCCTGGCCATGTACCAGGAGGCGATGAAATATGTGCGTCAACTCGCCGCCAACCGCGGCACCATCCTGATGGTGGGCACCAAGCGCCAGGCGCGCGACCTGATCGCCATGGAAGCGCAACGCGCCGGCGTTCCTTTCGTCGACCAGCGCTGGCTGGGCGGCATGCTGACCAACTTCAAAACCATCAAGACTTCGATCAAGCGCCTGAAGGAAATGGAAGCCGCGATCGCCGATGGCTCGCTTGAAAAAATGAGCAAGAAAGAAGGCCTGATGTTCCAGCGCGAGATCGAAAAGCTGCAAAAATCGATCGGCGGCATCAAGGACATGAACGGCGTGCCGGATGCGATTTTCGTCATCGACGTGGGCTACCACAAGGGCGCCATTACCGAAGCCGCCAAACTGGGCATCCCGGTCATCGGCATCGTCGATACCAACCACTCGCCTGAAGGCATCACCTACGTCATTCCTGGTAACGACGACTCGTCCAAGGCGATTGCGCTGTACGCCCAGGGCGTTGCCGACGCCATCCTCGAAGGCCGCGCCAATGCGACCAACGAACTGGTCGACGCCGTCAAGGCCGGCAATGAAGAGTTCGTCGAGGTCAACGAGCAGCAGGCCTGAGCCACGCGCTTCAACTGAAGCGACGCCGGCAAAAAAGGGGCTGCGTGCCCCTTTTTTTTGAAGACAGTGTGCAAGACAGGCAGCATCAACAGGACAGGAGAGAAAAAATGGCAATTACTGCAGCAATGGTGGGCGAACTGCGCGCCAAGACCGACGCACCGATGATGGAATGTAAGAAGGCGCTGACCGAGGCCGACGGCGACATGAGCCGCGCCGAGGAAATCCTGCGCGTCAAGCTGGGCAGCAAGGCTTCCAAGGCCGCTTCCCGCATCGCCGCTGAAGGCGTGGTCGCCGCTTACATCAATGGCAATGTCGGCGCCCTCATCGAAGTCAACTGCGAAACCGACTTCGTGACCAAGAATGACGACTTCCTGAAGCTGGCCAACGATTGCGCCCGCCTGGTGGCTGAAAAGAACCCGGCCGACGTGGCTGCGCTGTCGGCGCTGCCGATCGAAGGCGACACCACGGTCGAGCAATTGCGCACGACGCTGGTGGGCCGCATCGGCGAAAACATGTCGATCCGCCGCTTCAAGCGTTTCGAAACCGGCGCCAAGCTGGTGTCTTACCTGCACGGCACCCGCATCGGCGTGATGGTCGAGTATGACGGCGCCAACGAGCAAGTCGGCAAGGATGTGGCAATGCATATCGCCGCTATGAAGCCGGTAGCGCTGTCGTCGGACGCCGTGCCGGCCGACCTGATCGCCAAGGAGCGTTCGGTGGCGGAATTGAAGGCAGCCGAATCCGGCAAGCCGGCTGAAATCGTCACCAAGATGGTCGAAGGCTCGGTGCAGAAATACCTGAAGGAAGTGTCGCTGCTGAACCAGACCTTCGTCAAAAACGACAAGCAGACGGTTGAGCAGATGCTGAAAGCGACCGGCAGCTCGGTCAAATCTTTCGTCATGTTCATCGTGGGCGAAGGCATCGAGAAGCGGCAAGACGACTTCGCAGCCGAAGTGGCAGCGCAAGTGGCTGCCGCCAAGCAAGCGTAAGCTGGAAAAACGGGCCGCAAGGCCCGTTTTTTTAGGCACGCAGTTGGTCAGCCGGTGCTTCGGGCGAGTGGCGCTTAGGCGAGTGGCGCTTGCGGTTGTAACCACCAGGCACACTTCGCCAGGCGCTTCCCGGTCAGCCACGCGTGCCCGACGCGCTTGGGCGCCAGCCAGCGGCCAACTTTCTGAAAAGAATGCCCCGATTTAAGCCCTGCCAAGCCGCAGGAAAGTAAAATGCCGGATAATTCCGAGGGGCCTTACGCGGTAAAGGCCGGCAACATAAATCCCATCAACGGATCAAGGAGTTTCTCCCGATGTCACAATCCGCCTACAAGCGCGTCTTGCTCAAACTATCCGGCGAGGCGCTGATGGGGGAAGACCCTTACGGCATCAACCGCGCCACGATTGACCGCATGGTGGCCGACGTAGCGGAAGTCGCAGCCTTGGGCGTCGAACTGGCAATCGTCATCGGCGGCGGCAACATCTTCCGCGGCGTCGCGCCCGGCGCCCAGGGCATGGACCGCGCCACGGCCGACTACATGGGCATGCTGGCCACGGTGATGAATTCGCTGGCCCTGGCTGATGCCATGCGCCAGGCCGGCCTGACGGCCCGCGTCATGTCCGCGATCGCTATCGAGCAAGTCGTCGAACCCTATGTGCGCCCCAAGGCGCTGCAATACCTGGAAGAGGGCAAGATCGTGGTGTTTGCAGCCGGCACCGGCAATCCCTTCTTCACCACCGATACCGCGGCTGCGCTGCGCGGCTCCGAGATCGGCGCCCAGATCGTGCTCAAGGCGACCAAGGTCGATGGCGTGTACAGCGCCGACCCCAAGAAAGACCCGCTTGCCACCCGCTATTCCAGCATCACCTTCGACGAAGCGATTTCGCGCCACCTGGAAGTGATGGACGCCACCGCCTTCGCGCTGTGCCGCGACCAGAAGCTGCCGATCAAGGTATTCTCGATCACCAAGCCCGGCGCGCTGCGGCGCGTGATCCTGGGCGAGGACGAGGGTACGATGGTGCACGTCTGACCTGGGGGCGCCGGCAGCGCGGTGCTGGCAACGCAGCGGCCGTGCCTGCCGCACCGGCGCCCACGCAGCAGCAAGCCACGCATGCCGCTGCAGCCGGGCAGGAACCAGGAAAAACAAACCAGCTGCTGGAATCCGCAATCCCGAATCACTGAACAAAGCCTTGCAATTGAGGAGAGCAACATGACGATCGCCGACGTCAAGAAGAGCACTGAGCAAAAGATGAACAAGTCGATTGAGACGCTCAAGTCGAACTTGTCCAAAGTCCGTACCGGCCGCGCCCATCCCGGCATACTCGACCACATCCAGGTCGATTATTACGGCTCGCCGACGCACATCACGCAAGTCGCCAATGTCACCCTGCTGGATGCGCGCACGATCGGCGTGCAAGCCTGGGAAAAGAAAATGGTGGCCGTGATCGAGAAAGCGATCCGCGAATCCGACCTGGGCCTGAACCCGGCCACGCAGGGCGACATGATCCGCGTGCCCACGCCGCCGCTGACTGAAGAACGCCGCAAGGAGATGGTCAAGCTGGTCAAGAGCGAGGGCGAGGATGCCAAGATCGCCGTGCGCAATATCCGCCGCGAAGCCAACGAACAGTTGAAGAAGCTGCTCAAGGACAAGGCCGTGTCTGAAGACGACGAGCGCCGCGCCCAGGACGAGGTGCAAAAACTGACCGACAAATTCGTCGCCGAAGTCGACAAGCTCACCGCCGACAAGGAAAAGGAAGTCATGACCGTGTGACACCGGCCTGGCCCGGCCAACCGACCGATCTTGCCGTTTTCATCCAACCGGGTTTTCTTATTTTCATACGATGCCGCATTCCAGTTCGACCCAGGTAGTGCCGATGGTGGCGGCGGTGCCCGCGCACATCGCCATCATCATGGACGGCAATGGCCGTTGGGCCACCCGCCGTTACATGCCGCGCGTAGCCGGCCATGCCAAGGGCGTGGAAGCGGTGCGCACCACCGTCGAAGCCTGCGCCGAGCGTGGCGTGAAATACCTGACGCTGTTTGCTTTCAGTTCCGAAAACTGGCGCCGCCCGGCAGATGAAGTGTCGCTCCTGATGCGCCTGTTCGTGACGGCCCTGGAGCGTGAAGTCGCGCGCATGCATGCAAACGGCATCCGCCTGAAAGTGGTGGGCGACCTGTCGCGCTTCGACGCCCGCCTGCAGGAAAAGATCGCCAATGCCATGGCCACCACGGCCAACAACCCGGGCTTGACGCTGACCATCTGCGCCAACTACGGCGGCCGCTGGGACATCCTGCAAGCCATGCAAAAGCTGGTGGCGCAAGAAGGCGCCGCCGCCGACATCACCGAAGAAGCACTGGCGCGCCACCTGTCGATGGCTTATGCGCCCGAGCCGGACCTGTTTATCCGTACCGGCGGCGAGGAGCGCATTTCCAATTTCCTGCTCTGGCAACTGGCTTATGCCGAGCTTTATTTCACCGACACCTACTGGCCCGATTTCGACGGCGCGGCGCTGGATGCGGCGATTGCCTCCTACCAGCAGCGCGAGCGCCGCTTCGGCCGCACCAGCGAGCAGCTGGTCGAGACCAGGAAAGCTTCCTGATGCTGAAAACCCGCGTCGTCACGGCGGTGGTGCTGCTGGCGATCCTGCTGGCGGTGTTGTGGTCGAAATCGGTGCTGGCTTTCGTGCTGGCGCTCACGGCTTTCATGGGCGCCGCCGCATGGGAATGCATGCGCCTGTTCGGCCTGCGCCGGCCGCTGTTGTGGGCCGCGGTGTGGACCGTGCTGTTCCTGGTCGTTACCTATCAATTCAATCCAGCCCAGGCGCAAACCCTGCTGGCGCTGTGCGTGGCACTGTGGGCAATCCGCTTTGCACCCTCGCTTGCGATCGGCCTGCCGCCACCGGGCGGCCTGGCAAGCCGGCTGCTCGGGCTCACTTATGCGATCGCCATCCTCGGATGCTTCGTGGCCCTGCATGCGCTGTACCAGGTCTCTGGCCTGTACCTGTTTTCAGTGATGGCGCTGGTCTGGGTGGCCGACATAGGCGCCTACTTCTGCGGCCGCGCCTTTGGGCGCCACAAGCTGGCGCCCTCGATCTCGCCGGGCAAAACCTGGGAAGGCGCACTGGGCGGGTGGGCCTGCGTACTCTTGCTGGGTGCCTTGTGCGCGCTGCATCCGGCGCTGGCCGACACCTTCCCTGCTGCAGTGCAGCGGCAGTGGGGCTGGGCCGGCGCGATTGCGGTGCTGACGCTGGTGACCGTGGCCAGCGTATGCGGCGACCTGTTCGAATCGAAGTTGAAGCGTCGCGCCGGCATGAAGGACAGCAGCAACCTGCTGCCGGGCCATGGCGGCGTGCTCGACCGCATCGATGCGCTGGTACCGGTTCTTCCACTGGCCATGCTGCTCAGCGCCCGTCTCTAGCCCAGGTCCACGATGCAAAGCATTTCGATACTTGGCGCCACCGGTTCGATCGGGGAATCGACGCTGGACGTGATCGCGCGCCATCCCGGGCTTTACCGGGTCCATGCCCTTAGCGCGCATAGCCGCGTGCCGGAACTGGCAGTCCTGTGCCAGCGCTTCCGTCCGGCGCTGGCCGTAGTCGGCAGCGCAGCCGCGGCCGATGAACTGGCGCTGCTGCTGGCCGAACGCCGCGTCGCCACCGAAGTGCGCTGGGGCGAGGCAGCGCTGTGCGAAATCAGCAGCGCGCCCGAGGTTGACGCGGTGATGGCCGCCATCGTCGGCGCGGCGGGACTTGCGCCCACGCTGGCTGCGGCCCGCGCCGGCAAAAAAGTCTTGCTGGCCAACAAGGAAGCCCTGGTCATGTCGGGCCAGCTGTTCATGGATGCCGTGGCCGCCAGCGGCGCTATCCTGCTACCCATCGACAGCGAGCACAATGCCGTGTTCCAGTGCCTGCCGCGCGACTACCGGCGTGCGCCCGACCAGCACGGCGTTGCCCGCATTGTCCTGACCGCTTCCGGCGGCCCCTTCCTGCAGCGCGCCGTCGAGACGCTGGACAACGTGACGCCCGACGAGGCGGTCGCGCATCCAAAATGGGTCATGGGCCGAAAGATCTCGGTGGACTCGGCCACGATGATGAACAAGGGCCTGGAAGTGATTGAGGCGCACTGGCTGTTCGGTGCCCCGGCCGAGCGCATCGACGTGCTGATCCATCCGCAAAGCGTGATCCATTCGATGGTGTCGTATGTGGATGGCTCGGTGCTGGCGCAACTGGGCAATCCCGACATGCGCACCCCGATTGCGCATGCGCTGGCCTGGCCGGCACGCATCGCTTCCGGCGTGGCGCCGCTTGATCTGGCTGACATAGCGCAACTCCAGTTCGAACGGCCGGACCTGCAGCGATTTCCCTGTCTGAAACTGGCGTATGATGCTTTGCGAGCTGGCGGCAGCGCCGCGGCCATCATGAATGCAGCCAACGAAGTGGCGGTCGACGCCTTCCTCAACGGGCGCATCGGTTTCCGCATGATCGACCGCGTCATCGCCAGCGTATTGGAGCGCCTGCCGTCCCGGCCCGTCACCGATATCGGCGGCTTGCTGGAGCAGGATGCGCAGGCACGCGAAACAACCCAGGAGCTTATCCGGGCATGATGTTGATCCAGACTCTGTTGGCTTTCCTGGTCGTGCTGGGCACGCTGGTAGTGGTGCACGAACTGGGCCATTACCTGGCTGCGCGCTGGTGCGGCGTGAAGGTCCTGCGCTTTTCAGTCGGCATGGGCCGCATCGTCTGGTCACGCCGCTTTGGCCGCGACCAGACTGAGTGGGCGCTGTCGGCCTTGCCGCTGGGCGGCTACGTAAAAATGCTCGACGCGCGCGAACAAGACTTGTCCGGCTTGCCGCCACAAGACCTGGCGCGCGAATTCACCCGCCAGTC
>JAQGMC010000047.1 GCA_028292545.1 Paucimonas sp.
GACTGGCATCGGTATTGAATTGATTGCGAGGAATATTTGGCATCCTGGGCCTTCAAAGGCGGTAAGGTTCGATGGTACCGGGGTCGCAACCACCTTATCCCTTGCGGGCATGAAAAGTGGCTTCAGGTGAAAGATTCTTCCTCTTGGACTTTGTTCCTGATTACTGTCCAAAGCCGGCCGACTCTGTTGAAAAAGGCTCATTGATCTCTGCTGACAGCGTCCCATCGTGATAGGACAACACGAACCGGCGACAGACAGCCATGATGGGACGGCAAGTTGTTCAGCGGGAACGAACGTAAAAAAGCCCGGCGTGTAGCCGGGCTTTTTTACTTGTTTGGTTGCGGGGGCAGGATTTGAACCTACGACCTTCGGGTTATGAGCCCGACGAGCTGCCAGACTGCTCCACCCCGCGTCTGAAGAAATGAACTATACACAGCTTGGCGCTTGATTGCAAACGAAACCGCGTGCGAATTGCAATGATACACTCGTGCCATCGTCACAAAGCTTCCGCCCGCCCACTTCCGGGGGCCAGGCATTTTCCACCTTCCGCCCTATCGTCCTGTCATGAAATTCTGCTCTGAATGCGCGCATCCGGTATCGCTCCAGACACCGCCGGACGATACACGTGAGCGTTATGTCTGCAGCAACTGCGGCACGATTCATTACCAGAATCCCAAGATGGTGGTTGGATCGATACCGCTTTGGGAGCAGGACGGGCAAACGCAAGTGCTGTTGTGCCGGCGCGCGATCGAACCGCGCCTGGGTTACTGGACCCTGCCCGCCGGCTTCATGGAGAATGAAGAAACCACTTCCCAGGCAGCCAGCCGCGAGACTGAGGAAGAAGCCGGCGCCCGCATCGAGATTCGGCAACTGTATTCGATGCTGAACGTGCCGCACGTGCACCAGGTGCATATGTTCTATCTCGCCACGCTGCTCGACCTGGACTTCCATGCCGGCGTCGAAAGCCTGGAAGTGAAGCTGTTCCGCGAGGAAGAAATCCCATGGGACGATATTGCCTTCCCCACCATCGCCCATACGCTGAAATTCCTGTTCGAAGACCTGGAAAAACTGCGCACCGGCCGTGGCGGGTTCAGCTTGCACACGAAGGACATATTCCGCCCCTTCCGCGAGCCGGTTCCCACCTGAGCTTGGGCCCGCAAGCGCGCCGGGCGGGGCGCGATGCTGCAGTTTGTAGAGCCATCGCGCTTGCAGCAGGTGCACTTACCAGTTGGTCTCGCGCTCAGCCGTTGCAGAGATGCGATGGACGGTAAGGTCCGCGCCCTCGAACTCTTGCTCCGGATCGAGCCGCAGGCCAACGAAAGCCCTGATCGCGCCGTAGATGAGCAGGCTGCCGATACCTGCAATCGCCACGCCCAGCAGCGTGCCGAGAATTTGCGCCACCAGGCTGACGCCACCGAGCCCGCCCAGTGCTTTCATGCCAAATATGCCGGCCGCAATGCCGCCCCAGGCGCCACACAAGCCGTGCAGCGGCCATACGCCCAGCACATCGTCGATGCGCCATTTATTCTGGGTCAGCATGAACATCCAGACAAAGATGGCGCCCGCGATGCCGCCGGTGACCAGCGCCCCAAGCGGATGCATCAAGTCCGATCCAGCGCACACGGCAACCAGGCCGGCGAGCGGTCCGTTATAGGCAAAACCAGGGTCATTCTTGCCCAGCAAAACCGCCACCAGCGTGCCGCCCACCATTGCCATCAGCGAGTTGATCGCAACCAGGCCGTTGATTTTGTCCAGCGTCTGCGCGCTCATCACGTTGAAGCCAAACCAGCCGACCGTGAGTATCCACGCGCCCAAAGCCAGGAAGGGAATGCTCGACGGCGGATGGGCCGCGATGCCGCCATCCTTGGAATAGCGGCCGCGCCGCGCGCCAAGCAGGATCACCGCCGGCAGCGCAACCCAGCCGCCCACTGCATGCACGACCACCGAGCCTGCGAAATCATGGAATTCTGCCCCCAGGCTTGCTTTCATCCAGGCTTGCACACCAAGGTTCTGGTTCCAGGCGATGCCTTCGAAGAAGGGATAGACCAGGCCCACCAGCAGGGCTGTGGCGACCAGTTGCGGATAGAAGCGGGCGCGCTCGGCAATGCCGCCGGAGACGATGGCCGGTATGGCCGCCGCGAAAGTCAGCAGGAAAAAGAACTTGACCAGTTCATAGCCATTTTTCTGCACCAGCACGTCGGCACTGCTAAAGAAGCCCACGCCATAGGCTATCGTATAGCCGACGAAGAAATAGGCAATCGTGGAGACAGCGAAGTCGACCAGGATTTTCACCAGCGCATTGACCTGATTCTTGCGGCGCACTGTGCCAAGTTCAAGGAAGGCGAACCCGGCGTGCATCGCAAGGATCATGATCGCGCCGAGCAAAATGAATAAAGTATCGGCACTGTGTTTGATTGCTTCCATCGACGACTCTCCCTGTTTGAGTGCATGGCGGATCGAAAAGCGCTACCCGGAAGCAATTTTCATTCCGATTTGGTGCATTCTGTAAACCCTTGATTTATATGGCAAGAGAAATTTTCGGCTTGATTGTGCGCACCGCCATGGCGCGCCGCGCACCCTTATTTGGTGAGTTCGGATGATTCCCTGGCTGGAAGCTCGTACGCCTTTTCCCGATGTGAGCACGGCGCTGACCGAGGAGGATGGCGCGCCGGGCCTGCTGGCCGCCGGCGCCGACCTGTCGCCGCAACGCTTGCTCAACGCCTACCAGCACGGCATCTTTCCTTGGTTTTCCGAAGGCCAACCCATCTTGTGGTGGAGCACCGACCCGCGCATGGTGTTGCATACGGACGCGCTCAAGATTTCGCGCAGCCTGGGCAAAACGCTGCGCAAGGTGGACCGGGAAGTGCAACAGGGCGGCCCGCTGCAAGTGCGCTTCGATCGCGATTTCGAAGGCGTGATGCGGGCTTGCGCCGGCCCGCGCAAGGGCGCGGCCGGCACCTGGATCTCTGAAGAAATTGTCGCCGGATACTGCGCATTGCACCGGATGGGCTATGCCCACTCGTCCGAGCTTTGGCTCGGCGATGAACTCATTGGCGGCGCCTATGGCGTATCAATCGGCCGCATGTTTTATGGCGAATCCATGTTCGCCCGCAGGCCCGATGCATCGAAGATCGCGCTGGCCTACCTGGTGCGCTTCCTGCGTGTCCAGGGGGTCGATATGATCGACTGCCAGCAAGAGACCAGCCACCTGGCTTCGCTGGGCGCGGCGCCAATTCCGCGCGCCGATTTCCTGGCCCATTTGCGGCAAGCGATTCGCGCGCCGCAAATTGCGCACTGGCAGCCGCTTGCGCTATTCGGTCCGGGGCTGAAAAACTTTTGCGACTGAGCCAGCACCGTTGTACAGTGTTCACGTCACCGACCTGCTCGTCCAGCCAATGACGCACCTGAAAGACCTGCCGTTTTCCACACTGCAGTTTTATGCCACGGCACCGTATCCGTGCAGCTATCTTCCCGAACGCCAAGCCCGTTCACAGGTGGCGACCCCATCCCACCTGATCAATGCGGATATCTATTCGGAGCTGGTCAAAAGCGGTTTCCGGCGCAGTGGCGTATTCACCTACCGGCCGTATTGCGACGGTTGCCAGGCTTGCACGCCGGTGCGCGTGCGCGTCAACGATTTCCAATGGACGCGCAGCCAGCGCCGCGCCTGGACACGGCACCAGGACCTGGTGGCCTGGGTGACGGGCCTGGCCTATACGGCCGAGCACTACGACCTGTACCTGCGCTACCAGTCGGTGCGCCACGCCGGCGGCGGCATGGACCATGACAGCCGGGACCAGTACGCCCAGTTCCTGCTTCAGAGCAAGGTCAATACGCGGCTGGTTGAATTCCGCGATCCGGACAAGACGCTACGCATGGTCAGCATCATCGACGTGCTCGACGATGGCCTCTCCTCGGTCTACACCTTTTACGATCCGAACCTGCAGAAAGCCAGCTTGGGCACCTTCAATGTGCTGTGGCAGATTGAACAGGCGCGCGCGCTCAACCTGCCCTACATCTACCTGGGCTACTGGATTGCCGACAGCGCCAAGATGGCTTACAAGACGAATTTCCGGCCGATAGAGGCGCTGCGCGGCGGCAAGTGGGGCTTGCTGCAAGACGTGTGCCCCGACCCTGCCGATGTTGCGCCTCTAGCCCGGCGCCGCACGACCGCCACGCCGCCCGCCGCAGCCTGAGCGCCCGCCTTCGCAGCACAGCAAGCACGCAAGCACGCAAGCAAGCAAGCCACGGGGGGCCGGCGCGCAAGGCTACAATAGCGGCCGCGCCGACTCTTCCCTGCTGCCGTGCCTGACAAACTCCTCTACGCCCTGACCCGCCCCTTCCTGTTTTCGCTCGACCCGGAAGAAGCACACCACCTGACCCTGCCGGCCCTGCAACGCGCCAGCAAGCTGGGCCTGACGCGCCTGCTGCCCAAGCCGGCGCCTGATCCGCGCAGCGTGATGGGCTTGCGCTTCCCGAATCCGGTCGGCCTGGCAGCGGGACTGGACAAGGATGGCGCTTACATAGACGGGCTGGCGGCGCTGGGTTTCGGTTTCATAGAAGTCGGCACGGTTACGCCACGGCCCCAGGCTGGCAATCCGCGCCCGCGCATGTTCCGCTTGCCGCAGGCCGGGGGGCTGATCAACCGCATGGGCTTCAACAATGGTGGGGTCGATGCGTTCGTGGCCAACGTGCAGACTTCCCGTTTCCACCAGGAGCGCCGCGGCGTGCTCGGCCTGAACATTGGCAAGAATGCCGATACCCCAATCGAGCGCGCAGTAGAGGACTACCTGTTGTGCCTGGAAAAAGTCTATCCCTACGCCAGTTATGTGACGGTGAATATTTCATCGCCCAATACGAAGAACCTGCGCGAACTGCAGGCGGCTACGGCCCTGGATTCCCTGCTGGCGCAATTGCGCGAGGCGCAGTTGCGGCTGGCCGACCGGCACCGGCAGTATGTTCCGGTGGCGCTGAAGATCGCGCCCGACATCGATGGCGACCAGGTGCGCAACATTGCGCAAGCCGTGCTGCGCCATCAGATGGATGCTGTCATTGCAACCAACACCACAGTCAGCCGCGATGCAGTCGCCGGCATGGCGCATGCGCAGGAAGCGGGCGGCCTGTCGGGTAAACCGGTATTTGCGATGTCGAATACGGTGATCCGCGCGCTGAAATCGGAAATGGGCGATGCCGTGCCTATCATCGGCGTGGGCGGCATTTTTTCAGGTGCGGATGCGCGCGCGAAAATCGAAGCCGGCGCGTCGCTGGTGCAGCTTTACACCGGGCTGATCTATCAGGGACCGGCCCTGGTGCGCGAGTGCGCCGCAGCGTTGCGCGGCCTGGCGCCAGCCACGCTTCAGCGATAATTCAGCGATAAAACAGCGGAACCAGCACGACGGCCCAGGCCAGCACGGCCAGCCCGACGGCCAGGGCCACGGCCGCGCTGCCGAAATCCTTCGCGTTCTTCGACAAGGGATGGCGCTCCAGCGAAATCCGGTCGATCGCCGCTTCCACTGCCGAATTGAGCAATTCAACAATCAACACCAGCATGAGCACGCCCACCAGCAGCAGTTTTTCAAGCGCCGTGACCGGCAACAGCAAGGCCAGCACGCTGGCCGGCACAGCCACCATCAATTCCTGGCGGAAGGCATGCTCGGTACGCACGGCGGTGACCAGCCCGGCGATGGAATAGCGCGCGGCGCCAAGCACGCGTCGCAAACCGCTTTTGCTCTTTAAATCGCTGATCATAGGGCTGGTGTCAGACATGGCATGTCCGCTAATGCGGCCGACCCGGCCGCGCCGGCGATTATCCGGCTTATGTCCCGAGCATGCAATTCACCGGCCGATCCTCCCTCTTCCCACAGCGGCTACCCGCTCCAGGAAGCCCGCCGCCCGCTATTGGACCCGTTTTCACAATGTGGTATAAAGCGGATATTGCATTGCACCAAGACAGGTATGAAAGCTGAGCTGATCTCCGATGGCGAGAAGACTGCCATACAAGTCATCGAACGGATGGCATCGTTGCTGGATGCGCTGGCCCAGCATCCCGATCCGGTGAGCCTGAAGCAACTGGCCATGCTGACGGGACTCCACCCCTCCACCGCGCACCGCATCCTCAACGACCTGGTCATGAAGCGCTTTGTCGATCGCGCCGAGCCCGGCGCCTACCGGCTCGGCATGCGCCTGCTGGAACTGGGCAATATCGTCAAGAGCCGGCTGGACGTGCGTGAAGCGGCGCTGGATTTCATGCGCGCGCTGCATCGCAAAACCAACCAGACGGTCAACCTCTCGGTACGCCAGGGTGACGAGATCGTTTATATAGACCGATCATTCTCCGAGCGCTCCGGCATGCAGGTGGTGCGCGCCATAGGCGGACGCGCACCCCTGCACCTGACTTCCACCGGCAAGCTCTTCCTTTCGGTCGACGATCCAAAGCAAGTGCGCGCTTACGCCACCCGCACCGGCCTGGCTGGCCACAACAAGAACTCCATTACCGACCTGGCGCGGCTCGAACGAGAGCTGAGCCTGGTACGGGCGCGCGGTTATGCCCGCGACAATGAAGAACTGGAGCTTGGCGTGCGGTGCATGGCCGCCGGCATACGCGACGACTCTGGCCGGCTGATCGCCGGCGTCTCGATTTCTGCGCCCGCCGACCGGCTGCAGGATGAGTGGGTCGAGGATTTGCAAAAGACGGTGCAGGAAATCTCTTCGGTATTGGGGTATATGCCCCGCTCTCAAACCTGAACCTGGCCTTGCCTGCCAGCGCGCCTGGTCGCCCTGGCAGCAATTAGCGGCCGCCCAAGCCATCCTGAAACGGCGACGGTCACGTCGCCCGGCCTCGGCTCTTCACGCCGGGTTTCTCGCTATCTTCCCCGCCTTACCGCCAAATCGCCTGTGATCGATCACGGTCGTCAGTGCGCCGCTTAACCCGCCCTACCGGTGAAAATTGGTCTCCGGGTTCTGTATACAATAGTTCTCATGCCCTGTACTTGCCCAGTTGCCAGGGTGGCAGCCAACGCTTTGCGCTTTTCCCGTGCGTGGCCGCCCCGTCATAGAGCACATGGCGAGACCGGAGCAAATGTGACATGAATTTTTCCATCCGATTTAACCATCTGCAAACTGTATTACGTATACAGTTTGTGTTAGTGTTGTTTTGCGAACTCAAAAAAATCCGCTTCCAATAAAAGCCATCCAACTGAAAGGAATCGCATGCCTGCCTTCTTGAGCACCCGTCGCATTGTCCTGCAGACCGCTCTCGCCGCTGTTTTCGTGAGCACTTCCGCCGGCGCGCTTGCGCAGGCAGCCAAGCCGGCCCCTACCAAGGTCCGCTATGAAGAAGTCGTGCGGTCCATACTGTACCTGCCGGCCTACGTGGCGCTGACCCAGGGCTTTTTCCGCGATGCCGGCCTGGATGTGCAGATGAAGACCTCGCAAGGAACGGACAAGGGCATGGCCGCCCTGTTGTCTGGAAGTGCAGACATTGTGCTGATCGGGCCAGAGGCGACGGTGTATGTGCAAAACAGCGAGTCACCGGTCAAGCCGCGCATCTTTTCCGGCCTGACGGCGACCGACGGCTTCATGCTGATGTCGCGCACGAAGGAAACGACCTTTGACTGGAACAAACTCAAGGGCAAGACCATCATGGGCTTCCGTCCGGGTTCCAATCCGGACGTCTATCTCGAAACCGCGCTGCGCAAGCACGGCATCGATCCGAAGAAGGATGTGACGATCATGAATAACCTGAGCCCGCCCGCGCGCGCTGGCGCCTGGATGGCGGGCCGCGGCGACTACGGCATCTTCCTCGAACCGGAGGCAGGCACGCTGGAGCGCGAAGGCAAATCCTTCCCGGTCGCGATGATTGGTAGCGAAGTCGGCCCGGTCGACTACACCGTGTTTACCACCACCGACGCCTTCATCGCCAAAAACCCGCAGGTGGTGCAAGCCTGGACCAATGCCGTGCTGCGCTCGATGAAGCATGTGCAGGCTTCCACGCCCGCTGACCTGGCCAAACAAGTAGCCGAATTCTTCCCGGCGATACCGCAAGACCAGATCGCTTCCGCAATCGAGCGCTACAAGAAGAACAACTTGTGGAAGACCTCGCCGCTGGTCGAGCAGGTAGCGATCGACAAGCTGCAGGACATGCTGATTGCCAGTGGCGTGCTGGAGAGCGGCAAACGGGTCAAGTACCAGGATGTCGTCGTCACCGACTTTGCCAAGCGTGCAAAATGAGCACCGGCGTGCGTCTTTCCGCCGTGCCCGCACCTGGGGCTGCCCAGGCCAAGATTTCGCTGCAGGGCGTAGGCCTGCGCTATTTCACGCGCGAGGCTGAAACCGAAGCCTTGTCCGGCATTTCGCTGGACCTGGCCGCCGGCGAATTCGTCAGCATCATCGGCCAGTCCGGCTGCGGCAAAAGCACCTTGCTGTCGTTGATTGCCGGCATCATGCCTGCCACCGACGGCGCAGTGCTGGTCGACGGCAAGCCGATCACGGGTCCGTCGCGCCGCATTGGCTACATGCTGCAACAAGACTACCTGTATGAATGGCGCAGCATCCTCGACAACTGCATCCTGGGCGCCGAGATCCAGGGCCTGGACCTGGCGAAGGCGCGCGCGCGCGCCGTGCAACTGCTGCAGAAATGCGCGCTCGGCGACTTCCTGCATCATTACCCGCGCCAGCTTTCCGGCGGCATGCGCCAGCGCGTGGCGCTGGTGCGCACCCTGGTGACCGAGCCGGATGTCGTGTTGCTGGACGAGCCGTTTTCCGCGCTCGACTCGCAAACCCGGCTGGCGATCGCAGATGAAGTCGTCGACGTGTTGCGCGACGAGGGCAAGACCGTGATCCTGGTGACGCACGATATCGGCGAAGCAATCGCGATGACTGACCGCGTCATCGTGTTGTCGCGCCGCCCGGGCCGGATCCGTTCCGAACACCGCCTGCAATTCGCCGGCTATGAGAGCAAGCGCCCCACGCCTTTCGTTGCCCGCAGCCTGCCTGAATTCAACGAGTACTTCAACATGCTGTGGAAAGAACTCGATGTCCACGTCGAAGGATAAATGATGAGTGCCGTCCCCTCGCTTACGCCGCTGCATGCGGTTGCCGCGCCCAGTTCCCAGTATCGTCGTTACCTGCAGCGCACGCGCCGCCAAACCCTGTTGATCATGGCCAGCCAGCTGGGCTTGCTGGTCCTGTTCTTCGGACTGTGGGAACTGCTGCCGCGCATGAAGTTGATCAACCCCATGCTGACCAGCTATCCCAGCGCGCTGTGGCCAACCTTCCTTGACCTGCTGGCCAACGGCAAACTGCTGCACCACACCTGGGCCACCGTGTGGGCCACCATGATCGGCTTTGCGCTCAGCATGGTGCTGGGCATCCTGGCGGCGGCAGCCTTGTGGTGGTCGGAATTCATCTACAAGGTGGTCGATCCTTACCTCGTCGTGGCCAATGCCATGCCCAAGATTGCCTTCGTGCCCATCTTCTACATCTGGCTCGGCTCGGAATATTCGATCTATGGCATGGCGGTTGCGATTGCGGTATTCGTCACGATCATGATCATGTTTTCCGGGTTCCGGGCGGTGGATGCAAACAAGGTCAAGCTCGCCGTGACTTTCGGTGCAACCCGCTGGCAGGTGCTGCAAAAGGTGGTGTTGCCGGGCAGCGTGCCGACCCTGATTGCCGCGCTGAAGATGAATGTCGGCCTGGCCCTGGTGGGTGTCGTGGTGGGTGAATTCCAGTCAGCCAATGCAGGACTGGGTTTCCTCATCATCAATGGCAGCCAGATCTTCAAGATGAATATCGTGATGACCTCGATCACGGTGCTGGCCGTGGTATCGGGCCTGATGTATCTTGCAATCTATTATCTGGAAGCAGCGGTCAACCGCCGCTACAACTGAACACCGCGAGGGAGTGGCATGGCAATCGAATTTCCGCAATGGCTGGTCGACCGCGTGCTGGCGCGCCAGGGGCGTTTGCATGCGACCGACACCATCGACGCGCAACGCACCGCCCTGGTCGTAATCGACCTGCAAAACTATTTCATGATGCCGGGCTACCAGGGTGAGTGCGCGCCGGCGCGCGCCATCATCCCCGCGGTAAACCGGCTTGCCGCCAGCCTGCGCGAGGCGGGCGGCACGGTGGTCTGGATCCAGACCTCGGCCGATGGCGCCGACGAATTCTGGTCGCATCATCATGCGCTGATGCTGACACCCGAGCGCAGCCAGCGCCGGCTGCGCGAACTGGCAAGTGGCACCATGGGTTACGCGCTGCATCCCGACCTGGATGCGCGGCCTGAAGATCCGC
Organism: Paucimonas sp.; assembly: GCA_028292545.1. GTDB lineage: Bacteria > Pseudomonadota > Gammaproteobacteria > Burkholderiales > Burkholderiaceae_D > Lacisediminimonas. The sequence continues at coordinate 10,297 of JAQGMC010000047.1, forward strand.
GTGTGGTGAAGCGCTGCTACAGCGCGCTCAGTGAAGGGTCATCCGGCCTGGCCGCCTTGTTGCGCGAACGCGCCATCGACACCGTGCTGATTGCTGGCACGGTGACCAACGCCTGCTGCGAATCGACGGCGCGCGATGCGATGATGATGAATTTCCGCACCGTGATGGTCAATGACGCATTGGCCGCCGTCACCGAGCAGGAACATTTGAATACGCTGTACAGCTGGCAGCTGTTTTTCGGCGACGTGCTCGACGTCGAGCAAGTGCAGGCTGCGCTTCGCCCGGCGCGCGCCGCGGCAGCCTGAACCCAGGCTCACAGACCAATACGCAAGCAGCCCTGCGGCAGGCGCGTTATAGCGCCGGCCGCAGGGCTGCCGGCGTCTTCGCCCGGCCCCTGGTCAGGCGGCCATCGTGCCGGACTGCTGGTAGCGTTCCCAGGCCAGCGACGCCAGCGCCACATCCTGCAAGCCCACGCCGACTGCCTTGTAGATAAGGATATCGCCTGCGCTGGCGCGCGGCGCAACGCGGCCCGCGACCACGTCCCCGAACTCCAGGATGCGCGCTGGTGCAAGCACCCCCTCGCCGGCCAGTACGATATCGCCGGCTTCGCGCATGGCTTGCGTGCGCCACTCCACCACCACATGCCGTGCCCGCGTCAAAGCCACGTCATCCAGTTCGCGCGTATGCGGCAGGCTCGAGCCGATCGCGGCGATGAAGGCACCGGGCTTGATCCATTCGCCGGCAAACAGCGGCGTGGTAGAGCGCGAGGCGGTGACGATGATGTCGGCGTCGCGCACCGCTTCCTCCGGGGTGGAGAAGACGACGGGAATGCCGCAGGCCTCGCCCAGGCGGGACTCTATGTCTGGCGCGGCAAACGGGTCGCACAGCAGGATGCGCTGCAGCCCCAGCTCCTTGGCGAACTGTTCTGCATGCGCCACGCCCTGCACGCCGGCGCCAAACAATGCCATTTGCCGTGCGCCGGCATTGGCCATCGAGCGCGCCGCCAGCAGGGAGCAGGCGGCCGTGCGCAGGCGGGTGATTGCGCCGGCATCGAATGAAGCCAGCGGCCGGCCATCCTCGGTTGAGAAAATCAGGATCACGAAGCGGAACTGGCCGGCGATCGTGGTGTAGACCTTGGCGCCAGCCACGCCCAGCGACGGTATCACTGCACCCAGCGTGGATAGCTTGACGCCGCCTGCTTCGGTGCGGATGCGCTCCTGCATGGCGGCCTCGCCATGGGCAAAGCTGGTATAGGCGTGCTTCATCACTTGTTCGGCGTCGGCCGGAGTGACGAGGCGTTCGATCATGTCATCGGTAATGTGCAGCATGAGCTCAGGCGGATAAGGGCTGGAAAAAGAGGATGGAGGAAAGAAAAAGCCTGGGTGCGCGCCGGCGGCCAGAGCGGCCCGGGACTGCAAAGGCCCGGATACCCCGAACGCCCGGCTGCCCCGGAAGCCTAGCGCGTGCCGCCCGCTGGCGGACTGGACCGGACCAGGTCGCGCGCCACGTTATGCACGTGCTGGGCTGCCAGCAGCGCAGCCAGTTCGGCATTGCCGGAAATTACCGCCTGCAGCACCTGTGCATGTTCTTCCCAGTTCTGCAGTGAACGCGTGGTATGGCTGGCTGAAAACAACATGGCGGTGCGGGAACGCAGCGAACGCATCATGTCAGTCAAGACTTCATTGCCGGCCGCCGTGGCCAGCAATTCATGGAAACGGTTGTTCAAGTCTGCCAGCAGCGCGGCATCGTTGCCCTTGGCCGCCTGCATGCCCTTCTCCATCACTTCTTTCAGCGCGCCGGCCGATTTTTCAGTCAGGCGCTGCGCTGCAAGCTTGGCGTTGAGTCCCTCCAGCGTGGCCCGCACTTCAACCAGGTCGCGCGCGACTTCGTCCGAATAAAACGCGACGCAAGCCCCGCGTCGCGGCTCGATTGTCACCAGGCCCTCGGCCGCGAGGGCGCGCAAGGCTTCGCGCACCGGTATGCGTGAGGCGCCCATTTCGTCCGACAGCTTCGTTTCCACCAGCCGCTCGCCATTGGCAAGCTGGCCCGTGAGGATGCGCTCGCGCAGCGTATCGCGTATCAGCGCGAACAGCGGCAGGTGCTGTTGGCCAACCTTCATCGGCGAGGCAGGGGGTTCAGGGAAAGTAGCTGGCATGGGGCCTTGAAAAGAGAGAATTCTTTGCGTGATTGTATACGTTGTTCAGGAAGTCACATAGTTGTATCTGAGTTTGCCAGCCTGCCTTATTTTCCGCATGGCCCGCCATTTCCTCCATGCCAGCGCAAGCCTCAAGCCTCGCGCTCACGGCTTAAATCGGGTCGTCCAAGGCTAGGGACACTTGTGGCCGCCGGTCATTATGTATACAGTAGGCTTACCCAATCGATATGCTTGCGGCTCGCGCGTTAAATGTTGGCAACCCACTCCGGCGCTGCTGCGGACATGAAATATGCCCGCGCCCAAAATAGCATGGTCGCCACCGGACACCCGCTGGCTGCCGCCGCTGGACAAGCCATGCTCAAGGCCGGCGGCAGCGCGGTAGACGCGGCCGTGGCAGCTGATGCGGTGATGGGTGTGGTCGAACCCATGGCCACCAGCATAGGCGGCGACTTGCAAGCCATGCTGGTGCATCCCGACGGCTCGGCCCTGACCTGCAATGGCACGGGCCGGGCACCAGCCGCCCTGCATGCCCAGTTGGTGGACGGGCTGCCGGACGGGCGCATTCCGGAACGCCATGCCTACTCCGTCACGGTGCCGGGCGCGGTGCGTGGCTGGAGCGACCTGCACCAGCGTTATGGCCAATTGCCGTGGCGCCGCCTGTTTACACCGGCAATCGAGGCGGCAGAAAACGGTTTTGCCTTGGCAGAGGTAGCGGCGCGCGAATGGCGCTGGTTTGACCATGTGCTGCATGCCGATCCGCACTGCGCAAGCCTGTACCGCGCCGGCAAGCCGCGCGCGCACGGGGAAATTTTCCGTAATCCTGAATTGGCGCGCGTGTTGCGAGCCATCGCCAGCGACGGCCCCGACGCTTTTTATTCCGGCCCGGTGGCGTGCGCAATCGCGACCGGCGTGCAGGCGCGCGGCGGCCTGTTGGACGAAGCCGACCTGGCGCGCCACCAGGGCGACTGGCGCGAAGCTTTGCGCGCCGACTTTTGCGGCCTGACCGTACTTGAATGCCCGCCAAACTCGCATGGCTGCGCCGTGCTTGAAACCCTGGTCGAGGCCGGGCGCCGCTGCCAGCAGCTCGATCCGGCCAGCCCCAAGGCCACGGTTGAACTGGTGCGCACGACCGGGCTAGCGCTGGCGCGGGCGCGCGAAACCGTGACCGATCCTGCTGGCAATACGGTCTGCACCGTGGTCGTCGATGCCAGCGGCCTGGCGGTCACGCTGATGAGCAGCATCTTCAAGCGGTTTGGCAGCGGCATTGTCGCGCCGGGTTGCGGTTTCGTGCTGCAAAACCGCGGCTTCGGCTTCGCCGTGCCGGGACATGTGAACGGCCCAGGCCCGGGCAAGCGTCCCTATCACACCGTGATACCAGGGGCAGCGCTCAAGCATGGCGCCTTCCATGCCGGCTTCGGCGTTGTCGGCGGCCTGATGCAACCGCAGGGACATATTCAGCTGCTGTGGCGGCTGGCCGCCTTGGGACAGGGGTTGCCCACGGCGCTGGCTGCGCCACGCTGGCGGCTGGAGGCCGGCGAGCGCCTGGCGCTGGAAGCCGGCATGCCGGCGGAGGTCGCGCTCGCCTTGCGCGAGGCCGGTTTCGCAGCGCCCGCTGCAGGCAGTGGCGAACTGGCCGGTCGCAGCGATTTCGGCGGCGCGCAATTTGTCTTGCGTAATGCCGATGGCAGCCTGGAAGGCGCATCCGATCCGCGCAAGGATGGCGTTGCCCTGGGCAGCTAGGGGAAGCAAGGCTGGAAAAATGCAAACTTTGGCCGGCCCGCTGCAAATCGCCACACGCAGAATCCAATTAATGTATACAATATCCCGCGAAGCGAAGCACCTTTTACCTCGAACAATGGAGAGTCTCATGACCAAGCTGATGTCCCGCGACGAATTCCGCACCGCACTTGAGCAAGCCATCATCGGCAAAAGCGCCAACAAATCGCCGTTCAGCCTGGCCTGGGCCGGCGGAACCCTGTCGCGCGACCACCTGGCACGCTGGGCCGAGAACCACTACCACTATGTTGGCCCCTTCGCCGATTACCTCGGTTACCTCTACGCCCGCATGCCAGCCCAATACATGGATGCGAAGGATTTCCTGCTGGCGAACATGTATGAAGAGGAAATCGGCGGCGATCGCCATACCGATTTGTTGATCCGCTTTGCCGAAGCCTGTGGCACCACCCGCGAGCGGGTGCAAAACCCCGACAACATGTCGCCGACCACGCGTGGCTTGCAAAGCTGGTGCTATGCGGTGGCCATGCGCGAAGATCCGATCGTCGCCGTCGCGGCGCTGGTCGTGGGCCTGGAATCGCAAGTGCCCTCGATCTACCGCAAGCAAACACCGACGCTGCGCGAGAAATATGGCTTCACGGACGAGGAAGTCGAATTCTTTGACCTGCATATCGTGTCCGACGAAATCCACGGCGAGCGCGGCTACCAGATCGTGCTTGAGCATGCGACCACGCCTGAACTGCAACAGCGCTGCCTGAAGATTTGCGAGATCGGCGCCCAGATGCGCCTGCTGTACACGACGGCGCTGTATCACGACTATGTCGAGCAGCGCCCGGAAGCATTGGCTGCCTGATTGCGCTTGCTGTTGCTGAGCCAGTCGCCGGATGCCGCGCGCATCCGGCGCCGCCAACCCGTCCCCGTCCAATGAGCAGCCCCGTGCAATTCCAGAACTACATCGCCGGCGAATGGTGCAACAGCGTCACCGGCAAGACTTTTGAAAACCGCAATCCAGCCGACAGCAGCGACCTGGTTGGCCTGTTCCAGGCGTCGTCCGCCGCGGACGCTGCGCAAGCGGTGTCTGCCGCCGCTGCCGCCTTCGACGGCTGGAAGAAAACCCCGGTCACCAAGCGCGCGAAGATACTGAACGTTGCCGCCGACTGGCTCGAAGCGAATGCGCAATCAATCGCGGCCGAATTGACGCGTGAGGAAGGCAAGTCGCTGGCACTGGCCAAAGACGAAGTGCTGCGCTCGGCGCAAACACTGCGTTTCTATGCTGTCGAAGGCCAGTCCTTCACCGGCGAAACCTTCCCCCAGGACGATCCGGACATGCTGGTCTACACCCAGCGTGAGCCGCTCGGCGTGGTCACTGTCATCGCGCCCTGGAATTTCCCGATATCGATCCCGGCGCGCAAGATCGCGCCCGCCCTCATCACCGGCAACACCGTGGTCTTCAAGCCTTCCTCGGACGCGCCGCTGTCGGGCTACCGGTTGGTAGAAGCCCTGGTCCATGCCGGCTTGCCCAAGGGTGCGCTGAACCTCGTGACTGGGCGCGCCGCCGACATCGGCGCCGCCATTACCGAAGCGCCGCAAGTGCGCGCCATCTCCTTCACTGGCTCGACCGCCGCCGGGCAGCACATCCACCGCTCGGTGTCGCTGACGACACGCACGCAGATGGAATTGGGCGGCAAGAACCCGCTGATCGTGATGGAAGACGCGAACCTGGACCAGGCAGTCGAACTGGCGATCAAGGGCGGCTTGTCATTGACCGGCCAGGCTTGCACAGGCACCAGTCGCATTATCGTGATGTCGCAAGTGAAGGCGGCCTTCACTGAAAAACTGCTGGAAAAAATCAGCTTGCTCAAGATCGGCAACGGCATGACGCCGGGCATGGACCTGGGCCCACTCGCCACGCAAAAGCAGATGGAAACCGTGCTGTCGTATGTCGCCATCGGCAAGCAGGAAGCCCGCCACCTGGTTGGCGGCGAGCGCCTGACGGGCCCGGCTTACGACAAAGGCTATTACGTGTCGCCCGCCGTGTTTACCGACGTCACGCAGCAGATGCGCATTGCGCGTGAAGAAATTTTCGGGCCGGTGCTGGCCATCATTGAAGCCAGCAGCTTCGACGACGCCATGGCCCAAGCCAACGACACGGAATACGGCCTGTCCGCAGCCATTGCCACCGGCAATGCCCGCTACGCCCACCGATTCGCCAGTGAAATTGAATCGGGCACCGTGAAGATCAACCGCACCACCACCGGCAACCTGGTGAATGCGCCTTTCGGCGGACTGAAGTCGTCGTCGACTTCAACCTTCCGCGAATCCGGCCGCACGGGGCTTGAGTTTTACAGCCAGATCAAGACCGTCTATCGCGGTTGCTGATTGCGACCGTGGGCCACATCCACAAGAACAGGAAGAAAAACGCATGAAACAAAGCATCAAACTGGAACTGAAGGAAGCCCGCCTGATGGTGGCAGCCGCCATCGCCCGGGCGCAGGAAATGGGCGTGCTCGAAACGGTGTGCATCGTCGACGACGGTGGCTATCCGCTGGCGCTTGAACGCATGGATGGCGCGCGCATCACCGGCCCGCAGATCGCCTGGAACAAGGCTTTCACTGCCGCCGGCCACAAGCGCTCGACGCATTTGTTCAATACCCTGCCGAATGGCCCCGCCCTGCCCGGCAATGAAGCCTTCGGCATCCAGTGGAGCTTCGATGGCAAGTTTGCGATTTTCGTCGGCGGCTACCCGATCGTGGTAAACGGCGAAGTGATCGGCGGCGTTGGCCTGTCCGGCGGCAATGGCGAACAGGACACGGCTTGCGGCGTGGCCGCGCTGCAGGCACTGCAGGATGCGCTGGCTGGCGCCGGCTTCGATGTGATGGTTGCAGCCGACATCAAGAAATAGTCGGGCTTAAATAATCACGCTTATGGCATTCCAGGCAAGGATCGAAGGCGGCGCAAGCTTCGAAATCGGGAACGGTGAAACGGTGCTGGAAGCCGGGTTGCGCGCCGGTCTCGACCTGCCGCATGATTGCCGCATGGGTGGCTGCGGCACCTGCCGCATGCGCGTGCTGCAAGGCACTGTCGCCTATGACGAACAACCCTTTGGCCTGGCGCCGGAGGAAGCGCAACAAGGTTACGCATTGGCCTGCCAGGCGCGCCCCTGCTCCGACCTGGTCCTGATGCCGGCTGCAAGCGGCGCCGACCTGCCACCGGCGCAGCGCACAACCGCCAGCATCAAATCCGTGACGGCCGTCACCGGCAACGTGCTGCACCTCGTATTGGAAACGCCCCAGGCCGTGGCCTACCTGCCGGGGCAATACATGGACATACACCTGGCCGATGGCAACGTGCGCAGTTTTTCAATGGCATCCGCGCCGGCGGGATGCCAGCTCGATTTTCATGTCCGGCGCGTGCCTGGTGGCCAGTTCACCGAGCGCCAGCTGCTGCAAGCCAGTGCCGGCATGCAGCTCGAGGTGGAATTGCCGCTCGGCGCCTTCCGCCTGCATCATGAGGATTACCGGCCACTGTTGATGGTGGCCACCGGAACCGGCATTGCCCCCATACGCGCGATGCTCGAGTCGCTGCTGGACGATGGCGATTGCCCACCGGTCTGGCTGTATTGGGGCATGCGCAGTGAAGCCGAGCTTTGGCTGGCAGATGAATTCGCGTCCTGGCGCGACCGGCTCTATGAATTCCAGTTCATTCCGGTATTGTCGCGCGCCGGCTCGCAATGGCAAGGCCGGCGTGGCCATGTGCAGGATGCAATCGCGCAGGATTTCACTGACTTGTCCGAGCATGCGATCTACCTGTGCGGCGCGCCGGAAATGATCCGGCAAGCCAAAGGCGCATTCATCGGGCGCGGCGCGGATGCCGATTTTATTTACGCCGACAGTTTCAATTTCGCCCATCAGGTGGAAGCGAAGAAGGTCGCTTGAGTCCGGCCACAATACCGGACGCAGACGAGCAAACAAGGAAAGCATGCCCAAGGTTATATTGCACAAGAACGGCGAAGCCCACGCCGGCGAAATCAAGGATAACGGCAACCTGGTGGTCAGCGCCGGCATCAAGAAGTTTCCATTTCCGCACCTGGACTATGGCTGCGGCATGGGCAAGTGCGCAAAATGCGCATGCATCGTGCGCCAGGGCGGCGAGCACCTGCCCGCGCCAAACTGGAAAGAGAAAAAACAGCTTGGCGGTTTCCTTGACCAGGGATACCGCCTGGCTTGCCAATTGTGGCTCACGCATGACATCGAGTTGAGCCAGGACGGTATCGATCCCATGCTGGCCACGCAAGCCGCGCAGGCCACAACCAAATGATGCGCACCGCCGCAAGCGGCGAGCCGCGCAGGAAAGAACGAGCATGTATGTAATCCTGACCAGCAAGCCCGGTGAGTTCCGCACCGAAGCGGCACAGCCAGGCGACCTGCAGCCGCAGGAAGCATGGGACTACCTGTTTTGCGGCCGCCGCAAAGCGCATTACATGATTGCCGAAATCCGGCAAGAGGTGAAAGTGAAAGTGATTGATGAAACTGGATCGGCCGGCATCAACCTGGTGCCGACGAAATTTTTGCCGCGCTTTGCCAGCATTGAGCAAGCGCGCGCCGAATTGCAAGCCTTGACGCGCTTCGGCAGCCTCGATACCCAGCTGGTGCCGGCATGAGCGAATCCGATATCCCGCAAGCCAGCCCGGCCGCGGCCGCGCCGGCGGCTGAAAAGCCGATGGTGGAAGTCACCTTCGTCACCAACGGTGGCAAGGTTGTGCAGGCGACAGAGAACAGCAACCTGCTGCGCATTTCCTTGCGCGAGAAAGGCGGCATTCCGTTCAAGTGCGGCGGCGGCTTGTGCGGCACCTGTCGCTGCATGATTGAAGCCGGCCGCGACAACCTTGATGCCGTCAAGGACAAGGAACGCAGGCACCTGAACGAGGACGACCTGGCCCAGGGCTACCGGATGGCGTGCCAGACTTTTGTGGTCAAGGGCGCGGTCAGCGTATCGTGGAATCCGGTCGTCAAGCGCTGAGCCGCTGCCGGACCTGCGCGCCTTTAGCGCTGGGCGCGGGTCCGCAGTACACTCCCGGCTGGCTTGGCTTGCTGCCCCTGTGCCAGGCAAGCCTTTTTGCGTTTCCCCGCCCTATCTCCCCGACTGCATGGACTATCCCGCCGCAACCCTCGTATTCATCGCCCTGATCTTCACCCTCGCCGGCATGGTGAAGGGCATCATTGGCCTGGGCTTGCCGACGATTGCGATCGGCCTTCTCACACTGCGCATCGGCACGCCCGAAGCAGTGGCGCTGCTGGTCATGCCGACCATTATCACCAACCTGTGGCAGTTGTTTGCCGGGCCGCGCTTCCTGCATCTGTTGCGCCGTTTCCTGACCTTGATGGCCGGCCTGGCGGTGGGCGCCTTCATCGGCGTGCGCCTGCTGGTCGACGGCGAATTCGCGACCGTGATGTTGGGGCTGGTGCTGGCGGGTTATGGCGTGCTCGGCCTGTCGAAGGCGCAATTCACGGTGTCGCCGCGCTGGGAAGGACGCCTGTCGCCGCTGATTGGCGTCGTCACAGGCATCCTGTACGGCTCGACCGGACTGGGCGTGAGCTCAGTGCCCTATGTCAGCGCGCTGGGCTTGTCCAAGGATGAATTGATACAGGCGATGGGCCTGCTGTTTTCAATGATGTCGCTGACCATGGCGCTGGCCCTGGCTTTCGCCGGCAAGTTCGAACCGGGCGTGGCCGGCATGTCGATCGCGGCGCTGGTGCCAGCCATGCTGGGCATGACCCTGGGGCAGAAATTACGCGACCGGATAGATGCCGCGCTGTTTCGGAAGATTTTTTTCTGGTCGATGGTGGCGCTGGGCATCTACACGGCCATCCACGGCTTGAAGTGAAGCGCCGAAGCGGCATGGTTGGTCGTCATGGGACGCCAAACCTGCCGTATTTGCATGGCCGCCAGCGCGGCCGGCCTTAACCTTGGCGGGCGAGGACCCGGCTGGTGGCCAGTGGTCGGGTGCCTTCCAGCCATTTGCGCACGCGGGCTGCATCTGCCACGCGCGACAGCTTCCCTTTTGAATCCAGGAAGACCATCACCAGCGGCCGCCCTTCGATGCGGGTCTGCATCACCATGCAACGCCCGGCTTCGGAGATATAGCCCGTCTTTTGCAAGCCAATCTCCCAATCGGAATGCTCGACCAGGTAATTCGAAGTCTTGTAGTGCAGCGTGCCGCCCGTGCCCGGCTCAACCGTATAGCGGGTATTGGTTGAATACTGGCGAATCACAGGATGCTGGTAAGCGGCGACAACCAGCTTGGCCAGGTCGCGTGCGCTCGACACATTCCCGCTCGACAGCCCGGTGGAATCGACATAGCGGGTGCTGGTCATGCCCAACTGGCGCGCCTTGGCATTCATGGCCGCAACGAAGGCTTGCAAGCCGCCAGGATAATGACGTCCCAGCGCCGAAGCAGCACGATTTTCGGAACTCATCAGCGCAATGTGCAGCATGTCCGCACGCACCAACTGCGACCCCACGCGCAGGCGCGAATGGCTGAATTTTTCGCGGTCGACGTCGGCTTCGGTTACGCTCAGCACTTCATCCATGCCCTGGTTGGATTCAACCACGACCAGGCTCGTCATCAGCTTGGTGATGGAAGCAATCGGCAGTGCAACCGATGAATTTTTCTCGAACAGCAATTCGCCCGTGTTCTGGTCCATGACCAGCGCAACATTGGATTTCAGGTCAAGCGGGTCGGGCGTGCGATGCAGGCCGGCCAGGTCGCCTGCCGTCGGATGCATGGCTGCCTGTGCCGCTGGCGAATAAGCGACGCGCTGGTAGCCGCCTTTGCGCGCCGCTCCACGCGCGGGCGCTGCTGCTGCCAATTGTGCTTTCTGTCGCTTGTGATGTTTGGCGGCGCGCGCCGGTTTGCCAGCCTTGGCCTTCTTGGCCGCAGCCTTCTGTTTTGCAGAACGCGCGCTTTGGGCGGAAGTGTCGGCGGAATGGGCGACGGGCGTGATGACTGCCAGGGCCAGAAATGAAAAAAGCACGCCTAGTGCCGACTTGAGCATCTTGTTACTCCCCCGAATTGATGCCTGGAATTAAGCTTGCAGTGTAGCAAAAAGATGAAAATCTGCAAGAGAATGAGGGAGTTAGCGCATGGAATTAATTAGCTTTCTTACAGGTAATCAAAGAAAGCGTGGAACCTTTGCGACATGTGGACGAATGTTTATCGGTCGCAAATCTCCTGCTTATGGGGAAGGCAAAATGGCCGGTTACCTGCTTCCGGCTCCGGGATCGCGGGGGCTGGCGCCTGGAACCGGGCATGCGAAAGCCCGCGAGCAGTCACTCGCGGACCCTGCAAATCGGGCACGGCTTTGGGGAATCAGTCGAGAAAGCGGGCGAAGCTTGAAACCGGGTCGCGCTCGGTCACCAGGCTGTTTTCAACCTTCGAATCGTCGGCAAAACCGAGCGACATGCCGCACACGACGGCTTCATTGTCGGGCAACTGCAATTCGCTGCGGATGACGCGGTGGTAATGCGTGAATGCAGCCTGGGGACAGGTGTCGAGCCCGCGCCCGCGCGCGGCGACCATGATGTTTTCCAGGAACATGCCATAGTCGAGCCAGCTACCCTGCTCGAGTACGCGGTCGATCGTGAATATCATGCCGACTGGCGCGTCGAAGAAGCGGTAGTTGCGCGCATGCTGCTCGCGCATGCCTGCCTTGTTATCGCGCGTAAGCTGCAGCAGCGCATACAAATCCCAGCCGACCTTGCGTCGCCGGTCTATATAAGGCGACACCCACTTCTCCGGATAGTAGTGGTATTCCTCCTTGTGCTGCGCCGCCTTGGCCGGGTCGAGATAGACGTCCAGCAGCGCGCGCGACAGGCGTTCGCGGCTGGCGCCGGTCAGCACATACACTTTCCAGGGCTGGGTGTTGGTGCCAGATGGCGCCCGCGACGCCACTTCCAGGATGGCTTCAATGTCTTCCCGCGCCACCGGGGTGGGCAGGAAAGCGCGGATCGAGCGGCGCGACAGGATCGCGTCGTCGACGATTTTCTGGCTCTGGCTTTCAATCATCATTCATTCCTGTTTCAAATTATGCAGGGTTGGCCGCGGCGGCGGGGCCGCGCTTCGTGCCTTCATTTCATGCCTTCCTGACCACGAAGAACACGCCGACGATGGCCAGCAGCATGCCAGCCACACCGACCAGGCTGAAGACTTCGCCAAACATCAGCCAAGCCATGAGCGCAGTCGTGGGCGGGGTCAGGTAAAGGTAGCTGGTGACGCTGGTGGCGGCCTGGCGCCGGATCAGCGCAAACAGCAGGAAGATTGCGCCGATCGACAACGCCAGCACCGACCACAACAGCGCACCGACGAAAGGCGGGGTCCAGCGCACGGCGTCGAAGGCGAACGTCATGCCTTCGAAATAGACGGCGAAGGGCAGCAGCACCACGGCGGAAGCGGCGAACTGGATCACGGTACCGGTGCGCAAGTCGAATTGCGCACAGAATCGCTTCTGGTACAGCGTGCCCACGGTGATCGAGAACAAGGCCATCAATGCCAGCACGATGCTGCCCGCGCCCAGGCCGATCAGGCTGATTTTATTGGACACTACCAGCGCCACGCCGCAAAACCCGAGCACCATGCCCAGCCACTGGCGGCGGCGCATGGACTCGCCAACCATGGGCGCGGCAAACGCCGTCAGCACCGGCTGCATGCCGACGATCAAAGCCGCCAGTCCGGCCGGCATACCGGTATTGATTGCGGTCCACACGCCGCCGACATAACCAGCCTGCAGCAAGGCGCCAGCCAGCGCGATATGCCAGATTTTCCCGGTCGGCCAGGGCGCGCGCATCAACACCACCAGCGGCACCAGCACCACCAGCACGCCGACAAAACGCAGCATCAGAAAGGTCAGCGGGGGTGCATAAGGCAAGCCGAATTTTGCGACGATGAAGCCGGTGCTCCACAGGATGACGAAGACAAAAGGCATGGCCGCTATCCAGCGGTCGGAGGCGGTGCTGCTTGCAGGTGCGGCGGGAAGTGAAGTCATCAGTCCGGGTGGTCAGGTGAAGCGGGTGGCGCCAGGGGCGCCGATGATTGCGACAGCTGCGACAGGCGCGGCCGGCGCGCTGCAAAAACCCGCCGCAATGGCAATGGTCTGCGCATGAACCGCGACGGTGTCGGCAACCTGGCGGCCATAGCCGCCCGCCATTGTCGCCGCGACTGCGATTTTTCGCTCGTGCGCGGCATGAAAAACTTGGCGGTCGCGTTGCCCGAGACCGGCGAGCGTGAGTCGCAAGCGGCCGAGGCGGTCGCCTTCATGCGGGTCGGCGCCGGCAAGATAGATGATCAGTTGTGGCGAAAAGCGGGCAAACATTTGCGCCAATGCGGCATCCAGCGCCGCCAGGTAGTCATCGTCGCCAGTGCCGTCGGGCAGTGCCACGTCGAGGTCGCTGGCTTCCTTGGTGAAGGGATAGTTGTTTGCGCCATGCAGCGAAAGCGTAAACACTGATTCGTCACGGGCCAGGATGGACGCCGTGCCATTCCCCTGGTGCACGTCGAGGTCGACGATGGCGACTTGGCGCACGCGCCGCTCTGCCTGCATCAGGCGGGCAGCAATGGCGGCGTCGTTGAAAACGCAAAAGCCTTCGCCATGCGCAGCATAGGCATGATGGGTGCCGCCGGCCAGGTTGACCGCCACGCCTTGTTCCAGCGCGGCGCGGCAAGCGGCAATGGTCGCGCCTGCCGAGCGTCGCGAGCGTTCCGCCATTTGCAGGCTCCACGGAAAGCCGATCTGCTTTTGCTGGGCAGGTGTCAAGCTGCCTTCGGATACAGCGCGGATGTATTGCGGATCGTGCGCCAGCGCCAGTTGGCCATCGGTGGCACGCGGCGCTTCACACAGCTCAATGCCTGGACAGGCCGCCAGAGCTGCCTGCCGGATCAACCGGTACTTCTCCATCGGGAAGCGATGGCCGGGCGGCAAAGGCAGGATGAAGTGATCGCTGTAGAAGGCTTTCAAGGCAGGGCGAAGGTTACGGAAAAAATTTTAGCAGGCACGAAAAACAAGCTACACCGCACCCTTTGCGAGCATTGATGCCGGTCTGTCAACGGTCGTTTGATGCAGCGCAAAAGAAAACACTTGACATCCCTCAAACCGGCCCTAAAATGGCCCATGTTGCGTCGCACAACGGCGCCCAGTAACAAGTCCCGCGTAATTCCGTCTTCGCAGCACCTGCATCAGTATCAATGAACCAGGCGCAATCTGTCCCACCTGGTCGAAACCCATTTATTCATTTTCGCTCTTCATCTTCAGGAGAATCACATGATTTCGTACCAGGAACAGTTGTCAAACGCTACCCGCTCGCAAGTCGAAGCCTTTCTCGAACTGAGCACGAGCCTGGCTGCCAAGGCTTTTGAAGGCGTGGAAAAAGTCATCGAACTGAACATGACTGTCGTGAAAAGCTCGATGGAAGAATCCACCGCCGCTGTGCAGCAACTGCTGTCGGCCAAGGATCCGCAAGCCTTCTTCTCGCTGACCGCCGCCCAGGCCCAGCCGAACGCAGAAAAGGCCCTGGCCTATGCCCGTCACCTGGCATCGATCGCGACCAGCCTGCAATCCGAATTCACCAAGGCTACCGAAGCCCAGATCACCGAGAACAACCGCAAGGTCGTCGCGCTGGTCGATGAAGTCAGCAAGAATGCACCCGCCGGTTCGGAAAACGTCGTCGCCTTCATGAAGTCGGCAATCGGCAACGCCAGCGCCGGTTACGAACAGATCAGCAAGAGCACCAAGCAAGCGGTCGAAGCAATGGAAAGCAATATCGCCAACGCCACCACGCAAATGACGCAAGCCGCTGCCAAGGCCACCGGCCGCGCCGCTCGCAAGTAAGAGCATCCCCGGGTCTGATCCCTGGCTGCAGAACCCCGCTTCGGCGGGGTTTTTTTTCGCCTGCAAGTATAACTACAAATGACCCACTTCTTTTTAAATTAATAGTTCACGGGTAGTATCATTATCTACGATAAGCCAGCCTTATAAGAATATAATGAACGAACGATAAATCCGGCACTCATATTCTCAAGTGATCGCCAACAGTCTGTTTTCGCTGCAAATTAAACCCCGACTATAGCGCGTCGTCCTCGCTCGAACCTGTTTCCAATATCAGATTTTCTTAAGAGGTCAAGCATGCGCACGATGAAGGCTGCAGTATTTCTCCGCCCCGGAAAAATAGCATTAGAAGAAAAACCAATTCCGACAGCTGGCCCTGGAGAGGCACTGATCAGAATTACGACCACGACTATCTGCGGTACCGACGTGCATATCCTTAAAGGGGAATTTGCGGTAGAGGCAGGCCGTACGATCGGGCATGAACCCGTCGGCGTAATCGAAGAACTCGGGGCAGGCGTCACCGGATATTCGGTCGGCCAACGGGTAATCGTCGGTGCAATCACCCCATGTGGGCAATGCCATCCGTGTCTTGATGGTCACCAGGCGCAGTGCGGGGGAAAGGCTGCCGGCGGCTGGCGCTTCGGCAATACGATCGATGGTTCCCAAGCCGAATACCTGCTTGTGCCGCATGCCATGTCCAATCTCGAAATCATTCCAGACGGTCTTTCCGATGAAGAGGTATTAATGTGCCCCGACATCATGAGCACCGGTTTTAGCGGGGCGGAAAATGGAGGGATACGGATTGGAGACACGGTTGTAATCTTCGCGCAAGGGCCGATTGGCTTATGCGCCACGGCCGGAGCGAAGCTCAAGGGCGCAAGTTTGATTATCGTGGTCGATAGTGCGGCAACCCGTCTGGACATGGCAAAACGGCTCGGGGCCGATATTGCCATTGACTATACGAAGACCGACCCGCTCACCGAAATTATGCGCCTGACCAACGGGCGTGGCGTTGACGTCGCCATCGAGGCCTTGGGCACGCAGCAGACGTTTGAGAGTTGCCTGCGCGCGCTCAAACCGGGTGGCACCCTTTCCAGTCTTGGCGTTTATTCCGGCAAGCTCTCGATGCCGCTTGACGCGTTTGCCGCCGGCTTGGGAGACCATAAAATCATCACTACGCTTTGTCCGGGCGGTAAGGAGCGGATGCGGCGTTTGATGAATGTGGTTGCTTCCGGCCGGGTTGATTTGAAACCCATGGTAACGCATCGCTTCAAACTGGAGCAGATCGAACAAGCGTATGAGTTGTTCGCAAATCAGCGAGACGGCGTACTAAAAATTGCGATCACGCCTTGATTCCGGCACCAGCCGTCGAGCCATAAAAGTCGTGTTGGTTACCCACAGGCCTGCCGCGCTTATCGCGTAGCAGGACATCAGCGACATAAAAGCGATTCACCTGTTCGACCTCCAGCTGCAGCATCCGGAATGGCGAGTTCTTCAACATTTAACTGATAAATCAATAACAATGAAAATTCTAAGTCTCGTAGACGGCTCCGCGTGTTCGGCAAAGGCTATTGAGTATATTGCATCGCACCTGGACTGCTTCCAGGGGAAAGACGGGCTGCATCTACTGCATATTCATCTGCCGGTTCCGGGCGGCCTCGCCAGGTCCATAGTCGGCACGGATGCCATTAACAATTATTACGCCGAGGAGTCGAAGGCTGCGATTGAGCCTTCTGAAAAAATACTGCGCGACAGGGGAATTCATTATCAGGCAACTTACGCAGTAGGTGACATCGCGGAGCAGGTCCAATCTTATGTGACAAAACAGAACATTGAGCTGATTGTGATGGGATCGCATGGAAATGGCGGGCTGAAGAGCTTGGTAATGGGGTCGGCTGCGACGAGAGTGCTCACCATGGCCAGCGTGCCAGTGCTGATTGTTCGCTAAGTGATACTGCTACCGGGCGCGGTAATTCAGTTTATTCGCCTGGAGTCGAATATGCCGCTTTACGGTCCGACCTCAACCCCTCCTTGCACGCCATAACAGCTTGCGCAATTCACTGAACCACAGTACGGCGCTCGCCATGACGGCACATACCAACCACTGATCGAGCGCCAGGGGGACGGTCTTGAACGCAAGGTTCAGGAAGTCCAGCTGCACCACAGCTATCTGCAATATCAATGAGACGCCGACTGCGCCCCACAGCCACTTATTGACGAACAAGTGGCGGAAAGCACTTGCGGTTTGCGAGCGAGCGTTGAAGCAGTTATACAACTGCGCGAAGACCAGGACCGTGAAGCCGGCAGTGCGCGCGTTTGCGAGATCGTGCGTTCCTTCTATCAATCCTCCCGGCAAATACATATCAATTGTCAACAGAGTCACGACGGCCATGACTATGCCGATCTGTAGCACGCCTACCAGCATTTCCGCGTCGATCACCCGGTCAGTCAACAGGCGCGGCTTACGTGCCATGACGTCGTCGGTTGCGGGGTCGACGCCCATTGCCAGGGCTGGCCCCGAATCAGTAAGCAGGTTAATCCAGAGGATTTGCGTCGCGAGCAAGGGCAGTACCACCGCTCCGCCACCGTCTGTCAGCCCGATGACGCCAGCCAGTACCACGCCCAGGAAGACGGTCAGCACTTCACCCATATTCGAAGACAGCAGGTAGCGCAGGAATTTCCTGATGTTGTCGAAAATCCCGCGGCCTTCCCGCACCGCTTCGACGATCGTCGCGAAGTTATCATCGGCAAGGATCATCTTGGCCGCTTCCTTCGTCACCTCCGTACCGGTGAGGCCCATGGCGATGCCAATGTCTGCCGACTTCAGCGCAGGGGCGTCATTGACGCCATCGCCGGTCATTGCAACGACGTTCCCGTCGGACTGCAGGGCATCAACAATCCGCAGTTTGTGTTGGGGTGCTACCCGGGCATAAACAGACGTTTTACGAACGGCATCGGCGAAGGCTGCGTCGTCCAGTTCGTCAAGCTCCAGCCCTGTCAGCGCCGGCGTACCCGCCTCTACGATGCCCAGATCCGCCGCAATGCGCGCTGCCGTACGGGGGTGGTCACCGGTAATCATGATGATGCGGATACCGGCCCGGCGAGCTTCCTGAATGGCCTGTCCCGCTTCTTCTCGCGCCGGGTCGATAATGCCTACGGTGCCTACGAAGATGAGGTTTTGCTCCAGGGCTTGCGCTGCTTGCGGATCTTCATCCGGGGCAAGGGGCCGGTAAGCCACGGCAAGGGTCCGAAGCGCAGCGTCGGAAAGGGCGTCGACGTCGGCCAGAACCCGGCGCCGGATCTCGTCGTCGAGTTCGACGACTTCCATTCCAACCCGGGCACGGCTGCATCGCTTCAAAAGGACATCCGGGGCGCCCTTGGTGATGACAACAACCTCATCATCATGTTCGTGGTCGGTCTCGATCGTTGACATCATCTTGCGTTCTGATGTGAACGGAACTTCGCTGAGGCGTGTGAAGCGCTTCATGCGCCGCTCGGCAGCGCCTAGCTTGCGCTCAGCGACAAGGAATGCTGCCTCGGTTGGGTCACCCTGTATCTCCCATTGGCCGTCTTCCTTCTTACGCAAGTCGGCGTTGCTGGCCAGGCTTCCACCGCAAAGTACAACGATGTTCTCCGCATGTAGCGGTCCTTCAGCCAGCGTGACACCGTCGAGCTGGATTTGTCCATGCGGCGCGTACCCTACCCCGGTTACATGGGTGGCGCCAGAGAGGGTCATCACCCGCACAATCGTCATCTCGGATCGGGTCAGCGTGCCCGTCTTATCCGATGCGATAACCGTAGCCGACCCCAGTGTTTCCACGGATGAAAGCCTTTTGACGACCGCATTATGGCGTGCCATCCGTTGCACTCCGATGGCGAGCACCACCGACAGAATCGCCGGAAGTCCTTCTGGCACGGCCGCCACGGCGAGTGAAACGCCAAGCAACAAAACAGGGACAACGTCGCCTGCAGTACGGATGTCTGAAATCAGGAGGACGGTTCCCACCACCACGATGGCAATGATGACGACCACGATTCCCAGCATTCGCCCAATACGGCCTATCTCTTTTTGCAAAGGAGTGGGCTCTTCCCTGGTGGCGTCGAGCATTTCGGCGATAGACCCCATCTGGGAAGCCATCCCGGTCGCGGTGACCACGGCACGACCGTTACCCTGCACGACTGCGGTACCTTTGAAGACCATGTTGATCCGGTCTGCAAGCGCCGCCGGTTCGGACAGAGTCGCGGCGTCTTTCAGCACTGCTTCACTTTCACCGGTTAGCGAGGCTTCCTGCACGCGGAATGATGATGCCTGGACCAAGCGTGCATCTGCACCCACGGCGTCGCCCTCGCCAAGCACGAGCAGGTCGCCACGCACGAGTTGGGCGCTGGGAATTCGCATTAGCTGCCCTCCACGGACGACCGAAGATGTGACGGCAGTCATGCGGGCCAGCGCGGCAACAGCGTTTTCAGCCTTTGCCTGCTGCGCATAGCCCAGGATTCCGTTCAGGATTACGATCAGCCCGATGACGATGGCGTCGACAGGCCATCCGGCGCGGCCGTCAACGAGCCATGCAACAAGCGCAATCGCGACTGCGGCCAGCAACAGATAGACAAGAGGATCCTGGAAGTGAGATAGCACGCGGCGCCACGTGGGCTGCTTCTGGACTGCGCGAAGTTCGTTGGGACCATCTTCCAGAAGCCTGCGGGAAACGACTTCTGAAGTAAGTCCATTTTCAAGATCTGCTCCGAGCGCGATTGCGACTTCCCCAATCTCATGGAGGGAGGGGTCGTCGATGGTGTTTGTTTTGGTCATCGCACGATCCTCGTTCAGATTTGGCGGATTTGGGCATTCAAGCTACATGTTTGTACAGGAACGGCGGCCCGGCATTCACGCGATTGCTCCGCTACCCGCCGTCAAATTACGGACCTGGACAACTTTAAAATCGTCAATGAGAGCTGCGGACATGGCGCCGGCCATGCGCTTCTGGAGCAGTTGTCTGTTGTATTCAACCGAGATACGGGATCGCGATACTTTGGCGCGCCTGGGAGGGGATGAATTGGCGCTCATTGCCGATCATTGCACACTGAAGGAAGCCTATTTCATTGGCCACAAGATTCTTCAGTCTACCGGCGACTTCCAGTTCGTGTATGCGGACCGGTTTTTCAAGTCGGGGTAAGCATCGGGCTGGCAAGCTTCGACGCTCGCAGCGGCCGCGTCCAAGAGGTCGTGCATGGACCGGATCACACGCCTCGTAGACGCGATGGAGTCGAACCACCTGCAGCTTCATTACCAGCCGATCGCCACGGTAAATTGCGATGACAGCGGTTTTCGCTGTGAGGTCTTGTTGCGGCTGGTCGATCCGGAACACGGCGTCATGCTGCCGAGCGCCTTCTTCCTGCAGCCGAGCAGCACAACCTGATGCCGGCAATTGATCGTTGGGTCGTAGATCGCGTAGCCAAGTGGCTGAGTGAAACCGTGAGCATGCGCTGCAGCGGGACCTGTTATCGGCAGAAATGTTTTCCCGGATCGGCCTCGACTACCGGCAAGGGAACTGGATCGCGTATCCGAAGCAGCGTGATGCGCGTTTTTGCGGGATGCATTGATTCGTTTGCGCCCCAGCCCTACAGCACGCGCTTGCGGATCTGCGTGATGACGACTTCGGCAATCACGACCACAGCGAAAATCGCGAGCAGCACCATCGCCACCCGGTCCCATTGGAACAGGTTCTGCGCCGAATCCATCACCATGCCTATGCCGCCTGCGCCGACTAAGCCCAGCACGGCGGATTCACGCACATTGATATCCCAGCGCAGCAGCACGATGGACCAGAAAGCCGGCTTCACTTGCGGCCAATAGCCATACACGATCTGGGCGCCGGTGCTGGCGCCGGCAGCCTGCAAGGCTTCTATCGGTCCGCGCTGGGCTTGCTCGATTGCCTCGCCCAGCAACTTGCCGACGAAGCCGATCGAGCGGAAGGCAATTGCCAGCGTGCCGGCCAGCGCGCCGGGCCCGAAGATGCCCACGAAGAGCAGCGCCCAGACCAGTGAATTGACCGAGCGGCTCGACACCAGCACCAGCCGGGCGAACTGGTTCAGCAGCCGGTTGCGCGTGAGGTTGGAAGCGACCAGCAAGCCGAAGGGCAAGGCCAGCAATACCGAGAGGATGGTCCCGAGCGATGCGATATGCAGCGTCTCCACCAGCGCCGCATGAATACCGCCCGGATAGTAGGCAAGCGCCGGCGGCCACATCCGCTTGAACAGGTCGGCCATCTGCTCCGGTGCGTCGGCGATGAATTCCGGTATCACTTCAACCGAGCGGCCCGCGGCAACGACGGCTGCGACGATGACGAACCAGATCAAAAAGCGCGCCGCACGCTGCGCACTGCTGAAACGGGTCCAGCGCCTGCCGCTGGAAAGCGTGCTGCCAGTGGCGGGCAAACTAGACATGCAGCACCTTCTTGACCCAGTTGGACAGCAACTCGCCGACCATGATGACGGCGATGATGGCAAGCAGGATAGCGCACACGAAGTCGTAATCGAAGCGCTGGAAGGCAGCAAACAGCGTGCCGCCGATGCCGCCCGCGCCGACGATGCCGACCATGGTGGAGTTACGCAAGTTGGAGTCGAGCTGGTAAGTCGAAAAGCCGACGAAGCGCGCCAACACCTGGGGCAGCACGCCGAACACGATCACGTTCATCCACGAGGCGCCTGTCGCGCGCACGGCTTCAACCTGCTTGAGCGAGATTTCTTCGATGGCTTCGGCAAACAGCTTGCCGATGAAGCCGATCGACGCCACCACCAGCGCCAGTATGCCGGCCAGCGCGCCGAAGCCAACTGCCTTCACGAACAG
The DNA here is from genome assembly GCA_028292545.1 of Paucimonas sp. Taxonomy (GTDB): domain Bacteria; phylum Pseudomonadota; class Gammaproteobacteria; order Burkholderiales; family Burkholderiaceae_D; genus Lacisediminimonas. Next base: position 31,913 of record JAQGMC010000047.1, read on the forward strand.
GATGGCCATGATCACCGGATGCAGCGAGCGGCAGATGGCAATCAGCGTGCGCGCCGGCCAGGTCACCCATGCCGGCAACAGGTTGCGCGCCGCAAGCAAGCCGATCGGCAGCGACACCAGGATGCCCAGCGCTGAAGCCAGCACGGCAATCTCCAGTGACTCGACCATCCCTTGCAGCAGCACGTCGGCGCGGCTGAAGTTGGGCGGGAACATGCGTCCCAGGAAATGGCCCGCATTGCCCAGGCCGGTTTCGAAGCGGGCCCAGGTGAAGTCCAGCGTCGAAGCTGCATACAGCACATAAGCCAGCAAGGCCAGGGCGCCCAGGCGTGAGCCGGTGCCGGCGCGAAACGGCCGGGCTGGCGCGCGCGCCGGGCCAGGGTGGGCTATTGCATCCATGACTGGCCGCCGTAGATCTGGCGCAGCATGTCGTCGCCCAGGCCGGCCGGCGGGCCGTCATAGACTACCTGCCCGCCCGACATGCCGACGATGCGGCCGGCGAAACGGCGCGCCAGTTCGACGTCATGCATATTGACGATCACAGGTATGTCTTGCGAGCGCGCGATTTCCGCCAGCAGCGTCATGATCTCGACCGAAGTCTTGGGGTCCAGCGAGGAAGTCGGTTCATCAGCCAGGATCAGTTGCGGCTGCTGCATCAGTGCGCGCGCAATCCCGACCCGCTGGCGCTGGCCGCCCGACAGCGCGTCGGCGCGCTGGCTGGCGAAATCCTGCAGGCCGACCACGTCAAGCAAATCCCAGGCGCGGTCGATGTCGGTTTGCGGAAAGCGACGCAGCCAGGCCTGGAAGGCATTCATGTAGCCGAGCCGTCCGGTCAGCAGGTTTTCCATCACCGTCAGGCGCTCGACCAGGTTGTATTCCTGGAACACCATGCCTATGCGGCGCCGCGCGGCGCGCAGCTCGCTGCCGCGCAGCTTGACCAGGTCGATGCCATCCAAAAGTATCGCGCCGGCGCTGGGTTCGACCAGGCGGTTCACGCAGCGGATCAGGGTCGACTTGCCGGTGCCGGACGGGCCGATGATGGCGACCACTTCACTGGTGCTGAAGTTGAGCGAGACATCCTTCAGCACCGGCTTGCCGGGCTGGTAAGCCTTGACCAGGTTGCGTATGACGAGGGAACGGGAAGGCTGGGTTGCAGTGGCAGGAGTGGCAGGAGCGGCCGGACCAGCCAGGCCAGGGGAAGCAGCAGTTGTCATGGGGAGTGCAGGCAAGGCCAGGGAAAGCGAAGCGATTCAAGGGGACGGCCAGCGCCAGCACGCCGCGCAAGACGCAAAGGCTGGCCGCGACGCCGGACTGCCGGCGCCAGCGACCTGTTTACGAAGCGCTGGCTGGTGTCATCACTTGCCGCCTTTTTTGGCAGCGGCAGCCGCGGCTTCGCGTGCCGTCTCTTTTTCGTAAGCCTTGCGGTTGAATGCTTCGCCGCCAGCTTCGGCAACCCGGCGCACGATTTCCCAATCCTTTTTGTAAGTCACGGGATAGAAGCGGTCGGCGCCGTCGAAAGCCTTCTGCATCTCAGCCGGGAAGCGGTAATCGTAGAAGCACTTCAGCATCTTGTCGCGCAAGCCGGGTTCCAGGTCATGCGCATAGGCGAATGAGGAAGTCGGGAATTTGGCGCTGCGGTAAATCACGCGGAATTCATCTTCCTTGATCTGGCCGCGCGTGCCCATGCGGTGGTAGACGTCGGACGCCACTGCGGCTGCATCATAGTCGCCCGATTTGACGCCCAGGATGGACTGGTCATGCTTGCCCGAGAACAGGATCTTGTAATCCGTTTCCGGCTTCAAGCCTTCGGCCGGGAACAGTGCCATCGGCGCCATGTGGCCGGAGTTGGATGAGGGCGAGGTATGCGCCAGCTTCTTGCCCTTCAAGTCCGACAGCTTCTGGTAGGGGCTGTCCTTCTTGACGATGACGATCAGGTTATAGCCCTGGAATTCCTTTTCCGTACCTTTGACTGCAAACGGGATCGCGCCTGCGATGTTCACTGCAAACGCGGTCGGGCCAGTTGAGAAGCCGCCCACGTGCAGGCGGCCGGAACGCATTGCTTCAATTTCTGCTGCATTGGACTGCACCTGGTAGAACACGACCTTCTTGCCCGTGCACTGCGCCAGGTGGCTAGTGAAGGGCTCGAAAATTTTCGCATAGACCGCCGGGTCTTCCACCGGCGTATAGGTAAAGACCAGCGTGGACGGGTTCTTGAATTTTTTGGCGTCGGTCGGGAAATCGGCGACCAGGTCTTTGTTGCTGTCGCAGTACATCGTATCCAGGTCGCCCTGGTTGCTGCACGCCTGGGCCAGGGCGGCGGGCGCGGCGCACAAGCCGGCAAGGGCCAGCAGCAGGCTGGAAGCGAGGCGGCCGGCGCGGCCAGCGTAAATGTTGCGCGTGCGGCGCGACAGCAAGTCTTGCATCAGTGTCTCCATTTGGTGTTTTGCAAGGATTGTAGGGACGAAGCAAGGCAGCCGCAACAAAATCCAGCGGCTGCCTGGCTAGGCGTTCTTCTTGCTGGCGGGCGCTTCAGGTCGACCCGACCTGGTCCAGCGCCTGGCGCACTTCATCTGCTGCGACCGGGCGGACCAGGCGCCCGACCTCAACGCCATCTTTGATAAAAACCAGCGTCGGCCACAGCTTGATGCGGAAGGAGCGGCCCAGCGGCAGGCCCGGCCCGTCTTCCACTTTCAGGTGGCGAATGCCGGTGCTGGCTTGCAGCGCCTGGGCAATCGCAGGCTCGGCGGCGCGGCAAATGCCGCACCAGTTGGTGCCGAACTGAAGCACGGTGACGCCGGACCAGGAATCGACTTCGGCACGGGTCGGTTGCTCGGGCAGGTAATCGCCGGTGGCGGATGGGTTGGACATATTGCGCTACTCCTGATGGGCAGCAGCCAGTGTAAGACTGCGGCCTCGTTTCTGCTGGCGACGGTGTGCCACGCTAGCCCGGCGCCAGCGGGCCACCTCGGGCGTGCCATACGGCACTGCATGCCGCTGCCCGCCCTGCCCCATGCGTGGCGTTTGAATCATTTAATGTGATGACGGCAATCAGAAATTATTATTTGCGGTGATTACCCCCTCCTCTCTATACTCGCCGCTCTATACTCCCTGCTCAGTCCGTCCGCGTACACGAACGGCGCGCAGACGCCAGAACCGCATTCATACAAGATCAGGAGACACCGTGATCCAAGCCGCAAAACTTGCCGCCAGCGCGCTGCTGGCCACCGCCTTTGCCGGCGCCAGCCTGCAAGCCCAGGCCCAGCCGCAAACCTATCCGAACCAGCCGATCCGCATCGTCGTGCCCTATGCGCCGGGCGGCTTCAACGACACGATTGCGCGCGTAGTCGGGCGCAAGCTGCAGGAATCCATGGGCCAGCCGGTACTCGCAGACAACCGGCCCGGCGGCGGCACGATACTGGGCCTTTCCCTGGTCGCCAAAGCGCCGCCGGATGGCTATACGCTGGGCGTGGTGGGTTTTCCCACCGTGTCGAACCAGTTCCTGGTCAAGAAACTGCCGTACGACACGGCCAAGGATTTCACGCCCGTGATCCTGGGTGGCTATTCGCCCAACCTGCTGGTGGTGAAAGCCGATTCCCCGATCAAGTCGCTGAAAGACTTCGTGGCCGCAGCCCAGGCGCGGCCGGGCAAGATGAATTACGCGACCGCCGGCAATGGCACCTCGAACCACCTGACGATGGAATACTTCAAGAGCATCGCCAACATCGAGCTGACCCAGGTGCCTTACAAGGGCAGCGCGCCGATGATCACTGACCTGATCGGCGGACAAGTCGACATCATGTTCGACAATGCGCCGCATGTGATGCCGCATGTGAAAGGCGGCCGCCTGCGCGCGCTGGCAATCACCAGCGAAAAACGTTCGCCGCTGTTGCCGGATGTTCCGACCGTCGCGGAACTGGGCTATCCCGGATTCAATGTCGCTGTCTGGTACGGCTTTGCCGCGCCAGCCGGCACGCCGCCTGACATCGTGCAAAAGCTGAACCGCGAAATCAACAAGGCGCTGCAGGCAGAGGACGTCAAGAAATCCTTCGTCGAAGCCGGCGTGGAAATCATGGGCGGCAGCACCCAGCAGTTCGATGCCTTCTTCAAATCGGAAAGCGCGCGTTGGGGCAGCGTGATCCAGAAAGCCAAAATCACCGCGGACTAAACCATGACCACCACCAACACGACTCCTGTCCCACAGACGCCTACGCGCGAATTGCGCACCTGGCTCGAACGCCTTGACAGCAGCGGCCGGCTGGCCGTCATCCGTGAAGACGTCGCGCTGGAACACCAGCTGGCCGCCATTGCCAAGCGACTTGACGGCAGCCGCGCCGCCTTCTTCCGGCGTCCTGGCGGCCATGCGATGCCGGTGGTTTCCGGCTTCATGGCGCGCCGCGCCTGGATCGCCGAAGCAATGGGCGTGCCCGAATCGGGCTTGCTGGCGGCTTACCGCCGCGCCGCAGAAAACCCGCTGCCCTGCACCGAAGTGAGTTCGGCCGAAGCGCCCTGCCAGCAAGTGGTCAGCATGGAGATCGACTTGCAGCGCATGCTGCCCATCCCCACCCACAGCGAACACGACAACGGTCCCTACATCACGGCCGGCATGGTGATTGCCCGCAATCCAGTGACGGGCGTACAAAACGTGTCGATCAATCGCATCCAGGTGCATGCCAAAGACCGGATGGCGATCCTGATCCTGCCGCGCCACCTGTTCACTTACTATCAGGCGGCCGAAGCGGCGGGCAAGGATTTGCCGATCGCCATCGTGATCGGCGCCGATCCGCTTACCCTGCTGGCTTCACAAGCCGTGGTGCCGATCGACCATGACGAACTGGAGATTGCCGGCGCGCTGCATGGCCGCTCGCTGCCAGTGGTGAAATGCAAGACAAATGATGTGCGCGTGCCGGCCGATGCAGAGATCGTCATCGAAGGCCGGCTCTTGCCCAAGGTGCGTGA
>JAQGMC010000056.1 GCA_028292545.1 Paucimonas sp.
TGCGCGATTCATTGTACGACTCGTCGCCGCGGGTGAAGCCGAACAGGTGGATCTTGTCATAGCGCGCTTGCAGCACGCCGGCCGGATCGTAAGCCAGGCATGTGTTGAGCACCTTGCCGGCTTCGCTCGACACCAGCGGCACTGTGCCGCCCACCAGCCAGATGCCATGCCGGCGCGCGCAATCCATCATCCATTGCTGGATCGGGCCGGCGCCAAACGGCTCGGCCACGGCCAGCTTGTCGGTGTCGCGCATGCCCAGTATTGGCCAGTATTCCGGCAGCAGCACCAGGCGCGCGCCGCCAGCCGCAGCCTGGGCTACCAGCGCGTCGGCGCGCGCGATGTTTTCCGCCACGTCGGGCGAGGAAACCATCTGGATCGCGGCAATCGTCATCGCTGACGGCGCGGCTGTGTCGGGCAGGTTGCGAATGGTATCGGTATCGGTATCAGGCATCAGTGGCACGCACTCGGGGAAAAATCAGCTGGTGGGATTGATCGGCAGCGGCGCCGGCTTGCTGCCATTGCCAGCATTACCGCCATTGCCACCAATGCCGGCCGGGCTGCCGGCGCCAGTCGCGCCATTGCTGTCGTTACCGGCGAAATTCCGTGGCAGCTTGCGGATGGCAGGGTCTTTCCAGGCGCCGGTGATTTCATATTCCATCGTAAAGGCGCGCATCAGCGGATCGCGCAGGAACAGTTGCGCCAGGAAGGAACCCAGCCCGAGCACGGGATTGACCATCAAGCCATAAGCCACCGAAGCTGCGCCGGCATTGATTTCGGGGATCACGACCACATGCAGCGCCTGGCTTTCGCGCGCCAGGTCAACCGTGCCATCCATCAGCACAGCGGCGGAGACGCTGCGCATCTTGAAGTTATCGGTCTTCATCACGCCTTGCGCGATCGTGGCACTGGCGCTGGCGCCATCGAAGGAGAAACCTTCGGAAAACACGTCGCGGAAATCCAGCGCCAGGCGCCGCGGCAGCGATTGCAGGCTCAGCACGCCCAGCAGCTTGGCTGCGCCCGGGTCGACTTTCAGGAATTGGCCGGACGCCATATCGAGATGCAATTGCCCGGTCAGTGAAGGCAGGTCGAGCGTGAAGGGCAAGCCCTTCCAGCTGACTTCGCCACTCATCTTGCCGCGCCCGCCGCGCAGCACACGCGCAAATCCGAGCCGGTCGAGCAGGCGCCCGGCATCGGCAATGTCGAGGTTGTAATTCAGGCTGGATTGCACCTGCCCTTCGCGCGACTGGTAGCGGCCGGTTGCGGTCATCGTCGCATCCGGGTTTTGAACGCTCAGCTTGTTGATGCGCCATTCGCGCCCGTTCGGGGTGGATGCATTGTTGGCCTGCAGCTCAAGATGGCCAAACTTTTTGCCGAAGAGCTCGAAGTTTTCAGCCACGATATCGAGTGCCGGAATTTGCGTGGCCGCGCCTTTACCCTCAAGCAGGTCGGACACATCGCTCGCCGCCGAGGGCGGCACGATCAAGGATGCCAGCCGCGCCGTGACCCGGCCGCGGCCGCGGCCCGAGCGCGATTCAGCCCAGGACAAATAGCCCGCGACCTGGTCCGATTCGATATTGGCTTGCCACACGCCTTTCTCGTGCGAGGCGCCGACCACCACGTTATCAAGCTTCTTGCCTGCGACGATAAGTTCGGTGGCGCGCGCAGCCAGCACTTCAGGATCGACATACTGCGCCAGGTGCATGCCATTGCCGCCAGCTGCGCTAGTGGCAGTCGCCGGCCCACTGTCGCCTGCCACGCCGGCCACGGTGGCGCGCCAGGCATCGATATCGAGCGAACGCAAGCTGGCATTGATGACCACGCCATCGTCCGGTTGCGGCGCAGGCGCGTTGACCCCGATCCCGCCTTGCAGCACTTGCCAGTCGGCCTGGGCGCCGGCCGGCTTGCGCCGCACATAGCGGGCATGCATGGTACTGCCCAGGCTGGCCTTGATTTCATCGCGCTGCGCACCCGCCTCGTCCGCGCCCAGCCCGGCCAGTTCGAAGCGCAGCGGCAGGCTTTCCGCCGCCGCCTTGCGCAGGGGCGCCGGAAAGTCCAGGCCAAGGCCCTGGAGCGAGGATTCGACGACGATTTCCGGCTTCTTGTTGCGCACGTTGACTTGCACCGCGTAGCGCGCCCCGCCCGAGGCTTTTTGCAGCAGGCGTTGTATGGCTGGCGCGGCATAGGTGCGGCGCAAGCCATCGATGCTGGCGTTGCCCTCGGCGCGAACCGCGATCGTGCCTTCGCGCGTGGTGCCGCCCGCCAGGCTCACCGGGCCGCCGATGAAGGTGGCGCGCACCGCGCCAAGCTCGAAACCTTTTTCATGGAAGCGCAATTCGCCGCTGGTGCGCGCAAGCGGCGGCAGGCTGCGAAACAGGGTCACGTCATTGCCCTGGAATTGCAGCGTGCCTTTCACTTTCGCGTTGTGCATATCGTGCAAGGGCAAGCGCAAATCCAGTCCCAGTTTTGCATTGCCGCTGGCGCGGGCTTCATCGGTGAAGTGCCCGATCCAGTCGCCGATCGGGGAATCGACTGTGAATCCCAGCAACTCTTGCAAGGGTCCTTCAGCATTGCCGGTGACGCTGAGGATGGAATCGGCAGCGAGCAAGTCGGGTATCGTCGCCTGCACACCCGACAGGGCAACCGCATGTGTTTTTGCCTTGTCGGCGCGAACTTCCAGCCGGGTACGGTCGATCAGCAAGCGGCCGTTGATGTTTTCAATCACGGGCCACAGCGGCTTGCTGCGAGTGTCGGTGCCGGCCGGCGCGGGTACATAGTCCAAGCGGCCATTTTCAATGCGACCGCTGACGGTGAACTGGCCCTTTGGCTTTTCATTCGGCCGCGTGGTGCGGAAAGGGAAGTCATCCAGGTTGCCGTTGACGACAATCGCCACATCGTGCAAGCGGCCTTCCTGCAAACCGCCCGTCAACCAGCGCGCCAGCCCGGCAGACGTGGCAAGCGGCAGGTAACGCGCGGCGCGGCGCACATCGGCCTCGTTGATATGGGCCTGCAATTCCAGGTTGCCCCGTCCTGCCTGTCCTGCCTGTCCTGCCTGCGGGCTACCGAGCGTGGTTGCATAACGGCCGGCGATCGTGCCGCGCACGCCTTCCTGCACGAAGCTGGCGCTGCTCACTTGCACCTGGAGGCGGCGCTGGTCCAGGGTCCAGCGTGCAGCCAGGTTGATCTGGTCGAACGGCAGTACCGGTTCAGCCAACCAGCCGGGCAAGTCAAGGCTGGCGTTCTGTCCATCCAGGCGCAAGCTGCCGCCCTTTTCATTCAGGTCGACGCTGCCGTTGAGGTTGGAGAGGCCAGGTATGCCGGGCCGCGCCGCGACCGCCGTTTGCGCCGCGCCCGCTGCAGGCGCCGGGCGTGGCGGCTGCGGCGGCTGCGATCTCATGGTCAGCCCGGCGAAATCGCCCTTGAGCTGGTAAGACTTGATATCCGGATAAACGCCTTGCCAACTGACATTGAAATTTGACAGCCGACCTTCCGGCGCCAGCGCTTCAACCAGCCGCCTTTGTTCTTCATTGAGCGGCATGCGGCTGGCCAGCCTGGCCATCGCCTTCAGGTCAACCGCGCCCATCTGTACGTCCGTCTTTGCAGGCTGGCTGCCACTGGCTTCGACAAAACGTTCGCTGATGGTGGTGGGCGGCAGGATCAGCCCATCCTGGGTCTCGAAGGAAAAATCCTGCAAGGCGACGGTATGCCCGCGGCGGCCAAAGTTGAACAACCGGTCGGTGCGGCTGACAGCGGTTTCGCCGGCAGCAATGCGGCCACTGACCCGGGCCATGTGCAGCATGTCCAGGTCTGGACGCAGGCGCGCCGACAGCCCGGTCAAGCCGAGGTCGGCGGTCAGGTCGGTAACGGCAGCATGGTCGAAACTGAGCCAGGCGCGGACCGCGCCGCGGCCGCCCTGCACCTCGACCGGATAATCGAGCCAGGTCTTGCCGCGGGCGAGATCGGCTTCTTGCCAGTCGACATACAGGCTGCCGGTCCAGCCAGCGACATCCGACACGCTGGCGGCAAAGGGCGAGTGTGAAAAATTGGCGCGCACATCGAGCGGCGCGCCAACCTCGGCCGGCGGCGTCGCGCGCACTGCAAGCCGATGCTGCAGCCAATCATTCTCAAGCCGCACGGTCATTTGCCCCAGCACCAGTTCGGGCGCGCCACGGCGGGCGTCTTTCCAGCGCACCCAGCCATCACGAATTACGATCTGGCGCTGTTGCAGTAACCAATCCAGCCCGCCGCCATTGCCGCGCGCCTCTGGATCGATATAGATGCCGCCGACGAACAGGCTACCGTCGGCATCGCGTTCAATCTCAATGTCTGGACGCAGGATTTCCAGCGCTGCCAGTCGCAGCCGGGCAGCCGGTATCGACCACCATGAAACCGTGGCCGACACCCGTGGCAGGCTCAGGGCTGGCTCGCCCATGCGGTTGTGGATGACGACATTGCTCAGCACCAGCCTGGGGTGCAGGCCATCCCAGGAAGCGATGATGGTGCCGATGGCGACCGGCCGCCCGACGACGCCGGTGACCAGTTGTTCGACCCTGGCTTTGTACTGGTCGATATTGGGCAACACGACATAGCGCAGCGCCAGGAACAATGTGCAGAACGCGAAATACAGCACCACCAGCGTCTTGAACGCCAAGCCGAGGGCGTGCAGCGTTGCCCGGTTCACCAGGCGCGTGCCGTGCGTCGCGGCTTGCCAGGCAGCTGCCAGCCGGCTTTGCCGAACCGGGGTGACAGTTTGTTCAGTGGAAGCCATCGATCACGGGGTAACATGACGCGTTCATTTGCCATGCCGTGGCTGCGCCGATGCCCGCCCCGGGCGGGCAATGCAACAACAGTTGTCGATGCAGCAGGGCAGGCAAAGGCAAGATCAACGCTCTCGTTTGGTTGTCGTTATGAATGATGAAAATATGACTGCTGCCCACGGTTCACGGTTCGTGCAACGCTGGCTTGATGCCGATGCCACGCGCGCAGCGCAACTGGCAAGCCTTGCTGGATTATCCCTCTCGGCCCCCGATTTTACTCGCCTGTTACAAAACGAAACCGCAGCCGGCATGCCCTTGCCGCGGGCGATGCGGCGTGTGCGCAATCTCGTGCTGGCGGTGCTGATTGTGCGTGACCTTTCCGGCCGGGCCGACTTGCATGAAGTGGTGACCACCATATCGGACTTCGCCGACTTCGTCCTGCGCACACATCAAGCTGCGCTGCATGCCGAAATGGTGGCGGCCCATGGTGAACCGATTGGCGAGGAAAGCGGTGCGCCGCAGGAACTGATCGTGCTGGGCATGGGCAAGCTGGGTGGGCGCGAATTGAATGTCTCGTCCGACATCGACCTGATTTTCGTCTACAACGAAGATGGCGAAACACGAGCCACTGCCGAGGGGCAACGCAGCCTGTCCAACCATGAATTCTTTTCCCGCCTTGGCAAGCGCCTGATCGCCGACATTTCAGCCATCACCGAAGATGGCTACAGCTTCCGCGTCGACATGGCTTTGCGTCCCAACGGCAACTCGGGCCCGCTGGTGGCAAGCCTGGGCATGGTCGAGCAATACCTGATGATGCAGGGCCGTGAATGGGAACGCTATGCCTGGGTCAAGGCACGCGCCATCACCGGTCGCGACGAAGATATCGCGCTGCTCGATGGCATCGTGCGGCCTTTCGTCTATCGCCGCTATCTTGACTATGGCGCGATCCATGCGCTGCGCGACATGCATGGCCAGATCCGCGCCGAAGTAAAGCGCCAGGAAAGCCGGCATCCGGAGCGCAGCAACAACGTCAAGCTCGGCCGCGGTGGCATCCGCGAGATTGAATTCCTGACCCAGGTGTTCCAGCTCATTCGCGGCGGCCGCGACCCGGAATTGCGCGACCGTTCAACCCGCTCGACGCTGGCCACGCTGGCGGAAAAAAACTTGCTGGAACCGGAAGCCGTGGCGGCCTTGCTGCATGCCTATACCTTCCTGCGCAATCTCGAGCACCGCCTGCAATACCTGGACGATGCCCAGACCCATGTGCTGCCCGCCAATCCGGAGGATGTGGCGCTGGTGGCGCGCATGATGGGCTTTGTCGGGGCCGACGACTTGCTGGCCGAACTGGATCGCCAGCGGCATTACGTGGCCGACCAGTTCGACCAAATGTTCAGCGACAAGACCAATGGGAATAACGGCGGCAATGAAGGCGAGGATGGCGCCAGCGCTGCGGTACAGACCGTGGTCGAAGGCGCATCCGAAGAAACAATCGCCCAGCAACTGGCGCAGCTGGGACTGGATGACGCGGCGGCGCTGGCGCAAAGACTGCACGGCAGCCTGAATTCACCGCGGCTCCTGGCGTTGCCGCCAGCCAGCCGCAACCGGCTGATTACGCTCGTCAACAGTGCGATCGGCATGGTTGCAGCAGTCGAAGACAATCGCGCGCCGACGCTGGCGCGGCTGCTGGATTTCTTTGAAGCGATCGCGCGCCGCGCCGCCTACCTGGCGCTGCTGACCGAATATCCGCATGCGCTGGCGCGGGTGGTGCGAATGATGAATGCCAGCGACTGGGCAGCAAAATACCTGACTCGCCATCCGCTGTTGCTGGATGAATTGCTGGACGACCGCAATCTTTCGGCGGCGCCCGATTGGGACGCGCTGGCGCTGGAATGCAGGCGCCAGCTTGATGCCGTGCCCGGCGACACCGAGCGCCAGATGGATGTGCTGCGCGAACTGCACCATGCCTGGCAATTGCGGCTGCTGGTGCAAGACATCGAAGGACAATTGACTGTCGAGCGCCTGGCCGACCACCTGTCGGCGCTGGCCGACGTGCTGGTGGGCGCGGTGCTGTACGCCGCCTGGCATTCGATAGCGAAGCGCCACCGCGATGTGCCGCGCTTCGCCGTGATCGCTTATGGCAAGCTGGGCGGGAAGGAATTGGGCTATGCGTCAGACCTGGACGTCGTGTTCCTGTACGACGACGACGATCCCGAAGCGCCCACGCTGTATGCGCGGCTGGCGCAGCGCTTCATCACCTGGATGACTTCCCATACGCCGGCCGGCATCCTGTTCGATGTAGATATCGCCTTGCGCCCGGACGGCGCCAGCGGCTTGATGGTGACGCCCATCGCCTCGTTTGAAAAATACCAGAAGCAATCGGCCTGGGTGTGGGAACACCAGGCACTGACCCGCGCCCGCTTCTGTTCTGGCGACATTGAAATCGGCGAGCGTTTCGAAGCCATTCGCAACGCGGTCCTGCGCCAGCCGCGCGACAAGGAAAAGCTCAAGCGTGAAATCCTCGCCATGCGCGAGCGCATGCATGAAGCGCATCCGAACCGATCCGGCCAATTCGACTTGAAGCATGACGCCGGCGGCATGATCGACATTGAATTCATCGTCCAGTACCTGGTGCTGGAATATGCGGCGCGCTATCCGGAACTGACGGCCGACATCGGCAATATCGCCCTGCTCAGGCTGTGTGGCGAACTGGGATTGATCGATCGCGCACTGGCGGCCGGCGTTGCCGACGCTTACCGCCGTTTTCGCAAGATGCAGCACCAGCTCCGGCTGCAGGGCGCGGAACGGGCCCGGGTCGAGCGCAGCCGCGTTGCGGCGGAGGCGGGACAGGTGCTGGCGCTGTATGCGGCAGTGTTCGAGCAAGCGCCGGGCAGCGTGGCCGGCTGAGGCAGCAAACGGCGCCCTGCCGCGCAAGCCGAAGCCGCTCCAGTCCAAGCCAGCGGAAAACGCCAGCAAAAAAATAGCCGCAATCCCAAGGGGTTGCGGCTATCCGACCCAGCAACTGCAGGCGGCTTACTTCGCCGACATCAGCGCCATCGTCGTATCCAGCATGCGGTTCGAGAAGCCCCACTCATTGTCGTACCAGGACGAGACCTTGACCAAGCGGCCCGAGACCTTGGTCAGGGTGGCGTCGAAATTGCTGGATGCCGGATTGTGGTTGTAATCGATCGACACCAGTTGCTCGGTGTTGTAGGTCAGGATGCCCTTCAACGCGCCTTCGGATGCTTCCTTCATGATTGCATTGACTTCATCGGCCGTCGTGTCGCGTGCGGCGATGAAGGACAGGTCGACCACCGAGACATTGATCGTCGGCACCCGGATCGCATAACCATCAAGCTTGCCATTCAATTCCGGCAGCACCAGGCCCACGGCTGCGGCCGCGCCAGTCTTGGTCGGTATCATCGACATCGTCGCCGAACGCGCGCGGCGCAAGTCTTCATGCATCACGTCGGTGAGCACTTGGTCGTTGGTGTAGGCATGCACGGTCGTCATCAAGCCATTGACGACGCCGATCTTGTCGTTGAGCGGCTTGACCAGCGGGGCCAGGCAGTTGGTGGTGCAGGATGCATTTGAAATGACGGTGTCGGAAGCTTTCAGCACGCCATTGTTCACGCCGAATACGACGGTTGCATCGACGTCCTTGCCGCCGGGTGCGGAAATGATCACTTTCTTGGCGCCGCCTTTCAGGTGGGCCGAGGCTTTTTCCTTGGTCGTAAAAAAGCCGGTGCACTCGAGCACCACATCCACGCCCAATTCACCCCATGGAATGTCGGATGGATTGCGTTGTGCGAACACGCGGATGCGGTCGCCATTGACGACCATGAAATCGCCATCGACGGACACCGTGCCGGGGAATTTGCCGTGGGCGGTGTCGTACTTGGTCAGGTGGGCATTGCTGTTGGCATTGCCCAGGTCGTTGATCGCAACGATCTGGATGTCGTTTTTCTTGCCGCTCTCGTAATGCGCGCGCAGGATGTTGCGGCCAATCCGCCCATAACCGTTGATGGCAACCTTGATAGTCATTTCTTTCTCCGGAGTTGAGTCGTTGATACTGTGATTTCTACGTGGGATTATGGTGCTTTCAGGCAATGACTGCTTTGACCGCGGCCACAACTTTGTCGGCTGTGAAGCCGAAATGCTTGAACAGCACGCCGGCCGGCGCCGATTCGCCAAAGCTGTCGATGCCGATTACGGCGCCTTCCAGTCCCACATATTTGTGCCAGAAAGCGGTGACGCCGGCTTCGATCGCCACCCGCGGCACGCCGCGTGGCAGCACGCTGGCTTTGTAAGCGGCTTCCTGGCGGTCGAATACATCGGTGCTGGGCATGGACACCACGCGCACCGGCACGCCCTCGGCTGCCAGTTGCTCAGCCGCCTTCACCGCCAGTTCAATTTCAGAACCGGTTGCAATCAGGACCGCACGCGCATCGGCCGCGTCGCGCAATACATAGCCGCCGCGCGCAATGTCGGCCACTTGGCTTGCAGTGCGCTCCTGGTAAGGCAGGTTCTGGCGCGAAAAGATC
>JAQGMC010000065.1 GCA_028292545.1 Paucimonas sp.
TGCGCGGACCATTGCGCGACGCACCCGCTGGGGCGGCGGGCGCGCGGGCGCCGTGGCGACCCTGGCCCTGACCCTGGCCTTGCCCGCTGCGAAGCTGGATCGGCTGCGGCCGCGCATTCAGGTCCGGCTCGAAACCGGCCACGACTTCGCGCGGTATGGCCTGGTGGATCAGGCTTTCTATACCCTTGAGCATCTGGTGCTCATCCACGCAGACGAGCGACACGGCCTCGCCGCTGGCGCCGGCACGACCGGTGCGGCCGATGCGATGTACGTAATCTTCCGGCACGTTCGGCAAGTCGTAATTGACCACATGCGGCAGCTGGTCGATGTCGATGCCGCGCGCGGCAATATCGGTCGCAACCAGCACCCGCAGCGAACCCTGCTTGAAGTCTGAGAGCGCCTTGGTACGCGCGGACTGGCTCTTGTTGCCGTGGATTGCCATGGCCGGAATTTCATCGCGCCCGAGTTGTTCGACCAGCTTGTTGGCGCCATGCTTGGTGCGCGTAAACACCAGCACCTGCGACCAGTCGTTGGCCTTGATCAGGTGCGACAGCAAGGGATGCTTGCGGTCGCGGTCAACCGGATGGATTTTTTGCGCAATCACTTCCACCGTCGAATTACGCTTGGCCACTTCAATGGTCGCCGGCGAATCCAGCAAGCCATCGGCCAGTGCCTTGATCTCGTCAGAGAACGTAGCCGAAAACAGCAGGTTCTGGCGCTGCTTCGGCAATGCCGCCAGCACCTTGCGGATGTCGCGGATGAAGCCCATGTCGAGCATGCGGTCGGCTTCATCCAGCACAAGGATTTCAATTTTCGACAAGTCGACCGTGCCTTGCTGCATATGGTCGAGCAGGCGACCGGGCGTGGCGACCAGGATATCGATGCCGGCCGACAGCAGCTTGATTTGCGGATGAATGCCGACGCCACCGAAAATGACGCCCGAGCGCAGCTTCAAATATTTGCCGTACACGCGCACGCTTTCTTCGACCTGGGCCGCCAGTTCGCGCGTGGGGGTGAGGATCAGTGTGCGGACGGTTTTGGCGCGGCTGCCCGGATGCGGCGCCAGCGTCGACAGGCGCTGCAGGATGGGCAGCGTGAAGCCGGCCGTCTTGCCGGTGCCGGTTTGGGCCCCGGCCAACAGGTCGCCGCCTTTGAGCACGGCCGGAATCGCCTGCATCTGGATCGGGGTGGGTGTGGAATAACCGTTTTCGGTAACGGCGCGGACGATTGCTTCGGACAAGCCGAGTTCTGCAAATGACATAAAGGGTACTCAATGTTGGGGCTCGCCCTTTGACGGGCGATGCCAGTGCTGCAGGACGCTGCGCGGCGAAGCCGCCTAGCGAGAGAAGGGGGACAGCAGGTGCACCATCTGGCCAAACACCTTGGGTGAGCCAGCGATGACGTTTCCTTTGTAGAGATAGTCCGATTCGCCGGCGAACGTGCCGACAATGCCACCGGATTCCATGATCAGCAGCGAGCCCGCCGCCATATCCCAGGGCTTCAAGCCTTTTTCGAAGAAGCCGTCGAGGCGGCCGCAGGCAACCCAGGCCAGGTCGAGTGCAGCGGCGCCCGGGCGCCGCAAGCCGGCCGAGGCGCTGGTCATGATGCGGAACATCGACATGTATTCGTCGAGCCGGCTCATGTCGCTGTAGGGAAAGCCGGTGCCGATCAGCGCGTCCGCAATGCGGTCGCGGCGCCCGACGCGGATCCGCTTTTCATTCATGAATGCACCACGGCCCTTGGAGGCGGTGAACAGGTCGTTGCGGTTGGGATCGTAGACCACGGCTTGCGTAATCTGGCCGCGCTGCTGCAGGGCGATCGATACGCAGTATTGCGGAAAGCCGTGGATGAAATTGGTGGTGCCGTCCAGCGGATCGATGATCCAGACGTTTTCATTCTCGTCATGCAAATTGGCGGAAGCCCCGGATTCTTCTGCCAGGAAAGCGTGATCGGGATAGGCGGTATGCAATACTTCGATGATTGCCTGCTCGGCCGCGCGGTCGACTTCAGTCACGAAATCATTGTGATTCTTTTCCGTGACGGTCAAGCGGTCGAGCTCGAAGGAGGCGCGGTTGATGATCGAAGCGGCGCGCCGCGCGGCTTTTACCGCCGTGTTCAGCATGGGATGCATGGGGCTTCCGTTAGAATGGCGGTGCCGGCCTGAAAAGGCAGCAGGGACAACACCGGGATCTTTAATGAGCGTGCGACAGGCGTCGTATGAACGGCGGGAAACCTGCGCGGAACCCGCTATTTTAAACGATGCAGCCCCGAACCCCAACCGGCACCCTTTTTTCTTTCTCTATTCCGATGTCTTCAATTTTTTCCAGGCTGCGTTTTGTGCTGGTGGAAACCAGCCACCCCGGCAATATTGGCGCCGCCGCACGCGCTATCAAAACCATGGGTTTCGACGACCTGGTGCTGGTGCGGCCGCGCTTTGCCGATGCACTGGCGCGGGAAGAAGCGATAGCCTTTGCCAGTGGCGCATTGGACGTGCTGGAAAAGGCGAGGGTGGTGGACACGCTGGAACAAGCGCTGGAGGGCATACAGTACGCCGCCGCGCTCAGCGCTCGCTTGCGCGAGTATTCGCCGCCGGTGCACACGCCGCGCCAGTTTGCCGAATCCGTTGCGGGCCAGGATGGCTTGCGTGCCGCGCTGGTCCTGGGCAGTGAACGCTATGGCTTGTCGAATGAGTCAGTGCTGCAATGCCAGGCGCTGGTGAACATACCGGCGAATCCAGACTATTCTTCGTTGAACCTGGCGCAGGCAGTGCAATTGCTGGCTTATGAATGCCGGATGGCAGAAGCGGGCGGCGCTGGCGGGGCGGGCTCGGAGGGCGCACCAGCTGGGGCGGGCCGGATTGGTTTTCTTGGTGACCCCGCTTCGGCCGGCCAGATCGAAGGCATGTATGCCCACCTGGAACAAGCCCTGGTGCAGTTGGGCTACCTCGACCCGACCAATCCGAAAAAACTGATGCCGCGGTTGCGAAGACTGTTTACGCGCACCAGCCTGGAAACGGAAGAAGTGAACATCTTGCGCGGCATTGCCGGGCACATCATCAGCGCTTGCAAGAAATGACATGCGTCGCTGCCTGCAAGGGCAGTGCGACTTCAAGCCAGTGCGACTTCAAGCCAGTGCGACAAGCTGTTGCATCTTCGAGCAAGGGCTGGTGCATCTCATAGTGCATCTTAATCGGCGGCCGGCTGATGCATGCTGCTGGTGGGATGTGTCAGGCGTGGCGGCCTGTCATGCCCAGGCGCGCAGCAGTCCCACAGCCAAGCCTTCCAGCGCAAAGTCTTCGCGCCCCGCTTCCACGCGTATGGTCTTGAAGTCGTCATTCTCGGGCAGCAGCTCGATCATGTCGGCTGACTTGCGGTAACGCTTGACAGTAACTTCATCGCCCAGGCGCGCAACGACGATCTGTCCATTGCGCGCTTCGCTGGTTTTTTTGACTGCGAGCATGTCGCCATCAAGTATGCCGGCATCGCGCATCGACATGCCGCGCACACGCAGCAGATAGTCTGGGCGGTCGGTGAACAAGGCGGGGTCGACGCTATAAGTCTGGTCGATGTGTTCCTGCGCCAGGATCGGCGAACCGGCTGCAACCCGGCCTACCAGCGGCAGTGTCAGTTGCATCAGCCCGGCATGGTGCAGCGATAGCTGGCTCATTTCGCGCCGGGCGCGGGCCGCAGGCAGGTCAAGCAGGCGGATGCCGCGCGAGGTACCGGGTGAAATTTCGATTGCACCCTTGCGCGCCAGCGCCTGCAAATGCTCTTCGGCGGCATTGGCGGAACGGAAACCCAGTTCGGCAGCGATTTCCGCGCGCGTAGGGGGAAATCCAGTCTTGTCGATTGCGATACGGATCAGGTTCAGGATTTGTTCCTGCCGTTCAGTAAGTTTGATCATGGCCCCCGGCCGTGTTGCCACGCCCGCCTGTTTATAACGACAGCCTGTATTTTTATACAGTCCTTATTCTCATGCAAGCGTTTTATGGCCACTTGGTCCCGCTTCGAGCGCGATTGCGCCAACGTCGTCATGCCCTTGCTTGGGAAATCGGCTCTCGATGGCACTGCGTTTGAGTTTTCAGCCGCTTATCGGTATAGTTGCGGGTTTTCCTCTTCCCACACCTGAGTTGACGCCGGGGTGGGCGATTTTTCAATCCGACCCTAGGAGAATACATGCGTCATTATGAAATCGTATTTATCGTGCACCCCGATCAGAGCGAGCAAGTGCCCGCAATGATCGAGCGCTACAAAGGCATCGTTACCACCCGCGGCGGCAAATTGCACCGCGTGGAAGACTGGGGCCGTCGCCAGATGGCTTACATGATCCAGAAGCTCGCCAAGGCACATTATGTGTGCATGAACATCGAGTGCGATGCTGAAACCCTGCTGGAACTCGAAACCGGTTTCCGCTTCAACGACGCCGTCCTGCGCCACCTCACCGTCAAGATGAAGAAGGCTGAAACTGCGCCTTCGCCGATGATGAAGGCAGTGCAGAAGGAAGATGCTGCCAAGAGCCACCGCGCCGAAGCAGCCGCTTCTTAAGGACGCACCGGGAGAGTGAACGAGTTTCGCCTTTTTGCCAGCATTGCCGAGCGCGACGTACTGCGCTACACACCGGCGGGTATACCGATTGTCGCAGCCAAGCTGCTGCACAGTTCAACCCAGTCCGAAGCAGGCATTGCGCGTGTGGTCGAATTCGAAATTACTGCGCTTGCCGCAGGAAAAATTTCAGAGCAATTCGATCATGCAGACTTGGGCGGCACTTACCAGTTCACCGGCTTTCTCGCGCGGCGCAACCGCAACAGCCGGACACTGGTTTTTCACATCACCGGATTCGAGTAAAACGATAGCAAGACAATCGCACATTCCAGATACAGGAGCCAAACATGGCATTCGGTAAAAAGTTCGACAAAAGCAAGATGAAAGAGAAGCGCAAACAGCAAAACCCGCTGTTCAAGCGCAAGAAGTTCTGCCGTTTCACGGCAGCCAAGGTTGAGCAGGTGGACTACAAAGACGTCGACACGCTGAAAGACTTTGTCCAGGAAAACGGCAAAATCATGCCGGCACGCCTCACCGGCACCCGGGCCCATTTCCAGCGCCAGCTCGACACGGCCATCAAGCGCGCACGTTATCTTGCGCTGCTGCCGTACACCGACCTGCACACCGCCTAAGAGCCGAGGGAGAAACCATGCAAATTATTCTGTTGGAAAAAGTCGTCAACCTGGGCGACCTCGGCGCAGTTGTAAAGGTCAAGGATGGCTATGCACGCAATTTCCTGATCCCCCAGCGCAAGGCACGTCGTGCTACCGCTGCTGCCGTGGCGGAGTTCGAATCCCGTCGCGCAGACCTGGAAAAAGCTGCAGCTGCAAAGCTGGCCGCAGCACAAGGCCAGGGCGAAAAACTGTCCGGTATGACCGTACAGATTTCGCAAAAATCTGGCGTTGATGGCCGCCTGTTTGGCTCGGTCACCAACTTCGACATTGCTGAAGCACTGAGCAAGCAAGGTTTCCCGGTCGAAAAAGCGCAAGTGCGCATGCCGCAAGGCCCGTTGAAGATCGTGGGCGACCATCCCGTTGCCGTAGCGCTGCATACCGACGTCGTCGTCGATATCACCGTTTCGGTACTGGGTGAACACGCCTGATTTTCCAGGCGTGAGAGAAAAGCCGGGCTTGCCCGGCTTTTTTTATGCCTGCAGTCATCGCATACCGGAATGCTCCCTCCCTTTCAAGGGGAGGGCGGGGGTGGGGATGGGGTTGGACATGCCGCTTGTCAATGGAAAAACCGCGTAAAAAGAATACTGACAACCGGACACCGCGTACGCAAGTGCCGGCTATCCGGACGGTATAATGCCCGCCATGAATAATCGCGCCGATCCGCAAGTTGACGCCCTTCGCGTCCCTCCGCATTCCATTGAGGCGGAGCAGTCGGTCATAGGCGGCCTCATGCTCGACAATGCGGCCTGGGACCGGATTGCCGATTTCGTCGCCGAAGACGACTTCTACCGCTACGACCATCGCATCATCTTCCAGCACGTCGTCAAGCTGATCAACAATGGCCGTCCGGCCGACGTGATCACCGTGTACGAAGCCATGACCAATAGCGGGCGTGCCGAGGAAGTCGGCGGCCTGGCTTACCTGAATGCGCTGGCGCAGAACACGCCTTCGGCAGCCAATATCCGCCGCTATGCCGAAATCGTTCGCGACCGCGGCGTGTTGCGCAAGCTGATCACGGTGTCGGATGAAATCGCGGCCCAGGCTTTCAGCCCACAAGGCAAGGAAGTCAAGCAGATGCTTGATGAAGCCGAAGCCAAGATCTTTTCGATTGCGGAAGAAGGCTCGCGCGGCAAGCAGGGCTTCATTGCGATCCAGCCGCTGTTGACGGAAGTGGTGGAGCGCATCGATGAACTCTACAACCGCGACAACCAGAACGATGTAACCGGCGTGCCCACCGGCTTCATCGACCTCGACCGCATGACTTCGGGCCTGCAGCCGGGTGACCTGGTGATCGTCGCCGGCCGTCCTTCGATGGGCAAGACCGCATTCTCGCTCAACATTGGCGAGAACGTCGCCATTGACAGCGGCTTGCCGGTGGCCGTGTTCTCGATGGAGATGGGCGGCACCCAACTCGCCATGCGCATGCTGGGCTCGGTTGGCAGGCTGGACCAGAGCCGGCTGCGGGTGGGCAAGCTTAATGACGAAGACTGGCCGCGGCTGACCAATGCAATCCAGAAGATGAACGACGCCCAGTTGTACATCGACGAAACGCCGGCGCTGAATTCAATCGAGCTGCGTGCGCGCGCACGGCGCCTGTCGCGCCAGTGCGGCAAGCTGGGCCTGGTTATCGTCGACTACCTGCAACTGATGTCGGCGACCTCCTCCGGTGAGAACCGGGCCACCGAGATTTCTGAAATCTCGCGCGGCTTGAAGGGCCTCGCAAAGGAATTGCATTGCCCCGTCATCGCCTTGTCGCAGTTGAACCGCTCGCTTGAACAGCGTACCGACAAGCGGCCGGTGATGTCGGACTTGCGCGAGTCGGGCGCCATTGAGCAGGACGCCGACGTCATCATGTTCATCTATCGCGACGAAGTCTATAACCCAGATTCGCCGGACAAGGGCACGGCGGAAATCATCATCGGCAAGCAGCGTAACGGCCCGATCGGCCGCGTGCGCCTGACTTTCCTGGGCCAGTACACCAAGTTTGATAATTACACCGGCAACGCAGGCCAGCTCTACCAGGGTGACTAGCGTCCTGCCACACGAATCAAGAGGAAATACACCATGTTCGGACGTTTGATGCCCACCGAGGGCAAGTTTTTCGACCTGTTTGTGGAGCACGCCGACCTGTGCGTAAAAGGCGCCAAGGAAATGCTGGCGCTGATGGCCAATTTCGACGACCTTGAAATGCGGGTGCATGCGATCGAGGGCATAGAAAAGCAGGCCGACAAGGTCACGCACAATACGCTGGAGTTGTTGCACAAGACTTTCATCACCCCGCTGGACCGCGACGACATTCACCAGCTGATCACGCGCATGGATGACATCCTCGACTTGCTCGAAGATGCCGCCCAGACCATTTCGCTGTACGACATCAAGGCGATCACGCCCGAAGCCAAGCGGCTGGCTGAACTCTGCCTTTCCTGCGCCGAGCGCGTGCGCAGCGCCGTGGCATTGCTGCACAACATGGACAACGCGCGCGAAATCCTCGGCTTGTGCGCGGAAATCGACCGACTGGAATCGGACGCAGACCATGTGATGCGCGCCGCCATGTCCAAGCTGTTCCGTGACGAACCGGACGTGCGTACGCTGATCAAGCTGAAAGCAATCTACGAAATCCTGGAAACGGTGACCGACCGTTGCGAAGACGTGGCCAATATCCTTGAAGGCATCATTGTCGAGAACGCTTGATGCGCGCCTGCTCTGCCTGGTCCACCGCATCGGCTGACTCTTCCCACGCACAAGAATAAAAACATGCACACCATACAAATGAGCATTTACGTGCTCGGTTTCCTGGTTTTACTTGCACTGCTGTTCGATTTCATGAATGGCTTCCATGATGCGGCGAATGCGATTGCTACCGTCGTGTCGACCGGCGTACTGAAGCCACACCAGGCAGTGGCGCTGGCTGCATTCTTCAACTTCGTCGCCATCCTGGTGTTCCATGTGAAGGTTGCCGCAACAGTGGGCAAGGGCACGGTCGATCCCGCAATTGTCGATCACTATGTGATCTTTGGCGCCTTGATTGGCGCCATCGCGTGGAACCTGATCACTTGGTATTACGGCATACCGTCTTCATCCTCGCATGCACTGATCGGTGGCCTGGTTGGCGCCGCTGTCGCCAAGGCCGGCACCGGTTCACTGGTGGCGAGCGGCTTGATCAAGACCATCCTGTTCATCGTGCTGTCACCGCTGATGGGTTTCATTTTCGGCTCGATCCTGATGGTGATTGTGTCGTGGGCTTTCGTGCGGTCCACGCCGACCCGGGTCGACAAGTGGTTCCGGCGCTTGCAACTCGTATCGGCGTCGATGTATAGCCTGGGCCACGGCGGCAATGACGCGCAAAAAACCATGGGCATCATCTGGATGTTGCTGATTGCCGGCGGCTATACCGCCAGCACGGATGCCTATCCGCCGCTGTGGGTGATCGTCAGCTGTTATTGCGCAATCGGCCTGGGCACCCTGTTCGGCGGCTGGCGCATCGTCAAGACGATGGGACAGAAGATCACCAAGCTCAAGCCGGTTGGCGGTTTTTGTGCCGAAACCGGCGGCGCCATCACGCTCTTCACGGCCACGGCGCTGGGCGTGCCCGTGTCGACCACGCATACGATCACGGGCGCCATCGTCGGCGTCGGTGCTTCGCGCAAAATGTCGGCGGTGCGCTGGGGCGTGGCCGGCAATATCGTCTGGGCCTGGATATTCACGATACCGGCCTCGGCCTTCATGGCGGCGATCGCCTGGTGGGTCGGCACCTCATTGTTCTGAACCGGGTCTGGCTCGCCGAACCGGTGCGGCCAGGCTTTCACTGAAGCAGTTGCGCCGCATGCTTGCGCCAGGTCAGGCGCAAGCGTGCCGGCATGAACCAGTTGCTTTGCATTGGTACGCAGGAGACTTCCTGCCAACCCGATTGCAAGGAGCATCATGCAAGCAACCCGATTTCCTTCCTTTCCCCGCTTCGCGTACACCACAGTCTCCGGCAGTGCATTGCGGGTGGTGACGCAGCTTGATGCTGACGTCATCGCGGCAATCCAGGTCAGCCCGCAACATGGCGATTCGTGTGGGCGATTGGCCAACATGGCCGCCATGCATTGTCCGGTCATGCAGGCGGTGACACCGTGCTGGGTCGGGGCGCAGATTGTTGTTCATACCGAGCGCGGCGCCTGGCTGCTGGGGTCTGTCGATATGGGTTGCTATGCGGGCCATGCGCCGGATGGCCAGCGCTATCCGCCGCGATTGCAGTCTTGCATCGGTGGCCCGCCGCAGGCACCCACTTCCGCATTCACCATCGAAACCGCGGCATCGGCATACCGGGAGCTATTGCCCCCGGAACTCCTGCGCGCCAACGGCGACACGCATGCCGCGCCGCCGATACTCGAAGCGCTGCACGATGCGCTCAGCCAGCCGCAAGGCTGGAGCCCCGTCGTCGGCTTGCAACAACGGCCGTGGAAGGCGCCCGATGGCATTGAAGTGAAGAAGACCTTCCTCACCGGGGTCAAGCATTTCCGGTGTAACGAGGCAGAGCGTCGGACCCTGGAGGACGCATTGTTCGCAGTTTCCGCGTTGTGCAGGAAGGCCGGCGCCGAAGCGCCGATCGAATGGCAATTCGTTCCCTTGCCCAAGCTGCTGCACTGCGCCTCCTTGTGGGCCGACCGCGACCTGGAAACAACGGCGCACGAAGCATGGCAAATGTACGGCGCCGATATCGCCTTGTGCACAAATTTGCGTTTGCTGGACACACTCAAAGCGGCCAGGGCCTTTGACGACCCCGGCGCCATGCAACTCGATTTGTCGGGGCCGCGCGAATGCCTGGTGCTGCCCCGGCAGCGGGACGCTTTTTCCTGGTGATGCGAAATGCCGGCCCGGACCGGCTGTCCGGGCCGACGCTTTACAGCACGTCGCTTGCGTGGTCTGCCAGGCGCGAGCGTTCGCCGCGTGCCAGCGTGATGTGGCCGCTATGGGCCCATCCCTTGAACCGGTCCACGACATAAGTCAGCCCGCTCGATCCCTCGGTCAGGTAAGGCGTATCGATCTGCGCGATATTGCCCAGGCAAACGATCTTGGTGCCCGGACCTGCGCGCGTGACCAGGGTTTTCATCTGCTTGGGCGTCAGGTTCTGCGCTTCATCGACGATCAGGTAACGATTGACGAAGGTACGGCCGCGCATGAAATTCAAGGACTTGATCTTGATGCGGGAGCGGATCAAGTCCTGGGTGGCAGCGCGGCCCCAGTCGCCCGCGTCGGAATCGGACTTGTTGAGCACTTCCAGGTTGTCGTCCAGCGCACCCATCCAGGGCGACATTTTTTCTTCTTCAGTGCCGGGCAAAAAGCCGATGTCCTCGCCCACCGGCACGGTGACGCGGGTGACGATGATCTCGTTGTAGATCTTCGTTTCCAGCACTTGCGCCAGGCCCGCTGCCAGCGCCAGCAACGTCTTGCCGGTGCCGGCCTGGCCCAGCAGCGTCACAAAGTCGCATTCCGGATCCATCAGCAAGTTGAGCGCGAAATTCTGTTCGCGGTTGCGCGCCGTGACGCCCCATACGTTGTGGCGCGCGTGGGTATAGTCGCGCAAGGTGCGCAGCACCGCTGTTTTGCCATTGATCTGCGTGACTTGCCCATAGAAAGAAGCCTCGCCGCCGCCTGGTTCGTGGAAGACGAACTGGTTCACCAGCATTGCCGCCACCAGCGGCCCGGTCACGCGGTAATAGGTATAGCTGTTGCCGTTGCGGCTTTCCTGCCACGACTCCATGCCGCGGCCATGTTTGTTCCAGAAGTCATTGGGCAACTGCAGGATGCCGGAATACAGCAGGTCCGTGTCTTCCAGCACATGGTCGTTGAAATATTCCTCGGCCGGCAGCGCCATCGCGCGTGCCTTGATGCGCATGTTGATATCTTTGGATACCAGCACCACCGCGCGGTCCATGTGCTGCGACTGCAGCGATCGCACCACGGCAAGTATCTGGTTGTCGGCCTTGCCCTGCGGTAGTCCCTCCGGCAGTTCGGCGGTTTGCAGGCTGGTCTGGAAGAACAAACGGCCGCGCGCATCTTTGTTGCCGAGTTTGGACAGCGGTATGCCCTGGTCGATTTCATGGTCGTCGATGTCGGCCACCAGCGCATCGAGCGTGCGCGATACCTGGCGCGCATTGCGCGCCACTTCGGACATGCCCTTCTTGTGGTTGTCGAGTTCTTCCAGCGTCATCATCGGCAGGTAGACGTCATGTTCCTCGAAACGAAATAGTGACGTCGGGTCATGCATCAGCACATTCGTATCGAGCACGAACAGCTTGCTGATGCCAGCCTTGTCGGCGGCGCGGCTGAGATGCGACTTGGCGCGCGTATCCACGGCCTTGAGCTGCTTGGCTGCGCGCGTGCTTTCGGCCGCCGGGGTGGTGACGCGTGCGACCGCGGGCGTAACGGCCGGTGTCGCGGCGGGTGCTTCCAGGATGGCGGCAACTGTGGGCTTGGTGCGGCTGCGCGGTGCTGGTGCAGTGGCAACCGGCGGCGGGGGAGTTTCGATCAGCGCGATGGTGGGTTTGACCGGTTTGCCTTTTTCCGCCCTTGGGTACTCGCTCGGAGAAAGAATGACAGCGGGTTTGGCGGGCATTTTTGGCAGGGGCATCAGTTCCTCGATCTAGGTATGCCTGGGCGGCCGGCGGCGCGGCCAGGCGGTTGCGCAAAGGCTGGGAAAATAACTGGGTAAATCGCAACTGGGTAAATCGCGGCTGGGTAGATTGCGGCTGGGTAGATTGCGGCTGGTTGGATAGCGGCTGGTTGGATCGCGGCGAAGTAAAACCT
This sequence comes from Paucimonas sp., assembly GCA_028292545.1. GTDB lineage: Bacteria > Pseudomonadota > Gammaproteobacteria > Burkholderiales > Burkholderiaceae_D > Lacisediminimonas. The sequence goes on from JAQGMC010000065.1 coordinate 12,008, forward strand.
GGGACAGGGCGTGAAACAAGGTGTGGGAAAACCCGGCGCGGAGAAATGCAAAAAGCCGTTTATCGAAAAGGATCGGCTCCTTTTCCATAAACGGCTTGCTGCAAGAATTTCTGTTTGAATTCAAAGACGTTTCGCAGGCTCAGTCAATAGACTTCGCAAACTCGAGCACTTCGTCAACATGCCCGGGAACCTTCACTCCACGCCATTCTTTCACCAATGTGCCGGAGGCGTCAATGACAAAAGTCGAACGTTCGACGCCGCGCACTTTTTTGCCATACATGCTCTTGGTCTTCATCACGTCGAACAGGTTGCACAGCGTTTCATCCGGATCGGAAATCAGTTCGAAAGGCATTTCCAGCTTGGCTTTGAAGCCTTCATGCGAACGCAGGCTGTCGCGACTGATCCCGAATATTTCGGTATTGGCCTCAAGGAATTCAGGATGCAAGTCGCGGAACCGCAAGCTTTCAGTGGTGCATCCGGGTGTGTTGTCCTTCGGATAAAAGTACAGCACGAGGTTTTTCCCGCGGTAGTCAGACAGCGTAAAAGTCTGCTCACCCGTCATTTGCGCGGTGAAGTCAGGTACGGTTTCGGAAACGGCTGGGCTCGGCAAGGTTTACTCCAGGTTTTGTTTTTATCGGTTGCGGCAGCGCGTGCTTTCAGGCGAGGACCAGTTCTCCCGAGCGGCCGGGCAGTTCACCCCATTGGAGCGCACGCACTGGCAGTTGGGCCGGGTCAAGCGTCTGGTGGTACCGGGCCATGGAGGCCAGCGTGTAACCTTGGGAACGCCATCCGGAAAGCAACTTGTCGAAGATGGGGGCAAGCTTCTGGCCTTCAAGTTCCGCATGCAGCGTATAGACGTGGTCGCGCGGCGCGGCGCTCAGTTCAAGCAGGAAATCGGCTACGTTGCCGGTGGTGAGCGCGCGGCCAGCAACGCTGCGGCCCAGTAATTCATCCAGTGTAGGAAGGGTCGTGGGCATTTGCAGGCACTGCATGATGGCTTGGCCTGCACGCAGCCGGTAGGGGCCGGCATCTGCGCGCGCCAGGCTGCCATCCTCGCGCAGCAGTTCGCGGCTGTCGGACGAATAAGCGATGCCCAGCGCGTCGAGCCGGGCAAACGCGTGTTCATTCATTTGCCAGCCAGCCGCGCCGTGGGTTGCGGGCGCGGCACCAAAGATTTCTTCAAAGCGCTGCCAGCTTTTTTGCATCGTGGCGCTGGTCCAGGCGGCATCCCGCTTGCGCACATTGTCTTGCCACACTACGTGGTCCCAGGTGTGCACGCCGCATTCGAAGCCGGCGTCACGCACGGCACGCATGGCTGCAGCGCCGCGCCGGCCAATGTCGGGAGCCGGCAGCAATACCCCATACGACAGGGTCTTCAAACCGTAATGCTCAAGTACTGAAGTACGCGAAACCTTGCTGAAGAAGCCGGGGCGGAAAGCGCGCTTCAAGGCCCAGCCGGTATGATCCGGCCCGAGCGAAAACAGGAAGCTGGCCTGGGCGCCGTGCCGCTGCAGCAGGCGCACCAGCGCCGGCACGCCTTCGAGCGTGCCGCGGCAAGTGTCGACATCGATCTTCAGTACAAGCAGCGGCACGGCCGGTGCTCAGTCCATCAGCGCGCGGGCCTCGACAACCTGGCTGCGATACGCGTCGAAAATGCGGGCCAGCGTGTCGGCCATGCCCGTGGTTGGTTTCCAGTTCAACTCTTCGCAAGTGTCGGTGATTTTCGGCACCCGGTTCTGCACATCCTGATAACCGGTGCCATAGTAGGCAGCCGACGTGGTTTCAATCAGCTGGACCTTGCGCGCTGAATCGGCGTATTCCGGATATTCGGCAGCCAGCTTCAGCATCATTTTCGCCAGTTCGCGGATCGAATAATTATTAGTCGGGTTGCCGATGTTGTAGATTTTGCCGCTGGCGACATTGCCTTCGTTGGCGATGATTTTCATCAGCGCGTCGATGCCGTCGTCAATATAGGTGAAGGCGCGCTTTTGCTGTCCGCCGTCGACCAGCGAAATATTTTCGCCGCGCACGATATGGCCGAAAAACTGGGTGACGACGCGCGAACTGCCTTCCTTGGGCGTGTGGATCGAATCCAGGCCGGCGCCAATCCAGTTGAAGGGGCGAAACAGCGTGAAATTGAGTCCTTCCTCCATGCCATAACCCCAGATCACGCGATCCATCAATTGCTTGGCGCAGGAATAAATCCAGCGCGGCTTGTTGATGGGGCCGCAGATCAGTTCCGACTGTTCCGGGTCGAATTCCTCGTCATGGCACATGCCATACACTTCAGACGTGGAGGGAAAGACCAGGTGCTTGCCGTACTTCGCAGCCGAGCGGACGATGGGCAGGTTGGCCTCGAAATCCAGCTCGAATACGCGCAGCGGCTTCTTTACGTAAGTCGAGGGCGTGGCAATCGCCACCAGCGGCAGGATCACGTCGCATTTCTTGACGTGGTACTCGACCCACTCCTTGTTGATCGTGATGTCGCCTTCGAAGAAGTGCATGCGCGATTTATATGCCTTATTTTCCAGCAGGTCCGTGATGCGGTCCGTCATCATGTCCATGCCATACACATGCCAGTCGGTGGTATCGAGGATGCGTTGCGACAGGTGATGGCCGATGAAGCCGTTGACGCCGAGGATGAGGACTTTTTTCATAGGAGAAGAGTGGGATGAGGGTTGTTCTTGCAGCGGGCTGTCCGGTTCGCTGGGCCGGACTGGCACGCGACATCAGCGCACGATTGCGGCGTCCAGTATCGTGGCCAGGGTCGACGGCAGGACGGGCTTGCCATTTTCCAGCAATTGCTGGATTGCCAACGCGCGGCCATCGCCGCAGATGCCAAAAATTGAATTATCCACTACAGCCAAGCCCGGCGGCAAATCGGCCGGTGCCTGGCCGGCCAGGCGTGCGCGGCCAATCACAAAGGTGTGGCCGCCCGCGACGGTGAAAGCGCCGGGGTAGGGCGGGGCCACGGCGCGATGCAGGTTATACACGTCGGCGGCATTACGCTGCCAGTCGATGCGCCCATCCTCGGGCTTGCGCCCGCTGAAATAACTGCCCTGGGACAAGTCGTTGGGCAGGCGTGGCGCGCGGCCTGCACACAGGGCGGGCAGCGCCTGCCACAGCGTTTGTTCCGCCGCGACCGTGCATTTGCCAAACACTTCGAAAGCAGTGTCGTCGGGCAGGATGGGGACTGCAGTCTGGGCAATGATGGCGCCGGCGTCGGGTTTGGCTGTCATTTCATGCAGCGTGGCGCCAGTTTCGGTTTCCCCGTGCAGCACGGCCCAGTTCACCGGCACCCGGCCGCGGTAGCGCGGCAGCAGCGAGCCATGCATGTTGTAGGCGCCTTCACGCGCCAGGCCCAGCAAGGCTGCCGGAATCATGTGGCGATAGTAGAAACTGAATATGAAGCGCGGCCCGATGGCGGCAATGCGTTCCCACAGCGCAGGGTCCGCCGGGCTGTCCGGCGTCACGAAGGGCAAACCGTGTTCCTCGCACAGCGCGGCAACCGATTCAAACCAGATGGTCTCGGCCGGATTGTCCTGGTGCGTCACCACCAGCGCCACGTCAACGCCGCGCGCCAGCAAGACCTTCAGGCAGCGGACGCCGACATTGTGATAGGCGAAGACAACGGCCTGCATCAACCCTGCCGCTCCAGCGCCGCGCGCGGCGCTGCCGCGACCGGTTCAGCCGCTTGCTGCAACACTGCCTGCACCACAAATCGCGGCCGGCCGCGCACCTGCATGTAGATGCGGCCCACATATTCACCGACCAGGCCAATGCCAAACAGGATCACGCCCATCAGGAAGAAGTTGATGGCGAACAGCGTAAATACGCCTTCGACCTCGGCGCCGATGATGAAGCGCCGCACCAGCAGCATCAGGAACAATGCCGCCGACACGAACGACAGCGCCATGCCGATCAGTGAAAAGAATTGCAGCGGCATCAGTGAAAAGCCGGTAATCAAATCGAAGTTCAGGCGCAGCAAGCTGTACAGCGAATACTTCGATTCGCCCGCCGCGCGTTCTTCATGTTCGACCACGATTTCGGTTGGATTGCGGGCGAAGGTATAGGCCAGGGCGGGAATGAAGGTATTGACTTCGCGGCACTGGTTGATCAGGTCAATCACCCCGCGGCCATAGGCGCGCAGCATATTGCCCTGGTCGGTCATTTTGATATGCGTAATGTTTTCGCGCAGGCGGTTCATCAGCTTGGAGGCATGCGTGCGCCAGGCTACATCCTGGCGTTCGCGCCGGATCGAACCGACATAGTCAAAGCCTTCGCGGATCTTGGCGATCAGGCGATGGATTTCTTCAGGCGGATTCTGCAGGTCGGCATCGAGCGTGATGACGATGTTGCCGCGCGTTTGCTCGAAACCGGCAAGGATCGCCATGTGCTGGCCGAAGTTGCCATTGAACAGGACCACGCGCGTGACGTCAGGACGACGCCGGAATTGCTCGGACAGGATCTGCGGCGAACGATCCCGGCTGCCGTCGTTGACGAAGATGACTTCATACGGCGCATCGAGCGCGTCCAGCGCCGGATACAACCGGTCGAACAGTTGCGCCAGGCCGGCTTGTTCGTTATAGACCGGTATGACAACGGAGATTTCGGGTTTCATTTGCGTGCCGATTTCACGAAAGGACCGATTTTACCGCGTTGACAGCCCGGTCGACGTCGCTGTCTTGCATGGTTGCAAACATGGGCAGCGATACGATCTGGCGGCCGACGCCCTCCGCAACCGGGCAAATGCCTTCGCGGTAGCCGCGCTCGCGGTAGAGCGCTAACAAGTGGATGGCAGGATAGTGATAGCCGATGCCAATTTGCATTTCCATCATCCTCGTCATGAAATCCGCGCGTTTGATGCGCGCAGGCAGCACCAGCTGGAACATGTGCCAGTTCGAATTGACCATCTCGCACGGCGGCAGTTGCGCGCCGGTCTGGGCTTCGAAATCCGGGCCGAACAAGTCGAAATAACGCGCTGCCAGGTCGCGGCGACGCCGCGTAACTTGCTCGATGTGTGCGAATTGTCCCAAACCGATAGCGGCCGCGATATCGGTCATATTGAATTTGCCTCCCAGCACGTCGACTTCCAGGCCATCCATGCCGCTGCGGGTCACGCCCTGCAAGCGGTATTTCTCAGCCAGCCGCGCTTCATGCGCATTATTCAGCACCAGGCATCCACCTTCCGAGCAGGTGATGTTCTTGTTAGCTTGGAAGCTGAACGAAACCAAGTCGCCGAAGGCGCCGATGCGACGGCCTTTCCAGGTGGACCCGATTGCCTGGGCTGCATCTTCGACAATACGAAGGCCATGCTTGTTCGCGATTCTATACAGGCGGTCCATGTCGACCGGCAAGCCAGACAGGTAGACCGGGATGATGGCGCGCGTGCGTGGCGTGATCGCCGCTTCAACCTTGTCCAGGTCGATATTGCGCGTGACCGGGTCGATGTCAGCAAACACTGGCGTGGCGCCCACTTCCAATATCACATTGGCGGTTGCGACCCAGCTGATTGGCGTGGTGATCACTTCATCGCCGGGGCCAATGCCGGCGATGCGCAAGGCGATTTCCATTGTGCACGTGCCGGAATTGAACGTGCGTACCGGACGGCCGCCAAAATAATCGGACAGTGTTTTCTCGAAGGCCTGGACTTTTGGCCCACTGGTAATCCAACCGGAACGCAGGACGGCGGCAACGTCGGCAATGGTTGCTTCATCAATGGTCGGCTTGGCAAAAGGCAGGAAGGGCTGCGTCATTTTTTAAACGGTTGGGTTTGTCAGGACAGACCCCTGCAGGGTCGATCAGTTCAATCGGGAAATAATTCGCATCCAACAGCGAGGCGCCCCGAACGGGGATTGGGCGCCGGCCTCAGGTGCGCGTCAACAGGAATACGCCCACGATGATTACGCCTATGGCGAGCATGCGCTGGGGCGACATCGCTTCGCCAAGAAAATACCAGGCGCCAATGGCGTTGATGATATAGCCCAGGGACAAGAGCGGATAGGCGATCGTCACATCCACCCGCGACAGGCCGATGATCCATACCACCACCGACACCACATAACAGGTCAGGCCGCCGATGATCGGGAGTTGCGTCGCAAGCTTGATGCCGGTCGGCAGCCAGTTGTCGGCCGTGAGATGGATCGCGCCCACCGCATTGGTGCCCGCCTTGAGCAGCAGTTGCGCCAGCGCATTCAGGCAAATGCCAGTGAAGATGAAACCGAAGGTTGCGAGGGTCATGGTTTTTTGCCGCTTTTGCCGGTGTTGCCAGTGGTGGCTGCACTGCCGGCCGGGGTGCCGACATTGCCGACATTGCCGTCATTGGCGACGATGACGCGGCGCGGATCCTGGCCGATCACCCGCATTGGCAAGCCCTGTTGCTGCATCGCCTGGTAGACGCTGGGCGACATGATGGCGACTTGCTTGCTGTTGGCGTCGGCTGCGGCGCGCCAGCGGCGGGCGAATTCGGCGCGCGAGGGTATCCAGCGCTGCGGTTCCTGGCCCAGGCCGAAAGCCATTTCGTCGGCATGTTCAACCAGCACCAGCGTGCGCCGCAGGTAAAAGGGCAGGGCTTGCTCATAGCGGCCCACCGAATACAGCGGCGTGTCCGGCGCCAGTTCCGCTTGCAGGGCCGGCAAGTGCTGGACCCCGGCGGCATAACGGCCCAGCGGTTCATGACCCAGCATCGCAACCTGGCCGGCGATGAATCCAGTGGCGGCAAGCGTGAGCAGCGCATGCTCGTTGCCGCGCCGCGCAAGCAGGAAAGCGGCCAGGCTGCCCAGCAAGCCAATCAATGCGGTGGCGCCGACCCACCAGGTGTAACCGGCGTACAAAGGCTTTTCGAAACCCTCGCCCCCCATGCCGGCGACGCGCGGCACGAAGAAGCAGCCGATCGCACACAGCAGGAAGACCAGGGCCGCGGGCAACTTCAGCCCGGCCGGTCCGACGCGCCGCAACCATGCAGCAATCAGCAAGGCCAGCGCCGGGAAAATCGGGATGATGTAGGACGGCAGCTTGGAGCCGGAAACGCTGAAGAAAACGAAAATCAGCAGCGCCCAGGTCGCCAGCAGCCGATTGGGCTGGAACCGTCCCGGCGTGCGCTCGCGCAAGCCGTGCAGCAAGCCCTGGAACAGCACGCCCAGCCACGGCAGGATACCCAGCACCAGGATGGGAATGAAGTAATACCAGGGGCCGGCGCGGTTATGCACGCGGCTGGTGAAGCGCTGCAAGTGTTCGTGGATGAAAAAGAAATGCGGAAATTCGGGATTGTGCAGTGACACCAGCACAAACCACGGCGTCGTGATGGCGAAGAACACCGCCAGCCCCAGGCCCAGGTGCAGCCGCTTCCAGAGGGCGAAGTCGCGCTGCAGCAGCGTGTAGGCGACCAGCACCGCGCCCGGCAACACCAGCCCGATCAATCCCTTGGACAGCACGGCCAGCGCCATACCGGCCCAGCAAACCAGCATCCAGCGCCGCTGTTCAGGTTCGGTCGCGCCTTCGCGCTGCGCCAGCAGCAGCGCGCACAAGGCCAGCGTCATCATGCCGGCCAGGCCCATGTCGAGCGTGTTCACATGCGACAGCGCAGCCCAGAAAAAGGAAGAGGCCAGGATCACGGCAGCGTAATAGCCGGTGCGAGCGTCGTAGACGCGGTAACCGGTCCAGCCCGCCAGCGCAATGCCGAGCAGCCCGCATAGCCCGGTCCACAGTCGCGCTTGCCACTCGCCCAGGCCGAAGGCGGCGAAAGTGGCGGCATTCATCCAGTTTTGCAGCGGCGGCTTTTCGAAATACTTGATGCCGTTCAGGCGCGGTGTGATCCAGTCATGCGTGGCCAGCATCTCGCGCGCCATTTCTGCATACCGGCCTTCATCGGTGGGCACCAGGGTCCGTGCGCCAAGCGCATAGAACCATGCTGCCAGGAACAGCAGCAACAGCGTCCATGCCAGGCGTTTGGAGGGCAGGCCGGCCGTCATGTGGCCGGCTTCTCGATCAGCAGCGCCAGCGCCACCTTGCGGCCTTCGGCCATCAATATGTTGTAAGTCCGGCAGGCTGCCTGGTTATCCATGCATTCCACGCCTACGTGCACGGCAGTCAGCGCCGCCACCAGACGCGGGTGGATGAAACGCTGGCGCGCGCCGGTGCCCAGGATGACCACCTGGGGCTCTAGCGCTTGCACGGCTTCGAAGTCGGCGCTGCTGAGCGTATCGAAAGAGGTGACCGGCCACGCCATGGGCGGTGTTTCCGGCATCACGAGCAGGCTGTGGTTGTAGCGCACGGCATTGATTTCAACACCGCTTTCGTCATAGGCGGTGACGGTCTGGTATTGCTGGGTATTGCTGGCATGGAGTTTCATGGCGTCGCTCGGTGGGCAGGGCCCGGAAGGTCGGCTGCGGCAGGCACCGCAAAACGCGACATTGTACCTTTTTACCTTTTCCCCTTTGCCGCGAGCCTTATCGATTGATAAAACCGGTCGCATTCGGCACAATGGACGGCTTATCGCGATGCAACATGCGTGCCCGGAACCGGGCAAGCTGCATGCGCAAATCACTGGGGTAGGTAACTTTGCGAACGATACAGAAATCGAACAAGCTCGCCGACGTCTGCTACGACATCCGTGGCCCGGTGCTGGAAAAGGCCCGGCAGATGGAGGAAGAAGGTCACAAGATCATCAAGCTGAACATCGGCAACCTGGCCGTGTTCGGCTTCGAGGCGCCGGAAGAGATCGTGCAAGACATGATCCGCAATCTTGGCAATGCCTCCGGCTACACCGATTCCAAAGGCTTGTTCGCGCCGCGCAAGGCGGTGATGCAGTACACGCAGGAAAAAAATGTCGCCGGCGTCACCATCGACGACATCTACCTCGGCAATGGTGCGTCCGAACTGATCGTCATGAGCATGAATGCGCTGCTCAATACGGGCGACGAAGTGCTGGTGCCGGCGCCCGACTATCCGCTGTGGACTGCGGCTGTCAGCCTGTCCGGCGGCAAGCCGGTGCATTACACCTGCGACGAGCAAGCCGAGTGGTATCCCGACATCGCGGACATCAAGAAAAAAATCACCAGCAATACCAAGGCCATTGTCGTCATCAATCCCAACAACCCGACTGGCGCGCTGTATCCGGTCGAGCTGCTGCAGGAAATCGTCGAACTCGCACGCCAGCACCAGCTTGTCGTGTTTGCCGATGAAATCTATGACAAGGTGCTGTATGACGGCAATGAACACACTTCGCTGGCTTCGCTGGCGGATGATGTGCTGTTCATCACGCTGAATGGCCTGTCGAAGAATTACCGTTCCTGCGGCTATCGCGCCGGCTGGATGGTGGTGTCGGGTGAAAAGCGGCATGCGAAAGACTATATCGAAGGCTTGAACATGCTGGCCTCGATGCGCCTGTGCGCCAACGTGCCGGGCCAGTATGCAATCCAGACTGCACTGGGCGGCTACCAGACCATCAACGATTTGATTTCGCCCACCGGCAGGCTCGCGCGCCAGCGCGACCTGGCGCACCGGCTGCTGACGGAAATTCCGGGCGTTACCTGCGTCAAGCCCAAGTCGGCGCTGTACATGTTCCCGCGCCTGGACCCCAAGCTTTACCCGATCGCCGACGACCAGCAATTCGCCTACGAACTGCTGGCCGAGGAGCGGGTATTGATCGTGCAGGGCACGGGCTTCAATTGCCCGACTACCGATCATTTCCGGCTGGTGTTCCTGCCCAATACCGATGACCTGGGCATGGCCGTGGGCCGGATTGCCCGCTTCCTCGACCGTTATCGCCGGCGCCACGGCGCTGCCTGAGTTCGCGCAGTACCGTTCTTGTTCGTATCTTAGACATCATGAAACCAATCAAAGTAGGCTTGCTGGGCATCGGCACCGTCGGTGGCGGCACCTTTGACGTACTCAAGCGCAACCAGGAAGAAATCCGTCGCCGCGCCGGCCGCGCGATCGAAATTGCGATGGTCGCCGACCTGAACGTGGCGCGCGCCCGCGAAGTGGCCGGCGCCGGTTGTGAGGTGGTCAGCGATGCGCGCCTGGTGGTCGACAATCCGGAAATCGATATCGTCGTCGAACTGATTGGCGGCTATGGCATTGCGCGTGAACTGGTGATGACGGCGATTGCCAATGGCAAGCATGTGGTCACTGCCAACAAGGCGCTGCTGGCCACGCACGGCACGGAAATATTCAAGGCTGCGCAAGAGAAGGGCGTCATTGTCGCTTTCGAGGCGGCCGTGGCCGGCGGCATCCCGATCATCAAGGCGCTGCGCGAAGGCTTGACCGCGAACCGTATCCAGTGGATCGCCGGCATCATCAACGGCACCACCAACTTCATCCTGTCCGAGATGCGCGACAAGGGCCTGGACTTCGCGACCGTGCTGAAAGAAGCGCAGCGGCTGGGCTATGCCGAAGCCGACCCGACTTTCGATATCAAGGGTGTCGATGCGGCGCACAAGTTGACGATCATGTCGGCGATTGCGTTTGGCATTCCGGTGCAGTTCGAACGCGCTTACGTCGAAGGCATCGACCAGCTTCAAGCAATCGATATCCGTTATGCAGAACAGCTGGGTTACCGCATCAAGCTGCTGGGCATCACGCGCCGCACAGCGCAAGGCATTGAACTGCGGGTACATCCGACGCTGATTCCAGCCAAGCGCTTGCTGGCCAATGTCGAAGGCGCGATGAATGCGGTGCTAGTGCAGGGCGATGCAGTGGGCGCCACGCTGTACTACGGCAAGGGCGCGGGCGCCGAGCCCACAGCTTCCGCCGTGATTGCCGACCTGGTCGACATCGCTCGCCTGGCCAGCGCCGACCCCGGCCACCGCGTGCCCTACCTGGCATTCCAGCCGGATGCGATGGCCGACATACCGGTGCTGCCGATGTCGGAAATCACCACCAGCTACTACCTGCGGCTGAAAGTCGCGGACAAGGTGGGCGTGCTGGCCGACCTGACCCGCATCCTGGCCGACGCCGGCATTTCGATCGATGCCATGTTGCAGAAGGAACCGGCCGAAGGCGAAAACGAGGCCGACATTATCCTGCTCACGCACCAGACCCAGGAAAAGCATGTCGATGCCGCCATTGTGCGCATGGAAGCGCTGGCCACGGTTTCGGGGCGCGTGACCCGGATCCGGCTTGAGCAACTGAGCTGACGCAACCAAACAAGAATACCGATCCGGATGCAAGCCATGCACTATGTTTCTACCCGCGGCCAGTCCGCGCCGCAGTCGTTTTCCGAAATCCTGCTCGGCGGCCTGGCGCCGGATGGCGGGCTTTACCTGCCGCAGCAGTATCCACAAGTCAGCGGCGAAGAACTGAACGCATGGCGCAGCCTGTCCTATGCCGGCCTGGCCTATGAAATCCTGCGCAAGTTCGCAACCGACATACCGGATGCCGACCTGCGCGAACTGACCGAGCGCACCTATACGCCTGCTGTCTATTGCAATGCACGCGCCGGCGACGACGCCAGCCTGATCACGCCGCTGCACTTGCTGGAAGAGCGTGCCGGCAGCAAGGTCTACCTGCAAGCGCTGTCCAACGGCCCGACGCTGGCCTTCAAGGATATGGCGATGCAGTTGCTGGGCAACCTGTTCGAATACATCCTCACGCGACAGCAAGCGGAATTGAATATCCTGGGCGCGACTTCGGGCGACACTGGCAGCGCTGCGGAATATGCAATGCGCGGCAAGCGCGGCATCCGCGTCTTCATGCTGTCGCCGCATCGCAAGATGAGCGCTTTCCAGACGGCGCAAATGTTCAGCTTGCAAGACCCGAATATCTTCAACCTTGCCGTCGAAGGCGTGTTCGACGATTGCCAGGATATCGTCAAGGCCGTCTCCAACGACCATGCCTACAAGGCGCGCCAGAAAATCGGCACGGTGAATTCAATCAATTGGGCCCGCGTCGTGGCGCAAGTGGTCTATTACTTCCGCGGCTACCTGCTGGCCACGACCAGCAACGAGCAAAAAGTGTCGTTCACGGTCCCCTCCGGCAATTTCGGCAATATCTGCGCCGGCCACATTGCGCGCATGATGGGCTTGCCGATCGACCGCCTGGTGGCTGCCACCAATGAAAACGATGTGCTGGATGAATTTTTCCGCACTGGCGTGTACCGGGTGCGCAAGTCGGCAGAAACCTGGCACACCAGCAGCCCCAGCATGGATATCAGCAAGGCTTCGAATTTCGAGCGCTTCGTGTTTGACTTGCTGGAGCGCGATGCCGACCGCGTGCGCGCACTGTTCCACAAGGTCGAGCATGAGGGCGGCTTTGACTTGTCCGGGAAGCCCGGCAGCGATGGCGACGAGCACCGCAAGTGCGCCGCTTTCGGCTTCATATCCGGCCGTTCCACCCACCAGGACCGCGTGGCGACGATACGCGATGTGCAAACCCATTGCGGCGTGACGATCGACACCCACACCGCTGATGGCGTGCAGGTTGCGCGCAATAACTTGCGTCCCGGCGTGCCAATGATCGTGCTTGAAACCGCCTTGCCGGCCAAGTTCAATGAAACCATACGCGAAGCCCTGGGCCGCGATGCCGAACGTCCGGCCGGCTTTGAAGCGATTGAGGATTTGCCGCAGCGCTTTGACTTGATACCCGCTGATGCCGAGGCAGTGAAGCAATACATCAGTCGCCGCACCGGGCTTTGAGCGAAGTTTGCTTGCAGGGGCATGGCTTGGCCGGGCCCTGGATGCTGCGCGCCGCCGGCTGCCGGCGGCGAGGCATCATGTGGGGCGTGGCATGCCCCATGATGCCCGCCTGCTGCCCTGAAGCCGGGCCGCCAAGCCGCCTTGGCTGGCAGGCTCTACAATGCGCAAATTCCGGGACAATCTGACATGAACAAACCTCCAATGCTTACCGTCCAGCAAGCGCTGGATTTCCTGCTGGCCGCGGCGCGCCCGCTGCCCGACGTTGAAAACGTCGACACGCTGCATGCCAACAACCGCGTGCTGGCTGCCGACCAGGTATCCACCCTGGACGTGCCGCCAATGGACAATACCTCGATGGATGGTTATGCGGTGCGCGCCGCAGATTGCGCATCTGGCCAGGCGACGTTACCCGTCAGCCAGCGCATTCCCGCCGGCCATGTCGGCGCGCCGCTGCAGCCCGGCACTGCGGCCCGCATCTTCACCGGCGCAATGATCCCGGCCGGCGCAGATGCAGTCGTGATGCAGGAAATGACCGCGCTGCAAAAAGATGAGCACGGCGAGCGCGTCACGATCCGCCACCAGCCGCAAAGCGGCGAATGGATACGGCGTGCCGGCGAAGACATCCACTCTGGCAGCGTGATCCTTCCCGCCGGCACCCGGCTGCGGGCCCAGGAGATGGGCCTGGCAGCTTCTGTCGGCCTGGCGACGCTGCCAGTCGTGCGCCGTCCGCGCGTGGCAGTGTTCTTCACTGGCGACGAACTGGCAATGCCGGGCGAATCCCTGAAGCCGGGCGCGATCTACAACTCGAACCGTTTCACGCTGCGCGCGCTGCTGGAAAACCTGGGGTGCGAGATTGCCGACTTTGGCATCGTGCCCGATAGCCTGCAAGCCACGCGCGCCACCTTGCGCCGCGCGGCGCAAGATAGTGACTTGATCATCACCTCCGGCGGCGTATCGGTGGGCGAGGAAGACCACATAAAACCCGCCGTCGATGCCGAAGGCCGGCTCGATATGTGGCAGATCGCGGTCAAGCCCGGCAAGCCGCTGGCATTCGGCGAAGTCCGGCGTGGCAAGCCGGCCGATGGCGTGGCCTGGTTTCTCGGCTTGCCCGGCAATCCAGTGTCAAGCCTGGTGACTTTCATGCTGTTCGTGCGGCCCTTCATCCTGCGCCTGCAAGGGGTGGAAAAAGTGGCGCCGCACGCCTATACCATGCGTGCCGATTTCGACTGGCCGCGCGCCGATCGCCGCAATGAATTCCTGCGCGCCAGCCTGAATGAAGCCGGCGGCCTCGACTTGTTCCCCAACCAGGGTTCGGGCGTGCTCACCAGCACCGTGCAGGGCGACGGCCTGGTCGACAACCCCGCTGGCAAGACCATCGCCCGCGGCGACATGGTGCGCTTCCTGCCTTTCACTTCACTGCTTTACTGAACCGGACCACCGATGCAAATCCAGCTCCGCTTTTTTGCCAGCGTGCGCGAGGCGCTCAATACCTCGCAAGAGACGCTTGAGGTTGCAGGTGAAGTCCGTACCGTGGGCGACGTGCGCCGCTTGCTGCAGCAGCGCGGCGGCGCCTGGGCCGACGCCCTGGCACAGGGCCGGGCACTGCGCGTGGCCCTCAATCACCAGATGTGCGACGAGCAGGTGGCGATCACGCCCGGCTGCGAAGTCGCCTTTTTCCCGCCAGTCACCGGCGGCTGAACGGAGCAGGGGCCAGCATGCCGGTACGCGTCCAGCAACATGATTTCGATTTGAGCGACGAAGTGGCGGCCCTGCGCGCCGGCCAGCCGGGCATAGGCGGCATCGTCACTTTCGTCGGTACGGTGCGCGACATGAACGCGGGGTCCAGTGTCGCCACCATGGAACTGGAGCATTACCCCGGCATGACGGAAAAGGCGCTGGAAGATATCGTCGCCCGCGCCAAAGCGCGCTGGCCGATTTTCGATGCGCTGGTCATCCACCGCGTCGGCCCCTTGCTGCCGCTGGAGCAGATCGTGCTCGTGGCGGTCACTGCGGCGCACCGCGGCGAAGCTTTCGACGCCTGTGAATTCATCATCGACTACCTCAAGACCGAGGCGCCATTCTGGAAGAAGGAAGCCACGCCGCAAGGCGCGCGCTGGGTCGACGCCCGCGTCAGCGATGACGAGGCCACGGCCAAGTGGCAGGAAGCGCCGTGAACTGGCTGGCCGTCGGTTGTGGCGCGGCCATTGGTGCATGGTGCCGCTGGCATCTGGCGCTGCGTTTCAACCAGGTTCATCCAACGCTGCCGCTGGGCACGCTGGTGGCCAACCTGGCAGGCGGTTTTGCGATCGGTTTCCTGGTGGGCGTGTTCCAGCATTATCCAGGCTTGCCAGATTCCTGGCGCCTGTTCCTGGTCACTGGCTTGCTGGGTGGCCTGACCACTTTCTCTACCTTCTCGGCCGAATCCATGCTGCTGCTGCAGCGCGGGCAATACCTGTGGATGCTGGGCCATAGCGCCGTGCACCTGGCTGGTTCCATCCTGTTTTGCGTGGCAGGTTACGCGGCCTGGCGCGCGCTGCACTAAACCCTTGCCCGGCTGCGCCTGCAGCTGGCGCAGCCTTTCAGTCCAACGCGGCCTTTCAGTCCAAGGCGGCCTTTCAATTCAGCGCGGCCTTTCAGTTCAACGCGCCGGGTGCGACCGGCGCCTGGTCCAGTCCCGGCATCACCAAGTCCAGCTCCCATTCCGCATTTTTGACTGCATCTTGCAGCAGCTTGCAAAAGCCGTGCAGGATGCGGTCGGAGAAGGCGAATTCGAAGCGTTTGCCGCCCAGTGCAACGAATTCAATGCGCACCGGCTGGTTGGCTTTCAAGTGGAAATTGGCGATCGTCACCAGCAGGGGTTCGGTGCCCAGCGGGTGGGCAACTGCGGTTTCCTCGAATTTCTTTGCAAAGCCGCCGCGCTGCACATTGTCGTTGATCGACGCCTGGTGGACCATGCCCACGATTTCGCGCTTGGCATGCTGGGCCTGCGGCTGTTCCAGCGTCACCTTGGCTTCCATGGCGCGCACGATGCCGGGCCACAGCCGGACCACGATCCGGCGCGTCAGCCAGGCGCGAACTTCATGCAAGGCGCGCGCCTTGTCACGGAAAGTGGCGCGCAACAGCACACGGTCCTGTTCCTGGTTATACGACAGTTGTATCTGGTGCAGTTCCATGGTCGGCCCGTTGGGCGGTTGTGCAGCTTGTTCCGAATCGGTTGGATCAGGCTTGGCGTCGGTGAGCGATCGCCCGCTAAGGCGCTGCCGCCACACCGAAGTACTGCCAACCCGTCCGGCTCATGATAACCAATACCTTTCCTTGACGCCATTGCGTGCGCCGATTGACCGGCAGCGTAACAACCGTCCCCGGGCAATTTGCCGGCACGGCAGCGAAGCCTGCTGCGTGGGAACCGATCGCCCCCGCGCGTTCCGCATTTGCATTTGAACGGAGGCCGACATGAAGAGAGCGCACGAATCTTATAACCCTGAACATCCCGCCGAGTGGACTTTCGTCACGCGGCGTGGCCACCCCGCAGAACTTGCGCCAGCACCTGCCGCAGACACGGCTCCCAGCGTGTTCACTGCCGTTCCGGATGAGTTGTTCAAGCGTATCCTGCTTGGCCTGCTCGAAGTCGGGGACGAGCATGGCGCTACCGATGCGCTCGCAACAGCCTGCAAGCTTCGCCTGGTCAGCCGCGGCTGGCAGTCCCTGCTGGACGCCTGGATGAAATCGGCCGAAGCGCCGTGCGTTGTGTGGGACGAGGCCGGCCACTTGGTGCAGGAAAAAATGACTGAACGCATGGGAGCGGTAACGGCAATGCGCTATGCCGTAAAGATAACCGGCTGCCTTGACCTGGATGCCGTGCAGAGTCCCTGGTGGCCGCCCAATCCTGCTGTAGTGCAGAAGGCGCTCGCATGGCCGGGCTGGACCCGAATCAAGGCCCTTTATGCCGACAGCGCGCTGGTCGATGGGCTGGCTGCGCGGACTGGAAATATCGACGAAGTTTCGCTGTCCATCGAGCCGGCAACCGAGCGCACCGTGGTCGAATTGCTAGCGCTGGTCGCCAGGCGCGGCTGCCGTATTTCAATCGACCTCGGCCTGGACCGACTGGGCGCGGGCGGCGTGTTGCGGCGTGAACTGGTACAGGTCCTGGAGGGCTTCATCTGCGATGGCAACTGGACCGGGCGGCTCAGGTTGCGGGCCAACTGTTATGGCGCACCACGTGACTTTCGAGGCTTCCGGCTCGAGGCCGATTTCACCGGCTGGCAATTGGAACTGGAACCGGAAATCGCGACGCTGACGGGCCCGAAGGGCAAGTCGCTCATGGTCCATGAACCGGGCGCGATCGCGAATTGGAAAACGGCGACTGTGACCAAGCTCGAGCTGCAACCCGACAATCCCGCATTCGAACGGCTGGCGCCAGTGATTTACCGAGGCGCTGCCTTGCGCGAATTTGACTATGAAGAGCCGGGCCGCCAGCCGCTGTCGATGGACAAGCTCGAACGGATATGCCGCGCCAATCCGGCGCTGGAAATCTTGAGCTGTCGCCCCACCGGCTTGTGGCTGGCGACTGCAGGCCAGAAAGGCCTGGTACGCGTGCTCGAAGGCTTGCCCAGGCTGCGCTGCCTGATTTTGAACCGCGCCAGCGCAGCACTTCCCGATCCCGATGAGCTTGCCGCCGCGCCTTCACTGGCATGGTTTTGCGATTACCTTGCGCGCACGACTTCCCTGCGCGAGTTCGGGTGCGCGCTTCCGCCCGAAACAACGGATGCCATGGTCGAAGAACTGTATCGCGCCGCGGCGGCGAACCCGAGCCTGGAATCGTTCCAGGTGGTAAGGGAAGACCAGCCCTGGTGGCCGGCCTTTTTCCATTGGATTACCGAGGCGCCCGGGCGCGGGGTGGTGGAACTGCCAGGGCTGGACGAAAATGCGCCTTCGGTCTGGCTCAATCGTGGCAGTGGGTCAGCGGGCGCTGAAGAGGGCCGGGCCCAGTTTCGCAAGCTTTACTCGGGCGCAGGTGCCCCAGCCTGGTCGGACGACAAGGATGCATAGACGCACTTGGTTGCGCACGGTTGTGGGGCTCGGGCGGGATGGGGATGGGCTTAAGGGCCCCGGGACGCGCTTATTCGGCATGCGTGCTTGAAAACCCGCCATGCATCCCTAGATTCGGTGGTGACAAACCAACTAACCGGAGTGGCGCGATGCGCGTAGACAAATTCACGACAAAATTGCAGGAAGCCCTGGCCGACGCGCAAAGCCAGGCCGTGGGCAACGATAACCAGTACATCGAGCCGGCGCACCTGCTGTCGGCATTGCTGATGCAGGAAGACGGCGGCGCCCGTTCCCTGTTGCAACGCGCCGGCGTCAATATCGGCGGCTTGCAAAAGGAATTGCAGTCCGCAATCGAGCGCCTGCCCAAGGTCAGCGGCACCGGCGGCCAGGTCCAGCTAGGCCGCGACTTGCTGGGACTTTTGAACCTGGCGGACAAGGAAGCCCAGAAGCATGGCGACCAGTTCATTTCCAGTGACATGGTCCTGCTGGCGCTGAGCGAAGACAAGTCTGACGCCGGGCGCGCCGCGCGCGAGCATGGCCTGACCCGCAAGGCGCTGGATGCGGCGATCAATGCCGTGCGCGGCGGGGCGGCCGTTGATTCGCCGGAAGCCGAGGGCCAGCGGGAAGCGTTGAAAAAATACACGCTCGACCTGACCGAGCGGGCGCGCCTGGGCAAGCTTGACCCGGTGATTGGCCGCGATGATGAAATCCGGCGCGCGATCCAGGTCTTGCAACGCCGCACCAAGAACAATCCGGTCCTGATCGGTGAACCGGGCGTGGGCAAGACCGCCATCGTCGAGGGGCTGGCGCAACGCATCGTCAATGGCGAAGTGCCGGAAAGCCTGAAGAACAAGCGCGTGCTGTCGCTTGACATGGCTTCGCTGGTAGCCGGCGCCAAGTATCGCGGCGAATTCGAGGAACGGCTGAAATCGGTGCTGAAGGAACTGGCGCACGACCAGGGCCAGACCATCGTCTTCATCGATGAATTGCACACGATGGTAGGCGCGGGAAAGGCCGAAGGCTCGATGGATGCCGGCAATATGCTGAAGCCTGCGCTGGCGCGCGGCGAACTGCATTGCGTGGGCGCGACGACGCTGGATGAATACCGCAAATATGTGGAAAAGGATGCGGCGCTGGAACGCCGCTTCCAAAAGATCATGGTCGACGAACCCTCGGTGGAGGCGACCATCGCGATCCTGCGCGGGCTGCAGGAAAAATATGAAGTGCATCATGGCGTGGACATTACCGACCCGGCCATCGTCGCCGCAGCCGAGCTGTCGCACCGCTATATCACCGACCGCTTCCTGCCGGACAAGGCGATCGACCTGATCGACGAAGCTGCGTCGAAAATCAAGATAGAAATCGATTCCAAGCCGGAAGTGATGGACAAGCTCGACCGCCGCCTGATCCAGTTGAAGATCGAGCTGGAAGCGGTGAAGAAGGAAACCGACGAAGCGTCCCAAAAGCGCTACGGCCTGTTGCAGGAAGAGATCGCGCGGCTGGAGCGCGAATACGCGGACCTGGAAGAAATCTGGAAGGCTGAAAAAGCCTCGGTCCAGGGCACCCAGCACATCAAGGAAGAAATCGAAAAGATCCGCCAGCAGATGGATGAAGCCCGGCGCCGCGGCGACTGGCAGAAAATGTCCGAGCTGCAGTACGGCCGGCTGCCGGAACTGGAAGCCCAGCTCAAGCAGGCCGACAGTACCGAGAAGCAGGGCGCAACCCGCATGAAGCTGTTGCGCACCCAGGTGGGCGCCGAGGAAATCGCCGAAGTGGTGTCGCGCGCAACCGGCATACCGGTGTCGAAGATGATGCAGGGTGAGCGCGACAAGCTGGTGCACATGGAAGACGAACTGCATCGGCGTGTGGTCGGGCAGGATGAAGCCATCGTGGCCGTGTCCGACGCCATCCGCCGTTCGCGCGCCGGCCTGGGCGATCCGAACCGTCCCTATGGCTCTTTCATGTTCCTCGGGCCCACGGGCGTGGGCAAGACTGAATTGTGCAAGGCGCTGGCTTCGTTCCTGTTCGACACCGAGGAATCGATGATCCGCATCGACATGAGCGAATTCATGGAGAAGCATTCGGTGGCGCGGCTGATCGGCGCGCCGCCCGGCTATGTCGGCTATGAAGAGGGTGGCTACCTGACCGAGGCGGTGCGGCGCAAGCCCTACAGCGTGATCCTGCTCGACGAGATCGAGAAGGCGCATCCGGATGTGTTCAATGTCTTGCTGCAGGTGCTGGATGATGGCCGCATGACCGATGGCCAGGGGCGCACGGTGGATTTCAAGAACACCGTGATCGTCATGACTTCCAACCTCGGGTCGCACAAGATCCAGGCAATGGAAGAAAGCGATCCGGCGCTGGTGAAGCTGGCGGTGATGGCCGAAGTGCGCGGCCATTTCCGGCCCGAGTTCATCAACCGCATCGACGAGATCGTGGTGTTCCATGCGCTCGACGAGAAAAACATTGGGGCGATCGCGCAAATCCAGCTCAAGGTGCTGGAGCAAAGGCTGGCGCGCATGGAGATGGGGCTGCAAGTGTCGCCAGCTGCGCTGCAGCGCATTGCCGAAGCCGGCTTTGATCCTGTGTATGGCGCGCGGCCGCTCAAGCGGGCCATCCAGCAAGAGATTGAAAATCCACTGTCCAAGGCTATCCTGCAAGGCAAGTTCGGCCCCAAGGATGTGATTGTCGTGGATGCCAAGGGCAGTGAGCTGGTCTTCACGAAGCTGGAGTAAGCGGTTCTGCAAGCCCGGTCCCGGCCTGGTGCCGGCGC
>JAQGMC010000086.1 GCA_028292545.1 Paucimonas sp.
CCCTTATGCGGGTGGCAAGCCGCCGGCGCAAAAGGCGCGCACGGATGAAGGGCCCGGGCCGACTATTCAAGCTGAAGCGAAGCGGGCACGGTTGTCTGCACCGGACCGCCTGCCTGAACCCTACGCCGGGCCCGAACCCTACACCGGGCCCGAACCCTACACCGGGCCCGAACCCCGCCCCGAGCCCGTGGCGGGGCATGTCCAGCCTGGCAACGCCGATGCACAGCCATTGACTGTGCAGCAGGAAAACCGGGGATTCGGCGAGCAGCGCATCACGACGCTGGGGCGCGAGCGGCTGACGCCGCTTAGCCACCGGAACCAGTGGGCCCGCCTCACCAGCGGTGCACGCGCGGTAACACTTCCGCCTGGCGTGTTTCCAATGCCGGCGCCGCCCGCGCCCTTGCTGCGGGTAGCTCCCCGCGCAGAACCGGTAGCAAGCGCCCCGGCAGATCCAGTGCTGTTTGCCGGAGCGATTCCAGCCACCGTTGAAGAACGGATATTCGCCCTGTTGGATCCGCACGAGGCGTGGATCGCGCGCCAGGCATGCCGCCGGTTTCGTGAAATTGTCGGGCGCATCCACGTCGCTGCCCCGCCAGCCTGGCAGGCGAGCAGCATGGATCCGCAAGCCCTGTTCCAGCGACGCATAAGCTCCCGCTTCCTGTCGAATGCGCATGCCGACGTTTCCGATTGCATCGGGGAATATTCGTCACCGTTTGAGGCTAATGCACGGCAGCTGGCCGCGGCGCACACCAAAGCCACGCTTGAGGACATGCGGCAAGCCATTCGTGACTTCTTGCAAGGCTTCCGGCATGCCCGCCTGGATGGTGGCGGGTTTTGGGACACGGAAATGTGCCAGGCGGCCGCTGAAGTGGATAGCTGTCGTCATTTTGAACTGCGGCCCGAGGGGCTGTTTGATCTCTATGACTTGCTGTGGATGCTGTGCGCAGCTTCGCCGCGTGAGGGGCCATGCCGCCAGGTCGCCCTGGTGATAAGCAGCGGCTCGGGCGAGGTTCCGCCTGCGCTTGCGCAGTTGGCAACCGAGTTGCGCCAGCCCGGCTGCCGGTTGTCCATCACCGACCTCGACGTGAGCGGCGGCAACCAGTCGTATATTGCCGATCATTTCATTGGTGGAAACAACAGGTTGGAACGCCTGGTCTATTCCTGCACCGCACCCGGCGCCCTTGAGGGCCTGTTCAAGCGACTCGATATGACTGCATTGAAAATGCTGCACCTGAATGACCTGCCAGAGGACGAGTCGCTTGACTGGGCCGGCCTGTCTGCATTGATCACCAGTTCGGGGATCCGCGCCTTGGGCCTTCACTACGACGCACCGGAATCCGAGCTTCCGGAATCAAATTTGCCGCTGGCGAAATTTGTGGGCGGAGAGGTAGAGGATATTTCGCTGCACGGCATAGACCTGCGGCCCGTGAACTTTGAAGGATTTGAAGCGGCGATGGAGCGAAGGGCACAGCCGTTGGTGCTGCGACTTGCGAAGTGCAATCTCGGGCAAGCGCGGGATGCGTTAACCGCTATGGTTGCTCGCGCGACCAACCTCCGCGGGCTATCCCTGGTCGATTGCCTTTGGCATGACATGGTCGCGGTCCTGCAGCAGGTCAGCATCAATCCAGCGATCCGGAGCCTGCATGTTGACGAGTCCAACCTCAATGGTGACTCGCAGGAGCTGGCACGCGCACTGGAGCAACTGCGCGCCGCCCGGCCGGGCTTGCGCATCGTTCGCACCAGGCAAGCGTATGGCCTGGACAGCTATTACGACCGGACCGTGGAGCTGTGAAAGCTGCCTGCTTTGGAAAGGGGAATGGGGTTATAGGTACCGGAGAATCCCTCGAGGCACGTGCGTTGACCCCATCCCCACTCCCGCCCTCCCCTTGAAAGGGAGGGAGCTTTCGAGGTCCTGCATAGTCCAGCGAAGCTCCGGTATTCCCTCCCTTGCAAGGGGAGGGTCAGGGCGGGGATGGGCTTGGCGGGACAGATACCGTGGGTTCGCCGGTATCAGCGTTCGCGATAAGGATCCGGCAAGCCCAGGCGCGCCAGGATTTCAGTCTCAAGCTGTTCCATTTCGGCGGCTTCGGCGTCGTCTTCGTGGTCATAGCCTTGCGCATGCAGCACGCCGTGCACCACCAGGTGGGCTGCATGGTCGCGCAGGGGAATGCCTTGCGCGGCGGCTTCCTGTTCCAGCACGTCGGAACAGAGCACTATGTCGGCCTGGGTGGTGGCTTGCGGATCCTCGGTGTAGGCAAAAGTGAGGACGTTGGTGGCGTAGTCCTTGGCGCGGAATTCGCGGTTCAGCTTGCGCCCTTCCTCGGCATCCACGAAGCGTATGGTGAGCTCGGCCGGGCCCAGCAAGGCGGCGCGCACCCAGCGCCGAATCGCGGCCCGGGTGATGCTGTCGCGCAGGCGCGCATCTGCATACTGCACCGACAGCGACAGCGCCGGCCGCTCAGGACGGGCCGCGCGACTCACGTTTTGGCGTCATACGCATCCACAATGCGCGCCACCAGCGGATGGCGCACCACGTCGGCGCTGGTGAAATGGGTGAAGGCGATGCCGCGCACATCTTTCAAGACGTTGATGGCGTCCACCAGCCCGCTCTTCTGGTTGCGCTGCAAGTCGATCTGCGTCACGTCGCCTGTCACCACCGCCTTGCTGCCGAAGCCGATACGGGTCAACAGCATTTTCATTTGCTCGGCCGTGGTGTTCTGCGCTTCGTCGAGGATGATGAAAGCATGGTTGAGCGTGCGCCCACGCATGTAAGCCAGCGGCGCAATCTCGATTGCCTGCTTCTCGAACATTTTCTGCGTGCGGTCGAAACCCATCAAGTCATACAGCGCGTCATAAAGCGGCCGCAGGTAGGGGTCCACTTTTTGCGCCAGGTCGCCCGGCAGGAAGCCGAGCCGCTCGCCCGCTTCCACTGCGGGACGGGTCAGCACGATGCGCTTGACCGCGTCGCGTTCCAGCGCATCCACCGCGCACGCCACGGCCAGGTAAGTTTTGCCGGTGCCGGCCGGGCCGACGCCAAACGTGACGTCATGCTCGAGTATCGATTTCAGGTAAAGGTTTTGATGCGGCGTGCGGCCGCGCAAATCGCTGCGGCGGGTCTTCAGCACGGGGCTACTGGCCTCGGCTTCCTCGACCTGGTGCGCCAGTTTGCCGACCGTTTCCTCGTCTTCGTTGCGTGAGCTTGCGGCGCGCTGCTCGACCAGCGCCAGTTGCACGTCGTCGACATGGATTGAATGGTCGGCCTGGGCGTAGAACTTGCGCAGCAAATCCACCGCCAGTTCGGCATTGCTGCCATTGACGACGAATTTTTCAGCACGGCGGATGATCGTGACATCCAGCGCAGCCGATACCTGGCGGATGTTTTCATCCATCGGGCCGCACAGGTTGGCAAGCCGGTTATTGTCGACCGGATCGGGTACGAATTGGGCGGTGGGGGCTTTGGTTTTCAAGCTGTCTCGGTTTCTGGCCGCAGGACGATGTCGCCCCGCAGCGAAAAGGTGGAAGTGCCGGTGATATGAACGTCAAGCATCTGGCCGACCAGGCGCTGGCCCTGCGGCCCGGCCTGGAAATTGACCACGCGGTTATTGTCAGTGCGGCCCTGCAATTCGCTGGCGTCGCGCTTGGACGGGCCTTCGACCAATATCCGCTGCACACTGCCAACCATGCTTTCATTGACCAACTTCGTATTCCTCACAATGGCGGCCTGCAGCCTTTGCAGGCGCGCCTGCTTGACTTCAGCCGGCGTGTCGTCCTGCAGGTTGGCCGCCGGCGTGCCGGGCCGCGCGCTGTAGATGAAGCTATAGCTATTGTCAAAGCCGACATCGTCAAACAGTTTCATCAGGGCGTCGAAATCGGCATCGGTCTCGCCGGGGAAGCCAACGATGAAATCGGACGACACGGCAATGTTCGGGCGCACTTCACGTATACGGCGAATGATTGATTTGTATTCCAGGCTGGTATAGCCGCGCTTCATGGCGGAAAGGATGCGGTCCGCGCCGTGTTGCGCCGGCAAGTAAAGATGATCGACCAGTTTCGGCACGCGCGCGTAGACATCGATCAGGCGCTGTGAAAATTCCTTTGGATGGCTGGTCACGAAACGGATGCGTTCTATGCCTTCGATCTCGGCCACGTATTCAATCAGCAACGCAAAGTCAGCAATCTCGCCATCTGCCATTGCGCCACGGAATGCATTCACGTTCTGGCCCAGCAGTGTGATTTCCTTCACGCCTTGCAGCGCCAGCCCGGCCACTTCAGCCAGCACATCCTCGAAGCGGCGCGACACTTCTTCGCCGCGGGTGTAGGGCACGACGCAGTAGCTGCAGTATTTGCTGCAACCTTCCATGATGGACACGAATGCGCTGGCGCCCTCGACCCGCGCTGGCGGCAAGTGGTCGAACTTTTCAATTTCCGGGAAAGAAATATCCACTGCCGCGCGGCCGGTGCGCTGGCGCTGGGCCAACAGGGCCGGCAGGCGGTGCAGGGTTTGCGGGCCGAACACCAGGTCGACATAAGGCGCGCGGCGCACGATCGCGTCGCCCTCTTGCGAAGCCACGCAACCGCCCACGCCAATCACCATGCCGGGCCGGGCCAGCTTGATTTCACGCAGGCGGCCGAGGTCGGAGAACACTTTCTCCTGTGCTTTTTCGCGCACCGAGCACGTGTTGAGCAGCACCAGGTCGGCGTCTTCCGGCGTATCCGTTTTGACATAGCCCTCGGCCGCGGCGAGCACGTCAGCCATCTTGTCCGAGTCGTACTCGTTCATCTGGCAGCCAAAGGTCTTGATGAAAACTTTTTTAGTCATTGTTGCAGCAGAGCTATCCAGTAAGGGCGTACAGCGGCAGGTGGCGCCGGCGCCATATTCATTGCGGCTTGATGCACCGGCACGGCGACGTGCCGAAGGCCTATTGCCGCGGCAGGCCGGTTTCAGTCTTGCGATCGGCCGGTGCCGGTTGCGCCGCTTCCTGCGCCGTCAATATCCACACGCGGTCGATTTCACCTTGGGCGTTTTCGGTGTAATTGACGGTGTAACGCTGGCCGCGCAAGCTGGCCGGCATGTCGATCGTGTTGTTGGTATTGCGGATCCAGGCGCCCGGCGTCAAGCGCCGCTGCGCGCCATCGATGAAGACTGAAGGATAATCCTCCAGCGACAATTGGCCGCGCTTGGCGATCTGCGGGAAGGCGCGCTCGAAAGCCAGCGCCGGCACGGCCAGGGTGGCAAAGAGCGCAAAACAGGCAAGGCGGGAAATGCGCATCGGCGATACTCCGTACAAGGCTGCGCTGGCAGGGCGGAAAAGCAGCGATCCGCACAATGGGGCCGCAGCGAAAACGACCGGCAAGGATACCATGCCGGCGCAGGCGGCATGTGTGGTGACATGTGTGGCGGCAGGCTTGCGCCGCAGGGCAAAGCTGGCACGGGCGCGCTGCACACCAAACTCAACACAGGACAGGCATGAACCAGGAACTTGAATCGCCCGCACCGCATTTTTTTCGCCTCGCACCGCTGGTGGAATTGGTCGATGCGGCCGGCAGCGTCATCATGGACGTGTACCGTTCAGCCAACCAGCAAGTGCAGGCCAAGGCCGACAACAGCCCGGTTACGGCCGCCGACCTCGGCGCCAATGCCGTCATTTGCGAAGGCTTGGCCCGGCTCTGGCCGCAGATACCGGTGCTGACAGAGGAAGGCCGCAATCCATTCGCACCAGGCGACATGCCGTCACTGTACTGGGCGGTCGATCCGCTGGACGGCACCAAGGAATTCTTGAAGCGCAACGGCGAGTTCACGGTGAATGTTGCGCTGGTGGAGCAGGGCCGCCCGGTGCTGGGGGTGGTTTCCGCGCCGGCGCTGGGCTTGTTGTACCAAGGATTGGTGGGCCACATTGCGCGGCGCCGGACCGACGATGGCTGGGACCGCATCGCCGCCAGCGGCCCGCCCGCGCCGGGCGCGATGATTCGGGTGGCCAGCAGTCGTTCCCATCCTTCACCGCTGCTGGCCGGCTGGCTGCAGCGCTTCGGGCAGGTAGCGCAACGTCCGGTTGGCAGTTCGCTCAAGTTTTGCCTGCTGGCGCAAGGCGAAGCGGATGTCTATCCCCGCTTTGGGCCGACTTGCATCTGGGACACGGCCGCCGGCCATGCCGTGCTGGCCGCCGCCGGTGGCTGCGTCACGACGATGGATGGCCAATCACTGGCCTATAGCCGCCCGGGCAGCGTGTTAAACCCGGATTTTGTCGCCTGGGGCCAGCCTTTGCCGCCCTGAGCGCAAGCGGATTCAAGGCTTGGTCATGTTTGCCAGCAAATCTGCTGGCGAGATCGGGCAACGTCGTGTAATTTCGCGGCTGGCCTGCTGCCAGCCACGGTTTCCATTGGCGGGCCAACATTCCAGCCAGCATGTTAGCTGTGCCCTGCTGCACAGCGCCGCAGCACTGATGCAAGATAGGACGCTGGCGCCTGTCGGCGGGAATACCGTTTCAGCTTGTCTGGACCGAGGAGCAACATGGAACCACAGACTACCGGCACGCCAAGCTTGAGGCCCTACCTGGCTGTTGCGCTTGCCGCCCTGATCGCCGTGACCCTGCACTGGGCCTTGCTGCCTTTCACCGGCACGCGCATTCCTTTCCTGCTTTTTATCAGCGGCACGGCTTGCGCCTCGGTGCTGCTGGGGCGGGGGCCGGCAATGATTTTGCTGGCAGTGGGCGCAATCAACGCCTTGCTGATGTTCCCACCCACCGGTTCGCTGCGCGTGGATGACTCCGGCGACCTGCTGGCTATCGGCATCTACCTGCTGATGGGCGCCACCTTTGTCTGGGGCGGCGAAAAGATCCGGCAGGACCGCTTGCGGACGGCGCAAGACAGCCTCGATGCGGCGCAGGCGCGGCATCAGGTCGACATCGAACGGCGCCAAAGCGCCGAGCATCTGGTGCGTGTGCTGGAGAACTCTCCGATTCCCTTCAGCATGCTGGCCCCGGTCCGGCGCGAGGATCAAAAAATCATTGATTTCGCCTGGCAATTCGCCAATCCCGCCGCATTGGCTGCCTACCGATTGAGCGCGCAGCAAGTCATGGGCGAGAGGATCAGTGACAGGCTGCCGCATACGTGGGATGAACCAGGCTTGCTTGACAACTACGTCGCGGTAATTGAACACGGCGAAACCCGGCGTTTCCAGTTGCATTCCAGCAGCAATGGCATCGACGGCTGGTTTGATGTGATTGCCGCGCCGCTCGGCGGAGCCGTGTCGGTGTGGTTCATGGATGTGACTGAACGCATGCAACGCGAGCAGGCCTTGCGCCGGGCCGAACAGCGCAAGGATGAATTCATCGCCACGCTGGCACATGAATTGCGCAACCCGCTGGGACCGATTCGCCAGGCTGCCTTGCTGCTTGATTGCGATACGACTTCGGCGCAGCAGCGGCAATGGTGTGTTTCCATCATTGACCGCCAGGTCGGCGTGATGGCGACCTTGCTGGACGACTTGCTCGACTTGTCGCGCATATCGGCGGGCAAGCTGAACCTGCGCCGCGAAGCGGTGGAATTGTCGGCCGTGATCGATTCGGCGCTGGAGACGGCGCGCCCGGTCATTGAGAAACAGCAGCATGAGTTCAGCGTCGAAATGAAGCACAACACCTGGCTGGACGTGGACCGCATCCGCCTGGCCCAGGTGGTGGCAAATCTGCTGACCAATGCCGCCAAATACACGCCCGCGCGTGGTCACATCAAGCTGCGTGCAGTGGTGGACGCGGCCGGCGTGCATATCAGCGTGACCGACGATGGCATCGGCATTGAATCGGGCAGGCTGGACGAAGTATTCGAGATTTTCACGCAAGTCCATCCCGGCTCCGACCGTTCCCAGGGTGGCCTGGGCATCGGGCTGGCACTGGTCAAAGGCCTGGTGGACTTGCATGGCGGGCGCATCGAAGCCATCAGTGATGGCGCCGACGCCGGTTGCACCTTCACTGTCCACTTGCCCGCGCAAGCAGTGCTGGACCGCCCCATGTCTGCCGATTCCCCGCGCAATTTCGTCGCCAGCACCGGTGGGCGCAAGATACTCGTGGCGGACGACAACCGCGACGCCGCCGATACGCTGACCTTCCTGCTGACCTCCGCCGGCCATACCGCAATGGCCGTGTATGACGGCGAGGCGGCGATTGCACAGTGGCAGGCGTTCCAGCCTGAAATAGCAATCCTGGACGTGGGCATGCCGGGCAAGAACGGACATGAAGTTGCAACCGCCATCCGCTCGCTGCCCGGCGGGATGGAGACGAAACTGATTGCACTGACTGGCTGGGGCCAGCCGGCCGACCGCAAGAAAAGCGCGGATGCCGGCTTTGACCAGCATTTCACCAAGCCCCTGGATTTTGAAAAGTTGACGAAGGCGGTGCTGACGAACTGAGTACGTGCAAGCGATGCAGCGAGCGGAGCGAAAAAACCCGCCGCCTCATGACAAGAACTGCGCAAGAACTGCGGGTTCTCCTTGCCGCAAGCGGCACGCCCGGTACGGGTGCTGATCGGTCGAATCGACTCCCATCCCAACGCCAGCCCTTGCCTATAACCGTTTCGGGCAATACTTTTTGCAGGAGGTCTGTTGAAAACGGTCGTGCTGGGAGGGTATGGAAACTTTGGTGCACGCGTTTGTCGCGGGCTCATGCGCTGCCCTGACATCAATGTGGTCGTTGCAGGTCGTGACGAAGAACGTGCAGCACGGCTCGCCGCAGACTTGGGAGCGAGCGCAAGCCACGCCCGAATCGACGCCGGCCATCCAGACCTGGCGCAACAATTGCGGGCACTTGGTGCCGGGCTTGTGATCCATACCGCCGGTCCATTCCAGCAGCAAGGCTATGACGTGCCTTTAGCCGTTGCTGCCGCCGGCGCGCACTATCTGGATCTTGCCGATGGCAGGCGTTTCGTATGCGATTTTCCAGGGGTGCTGGATGGCGCCTTTCGGCGGCAAGGAAGAACAGCTATCACAGGCGCCAGCACTGTCCCCGCACTGTCCTCTGCAAGTGGCGCGCTGGCAGCAGTCATTTCTGCGGGCGTACTAGGGACGGTTCTTACTGTCGTTCCGCTAGGGACGGTTCTTACTGTACAGTGCGCTTAAAGATGTCTGTGGAACCGGGGGAAGCCGGGCAATCGACTACGCAAGTCCGAATCGGATTTGAGGCTTCGCCCCGTTCTTACTGCTCATCCAGAAAGCGCCAGTGGCGAATCCCGGACAACGCTCCACACCTCGCGACCCGCTTTCACGGCGTCGTCTACCAGAAAGAAACGCCGAGTTGAAATCCAACAGCAGGTCGCTATACCGCAAGTTATTGAATCTGAAGAGCGAGTTCATCTTCGCAAGCAGACCCGGCCGGCAAGCAGAAGAAGAATTGCCCTTGCGCGCGGAGTTGTTCAGCGCCTTGCAGATGGAGCAGCATGGCGCCGTCCTGGCAGCGGCCCACAAACTCAGCACCGGCCGCGGACGCGACGAGCTGTTGCCACGTCTGGCAGATAACGAATCCGTCATCATCGACGCCTGCAGCGAGTTGACGGAGGCTATCAAGGCGGGCCGGCAAGTGACGCCAGCCGCAGAATGGCTGCTCGACAATTTCTACCTGATCGAAGAACAGATCCAGACCGCCAAGCGGCATCTGCCAAAGAACTACAGCAAGGAATTGCCGCGCCTGTTGCGTGGCGCGTCGGCCGACCGGCCGCGCGTGTATGACATTGCGCTGGAAACCATTTCGCATGGCGATGGCCGGGTTGACCCGGAAAGCCTGAGCCGCTTTATTGCCGCTTACCAGCGGGCCACGATGCTGACGCTGGGCGAGCTGTGGGCAATTCCGATTATGCTGCGCCTGGCGCTGATTGAAAACCTGCGGCGGGTCGCGACCCGACTGGCGACAACCCGCATCAACCGCAATTTGGCCCATTCCTGGGCCGACGACATGGCGGAGATGGCCGAGAAGGACCCCAGCAACCTGGTCTTGCTGGTGGCCGACATGGCCCGTTCCAAACCACCGATGGACAGCGCCTTCGTGTCCGAACTCGTTCGGCGGCTGCAGGGGCAAACGTCCTTGCTGACACTGCCCCTCACCTGGCTGTCGCAACGCCTGGCGGCCACCGGCCAGACAATTGAGCACCTGGTCCAGTTCGAAAGTCAGCAACAAGCCGCCGACCAGGTATCAATCAGCAACAGCATCGGCAGCCTGCGCACTCTGAGCGCAATGGACTGGCGCGAATTCGTAGAAACCATGAGCGTGGTTGACCAGACTCTGCGCAATGACCCGGCCGACGTCTACACCCGCATGGATTTCGCCACCCGCGATCGTTATCGCCATGTGGTCGAAAAAATCGCCCGGCACAGTCCGCATTCTGAGGCGGAAGTCGCCGACCACGCCATCCGGCTGGCCGCCAAGGCCAGGCGGTCCGTGACCAATACCGCGGTCGTGGAACAGCGCAGCGTCCACGTGGGTTATTACCTGATCGGCAGTGGCTTGCCGGAGCTTGAACGAGCGACGGCTTTCCGCTTGCCGCCGTCGCAAGCATTGCGGCGCACGGCCAGTGGCGCTCCGTTGACAGTTTACCTGGGCGCCATACTGCTGCTGACGCTGGCGAGCACTGGCGTCATCGTGGCCAACGTATTTGACAGCGGTGCGGATGACTGGCTGCTGGCACTGGTCACAGTCAGCGCACTGCTCGCCACCAGCCAGCTTGCAGTGTCCCTCGTCAATTGGATTGCAACCCTGGTCAGCCTGCCGCGCCTGCTGCCACGCATGGATTTTTCCGCCGGCATTCCGTTCGAATCGCGCACGCTGGTGGTAGTGCCGGCGATGCTATTCACAAGACAGAACATCAACAGCTTGGCTGAGGCGCTCGAGGTCCGCTTCCTGGCCAATCGCGACGGCAATCTGCAGTTTTGTCTGCTGACTGATTTCGGCGATGCCATCGCCGAAACGATACCGGCAGATGACGCCCTGCTCGAATGCGCGACCAAGAACATTGATGAATTGAACAAAAAATATCCGCGCAGCACCGGAGACCATTTCCTGCTTTTGCATCGCCCCCGGCGCTGGAACGCCCAAGAAAAATCCTGGATGGGTTACGAACGAAAGCGCGGCAAGCTCTCCGACCTGAACGCCTTCCTGCGGGGCGCGGATAACCTTACGGAGCGCGCATTCTCGCTCATGCTGGGCAATACCGACGGCCTGACCAATGTCAGGTACGTGATTACGCTCGATACGGACACCGAATTGCCGCGCAACGCCGCACGGCAATTCGCCGCCACCATGGCGCACCCCTTGAACCGGGCACGCTTTGACGAAAAACTCGGGCGGGTCTGCGAAGGCTATGGCATCCTGCAACCGCGCGTGGCAGTCAGCGTGCCCGGCGCCGAGGCCTCCCTGTATGAAATGCTCTGCGGCGGCGAAGCCGGTATTGATCCGTACACGCGTACCGTGTCGGACGTCTATCAGGATGTATTCGGCGAAGGTTCCTTCATCGGCAAAGGCATCTACGACGTCGATGCCTTCGAACATGCATTGAACGGCCGCATGCCGGAGAACCGGATCCTCAGCCACGACCTGCTCGAAGGGTGTTACGCACGTGCAGGCCTGTTAAGCGATGTGCAGCTCTATGAGGCATACCCGTCGGGCTACAGCGCCGATATCCTGCGCCGGCATCGCTGGATTCGCGGCGACTGGCAAATCGCATCCTGGATGCTGCCTGGCGTACCCGGCGCCCGCGATGCAGCAAGCGGCAAGATCGTTCGTCACCGCAATCCGATATCGGCCCTGTCACGCTGGAAGCTGTTTGACAACCTGCGCCGCAGCGTGGTGCCGTTTGCGCTGACGACCTTACTGCTGACCGGCTGGACCACCCTTGCGCCAGCCTGGTTCTTGACCGGCGCGGTGCTGGGTATCCTGTTGCTGCCATCGGTATGCGCATTCATGCTAAGCCTCCTGCGCAAGCCGGATGACGCTCGTTTCAGCCAGCATCTGGCGGGCTTGCTGCGCTCGACCAGGCAGCACTTCATCCATGTCGGCCTGACCTTGGCTTTCCTGCCATTTGAGGCTTGGTTAAACCTGGACGCGATCGTGCGCACCCAATGGCGCGTGCTGATCACCCGAAAGCAAATGCTGGAATGGAACCCATCCAACCAGGCGCAGGGCGGCCTGGGCGACGGGCTTTATTCCTACTATCGATTGATGTGGATAGCACCGGTAACGGCCGTTGCTACCGCCGTCTACCTGATCGTGGAAACGATCGGGCTGGCGACTGCCTTGCCAATCCTGCTGCTATGGTGCGTGTCGCCCGCGATTGCGTGGCGGATCAGCCGTCCTATCCCGCGCCGCCGGGCGCATCTGGCGGTAGAACAGACGAAATTTCTCAAATCGCTGGCGCGCAAGACCTGGTTGTTCTTCGAAACCTACGTCGGCCCGGAAGACAACTGGCTGCCGCCCGACAATGTGCAGGAACATCCGGTCGCGGTGGTGGCGCACCGCACTTCGCCAACCAACATCGGCCTGTCTTTGCTGGCCAATCTTGCCGCCTATGACTTTGGCTACATCACTGGCGGAAAACTCATTGAGCGATCTGAAAATACCTTGCGGACCATGGCTGCGCTGGAGCGTTACCAAGGCCATTTCTACAACTGGTACGACACCAAGACTTTGGCGCCGCTGAACCCGGCGTATATATCAGCGGTTGATAGCGGCAATCTTGCCGGCCACTTGCTCACGCTGCGCCCGGGCCTGGCTGGATTGCTCGATACACCGATCATCAACGCCGGCCTCTTCGCAGGCATGAGTGACACCCACGAACTCCTGTGCACGGCTAGCGGCACGCCATTGCCGTCCGAATTAATCCAGTTCGGCAAAGACGTCGAAGCCGCCTGCGAGCGACCGCCGGAGACGCTCACTGCCGCTCACGATTGCCTGCAACGCCTGACCAACAGCGCCACCGACTTCGTCGCCGGCCTTGACGCCAGGCCCGACACTGACCTGCAGCACATTGCATGGGCACGGGCACTGGAAAGCCAGTGCCGCGAAGCTTTGCAGGAATTTATCTTCCTGGCGCCCTGGAGTCAGACACTGCCAGCTTCCCAAAGCGGAGACTTGGCCGAGCTGCGCGCGATCCCAACACTGCGTCAGCTGGCGAAAATACATACCAAGCTGGCGACGGCGTTTACAGGGCGGCTTGCCCGCGCTACTGGTTCTGAAGATACGCAAGACATGACCACGCTGGGTCAATTGGTGGAAGAAGCCAGCCGCCGCGCCGCGCAACGCATTTTCCTGATAGACCAGCTGGCGCTGCAATGTGCGGAATTTGCACGGATGGAGTACGGCTTCCTGCATGACCCTGCTACCCATTTGCTGGCAATCGGCTATAACGTTACCGAACGGCACCGCGATTCCAGCTGCTACGACTTACTCGCTTCCGAAGCCAGGCAGGCCGCCTTCGTCGCCATCGCACAGGGACAACTGCCGCAGGAGAGCTGGTTTGCACTCGGACGCCAGTTGACTATCGCCGGCGGTAAACCGATCCTGCTGTCATGGAGCGGGTCCATGTTCGAATACCTGATGCCGCTGCTGGTGATGCCGACGTTTGATAATACCTTGCTCGACCAGACCTATCATTCCGCAGTCGAACGCCAGATCAAATACGGCGCGCTGCGTGGTGTACCGTGGGGCATTTCCGAATCTGGCTACAACACCTTCGATGCCAGCCTGAATTATCAATATCGCGCCTTTGGCGTGCCGGGCTTGGGTTTCAAACGCGGCTTGGGCGACGACCTGGTGATTGCGCCGTATGCATCCATGATGGCGCTGATGGTCGCGCCGAAAGAAGCATGTGCCAACCTGCAGCAATTGTCGGCCGGCGGATTCGAAGGCAAGTTTGGCTTCTATGAAGCGATTGACTACACACCGTCTCGGCTGCCACGCGGACAGACCTGTGCGGTGATCCGCTCGTTCATGTCGCATCACCAGGGCATGGGTTTCCTGTCGCTCGCCTATCTGCTGCTCGACCGTCCTATGCAAAAGCGGTTTGAGTCGGACCCCTTGTTTCGGGCCACCATGTCGCTGTTGCATGAGCGCGTACCGAAGGCCAGCACGACGTATTCGAATACGACGGACCTGGCCGACATCCGGACCGCGCCGGCGGACCAGACCATGCAGATGCGTGTGTTGCGGCGTCCCGATTCCCGCACACCGGAAGTCCAGCTCCTGTCCAATGGTCGCTACCATGTGATGGTGACCAGCGCCGGCGGCAGCTATAGCCGCTGGAACGACATGTCGATCACCCGTTGGCAAGAAGACAGCACCCGCGACAACTGGGGCACCTTCTGCTATGTCCGCACTCTGGAAGCCGGCTCAGGCGGCCGCATCTGGTCGACCACATTCCAGCCGACCCTGGTGGAACCAAAGGATTACGAAGTCGTCTTTTCCGAAGGTCGCGCCGAGTTCCGCCGCCGCGACAACAACTTCGACATGCACACGGAAATCGTGGTGTCGCCGGAAGACGATATCGAACTGCGCCGTACTCGCATCGTTAACCGCTCCCGCTCCCGCAAAACGATCGAGCTCACCAGCTATGCGGAAGTGGTGCTGGCGCCGGCAGCGGCCGATGCCATGCATCCGGCATTCAGCAAACTGTTTGTCCAGACTGAAATCGATCACGCGCGGCGCGCGATCCTGTGCACCCGCCGCCCACGCTCGGTGAATGAAAAGACCCCGTGGATGTTCCATCTGATGGCGGTACATGGCGCCGACGTCGGCGCGGTATCGTATGAAACAGACCGCCTGCAATTCATCGGCCGTGGCAACACGGTTGCGTCGCCGCAGGCCATGCGCGAGGCCGGGCCGCTGGCAGGCAATGAAGGATCGGTACTCGATCCGATCGTCGCAATCCGATATCAGATCACGCTTGAGCCCGAGCAAACCGCCACCATTGATCTAGTCACTGGTATCAGTCAAACGCGGGAACACTGTCACGGCCTGATTGAAAAATACCAGGATCGAAATCTGGCGGACCGCGTGGTTGAATTGTCCTGGACGCATAGCCAGGTGGTGCTGCGGCAGTTGAACGCCAGTGAGGCGGATGCTCAGCTCTACGGCCGCTTGGCCAACTCGGTCGTTTATATCGATCCTCTGCTGCGAGCCGATGCAAGTGTCCTGATACGCAATCACCGCGGACAGTCGGGCTTGTGGAGCTACGCGATTTCCGGCGACCTGCCGATCGTGCTGGTACAGATCGCGAATCAGGACAATATCGAACTGGTGCGCCAACTGGTGCAGGCACATGCGTACTGGCGTTCGAAAGGCCTGGCGGTCGATCTTGTGATCTGGAATGAAGACCACGCGGGATACCGGCAAGTCTTGCAGGAACAAATCATGGGGCTGATTTCATCCGTCACTGGCGCCCATGCAATCGATCGTCCGGGCGGCATTTTCGTGCGCATGGTAGATCAGATTCCCGACGACGACCGGGTACTGTTGCAGTCCGTAGCGCGGGTGACCCTGAATGACAATCGCGGCACACTGGCGGAACAACTCAATCGCCGCGACCAGACTGCAGTTCGCCTTCCCTTGCTGGTTTCGAAAGGACGGCCGCCAGCTAGCGCCACATCCAGGAGCACGGGAGAGGGCCCTGCCTTGCATCGGCGCGACCTGATCCTTTTCAACGGCACTGGCGGCTTCACGCCGGATGGGCGGGAATATGTCATCACCACCTCGGCCGACCAGCTCACGCCGGCGCCTTGGGTGAACGTGATGGCGAACCCCCAATTCGGCACGGTCATCTCCGAAAGTGGGCAAGCCTACACCTGGGGTGAAAACGCCCATGAGTTCCGCCTGACGCCATGGGCCAATGACCCGGTCAGCGACGCGGGCGGCGAAGTTTTCTATCTGCGCGACGAAGAGACCGGCCGCTACTGGTCGCCGACGCCACTGCCGCGCCGCGGCGAGGGCGACTATGTCACCCGCCACGGTTTCGGCTACAGTGTTTTCGAGCATATCGAAGATGGCGTCTTTTCCGAGTTGACGGTGTACGTCGCCGTGGATGCCTCGGTCAAATATTCCGTCCTCCGGATACGCAACGATTCAGATGCGACACGCAAGCTGTCTGCCACTGGTTACGTTGAATGGGTAATGGGTGATTTGCGTTCCAAATCGGCGATGCATATCGTTACCGATGTTGATCCGGCAACGGGCGCCTTGTTTGCCCGCAATCCGTACAACACGGAGTTTACCGAGCGCGTCGCATTTTTCGATGTCGATAGCATGGCGCGCACTGTCAGCGGCGACCGCAACGAATTCATCGGCCGCAACGGCGGCTTGCAGAATCCAGCAGCAATGGCGCGGATACGTCTGTCGGGCACGGTTGGCGCTGGCCTCGATCCTTGTGCTGCGCTGCAGGTGCCGTTCGAACTGGTCCAGGGACAACAGCGCGAGATCGTGTTCATGCTCGGCATGGCTGACACCCGTTCGACCAATATCGGCCATCTCATCCAGCAGTCCCGTGGCAGCGCGGTAGCAAAGAATGCGCTCCAGTCCGTACACGCCTATTGGACGCGCACGCTCGGGGCGGTGCAGGTCGAGACACCGGACGCATCGCTGAATGTCCTGACCAACGGCTGGCTGATGTATCAGACCATCGCCTGCCGCCTGTGGGCACGCAGCGGTTACTACCAGTCCGGCGGCGCATTCGGATACCGCGACCAGCTGCAAGACACCATGGCGCTGGTGCACTGCCAGCCAGAGCTGGCGCGCGAGCATCTACTACTGAGCGCTGCCCACCAATTCATCGAGGGCGATGCGCAGCACTGGTGGCATCCACCGACAGACCGCGGCGTGCGCACCCATTGCTCGGACGATTTCCTGTGGCTGCCGCTTGCTGCTTATCGATATGTGACCAGCACGGGCGATACGAGCGTCCTGGATGAGGTGGTGCACTTCATTGAAGGCCGCCCCGTCAACCCGGATGAGGATTCCTATTACGGCTTGCCCGTCCGATCGGCCGAGACCGCCAGCTTGTACACGCATTGCGTGCGGGCAATTGAAAACGGATTGAAATTCGGCGTACATGGACTGTCGCTGATCGGGTCCTGCGACTGGAATGACGGCATGGACAAGGTCGGTGAACACGGCAAAGGTGAGAGCGTCTGGCTCAGCTTCTTCCTCTACGAAGTGCTGATGCGATTTGCTGAAGTCGCGGCGATCCGCAAGGACCATATTTTCGTCGACCGCTGTCATGGTCAGGCAGATCAACTGCGCCGGAACATCCGCGATAGCGGCTGGGATGGCGAATGGTATCGCCGCGCCTATTTCGACGACGGAACACCGCTTGGGTCGGCGCAGAACGTGGAATGCCAGATCGATTCAATTTCTCAAAGCTGGTCAGTATTGTCGGGCGCGGGTGACCCGGAACGTTCACGCATGGCGATGCAGGCGGTCAACCGTCGCTTGGTGCGGCGCGAAGACGCCATCATCCAATTGCTCGACCCCCCGTTCGACAAATCGGATCAGAACCCCGGCTATATCCGCGGTTACGTGCCCGGCGTGCGCGAGAACGGAGGGCAATACACGCATGCTGCGATCTGGACGGCGATGGCGTTTGCCCAGTTGGGGGACAACCAACGCGCATGGGAATTAACGCAGATGATTAATCCGGTCAACCACGGCAGGACGGCTCATGACATCGCCACCTACAAGGTCGAACCCTATGTGGTGGCCGCCGACGTGTACGGCGTATCGCCACACGTCGGCCGCGGCGGCTGGACCTGGTACACCGGCTCCTCAGGCTGGATGTACAGGTTGATTGTGGAATCCCTGCTGGGCTTGAAGCGTGAAGGCGACAAGCTGATCATTACACCCTGCCTGCCGGATGACTGGACTACCTATGGCATGCATTACCGGTATCACGACACGCTGTACAGGATCACCGTCAAGCAAGGCCACGGCGCTGACATGACTGCTCAGGTGAAAGTAGATGGGATCGAGCAGGCCGACGGGATAGTGTGGCTGGTGGATGACAAATGCGAGCATGCGGTGGAGACCGTGGTTGCCGCGTCCAGATAAGCAGGATCAGACGGCGCGTAGACAACAGGACTTCCTTGGTAGCTTTGTATCGCTCGCATGAGATCTCCTGCTTCGTTTGGACTGGTTACCCCGGCAAAATGTTTGCGTCTGTTTTTTGCTGACGGAAGAGCGCCCCGCAGATCACGGGAAGGGTCACGTTGAGCGCGACCGGTGGGGACGGCATACCTGAACACCTGGTCGCAATTGGCGAGAGTTCTGTGTGCGCTCTTCAAAGCGCCGCGAGCCTCTATCCGGCGGACTACAGCCAACGTCTTGAGGACTGATGGCAGCAATGGGGACTTTGTC
>JAQGMC010000090.1 GCA_028292545.1 Paucimonas sp.
CGGTAAGCACGATGCCAACCACGGCCGAACCCATCATCGGCACCCGCATTTCAGGCGGAAGCACGGCCCAGGTGACGGCGGCAAAGCCCAGCAGCGACAAGCCCGCCGCCCACCACAGGCCGGTGTAGAGCGCCGACATGATTTTCTTGCCAGGCTTGGCCTTTACCATCGAGCAACCGATGATGGAGGCGATGATCGAGACGCCGCCCAGCATCAGCGGATAAATCGCAGCCTGGGTTTCGAAGCCCTTGATCATCAGCGTGCCCAGCAACATCGTGGCGATGAGCGTGACGACATAGGTCTCGAACAGGTCGGCTGCCATGCCGGCGCAATCGCCGACGTTGTCACCGACGTTGTCGGCAATCACGGCTGGATTGCGCGGATCGTCCTCGGGAATGCCGGCTTCAACCTTGCCCACCAGGTCGGCGCCCACGTCTGCCCCCTTGGTGAAGATGCCGCCACCCAGACGGGCGAAGATGGAAATCAGCGATGCGCCGAAGGCCAGGCCAATCAGCGGCTTGATCACGTCATGCTCGGTGACGGTGATGCCGGCGCCATGCGGCGCGCTGGCAGTCAGCACCCAGTAAAAGACGGTCACGCCCAGAAGACCCAGGCCCACCACCAGCATGCCAGTGATGGCGCCGCCGCGAAAGGCGACATTGAGTGCTTCGTTCATGCCGGTGTTTGCAGCCTGGGCAGTGCGCACGTTGGCACGCACGGACACATTCATGCCGATGAAGCCGCAAGCACCGGAGAGAACCGCACCGATCAGGAAACCGATAGCCGTCGTCAGGCCGAGCCCGGGCACGATGGCAATGATGACGAAAAGGATCACGCCAACCACGGCAATGGTCCGGTACTGGCGCGCCAGATAGGCTGCCGCTCCCTGCTGGATTGCCAGGGCGATTTCCTGCATGCGCGCATTGCCGGGGTCCTGTTTCAGGATCCAGCTACGCGAAACCAGTCCGTAGATCACGGCTATCAAGCCGCATGCTACGGCCAACCACAAACCTGCTGCCATATCGACTCCTCCTTTTCAACGACAAAGTTTTATTTCAGTCACTACGCCCGCCGTCCATACGATGTGTCCGAAAGGGTCTTGCGAACTGCAACAACAACTTCCATTCCCTGGGGCGCGGTACCGGCTGGCGGGAAACTGGCCGGCGGCCAGGCCATGCTTCAGGGTCGATGCAAAAACGGAGATGGCGCAAACAAAAAAAGAGCGGACACATGGTCCGCTCAGTTGGTTTATTCGGTCAGCGCTGCAAACGCCCGGTCACGGATGACTTCTACCGGTCCGACACCGGCGATCTTGCGATATTTCGGCGCACCCGGCGCGCCCGACTGGGCCCAGGCGTCGTAATAGCCGATCAGCACTTCGGTCTGTTCGTGGTAGACCGACAGGCGCTTGCGCACCGTTTCTTCATGGTCGTCATCGCGCTGGATCAAGTCTTCACCGGTCAGGTCGTCCTTGCCCGCCACTTTCGGCGGGTTGAAGCGCACGTGGTAAGTGCGGCCCGAAGGCTGGTGCACGCGGCGCCCGCTCATGCGTTCAATGATTTCGGTGTCGGGCACATCGATTTCAAGCACGTAATCGATGTCCACGCCGGCTTGCTTCATCGCCTCGGCTTGCGGAATGGTGCGCGGAAAACCATCGAACAGGTAACCCTTCGCACAATCGGCTTGCTGCAGGCGGTCCTTCACCAGGCCAATGATGATGTCGTCCGACACCAGGCCGCCCGCATCCATCACCTTCTTGGCCGCCATACCCAGCGGCGTCCCTGCCTTGACTGCGGCGCGCAGCATGTCTCCGGTGGAAATCTGCGGGATATTGTATTTTTCCTTGATGAAGGTGGCTTGGGTCCCCTTGCCGGCCCCCGGCGCTCCTAGCAGGATGAGGCGCATGAAAATCGTCCTAAACTGGTTTTGAATTATTGGCGGCGCCAGCCCATGCATTGCGGGCAGCGCATCAGCGATTGTCTGTTTTAATACAAGAACTTTGCACGAAACTTACCACAGAACGCGGTCACGCTAGGCATTTCCTCCCTCTTCCGCCAGCGCGCGGCGCACGCGTTCCAGGTCTTCGGCTGTGTCCACGCCGGCTTGCGGCGCGGTTTCAGTGACGTGTACGGCAATCGGATGTCCATGCCAGAGCACGCGCAACTGCTCCAGTGCTTCGACTTGTTCCAGCGGCGACGGCGTCATGGCGGGATAAGCGCGCAGGAAGCGATGGCTGAATGCATACAGGCCAATGTGGCGCAGCACCACATGGGCCGCCGGAAAGTCGGTCGTGGAACGGGCATAGCCATCGCGATGCCAGGGAATTGGCGCGCGCGAAAAATACAGCGCGCGCGACTGCCGGTCCAGCACCACTTTCACCACGTTGGGATTGAGCACATCGGCCATGTCATGCAAGGGATGCGCCGCGGTTGCCATATCGACGCCGGCGCCCACCAAAGCCGCGGTGGCGTCAATCAGGCGCGGGTCCAGCAAGGGTTCGTCGCCCTGCACATTGACCACGACTTCATCGTCGGCCAGGCCGATTGCCTGCGCCGCCTCGGCAATGCGGTCGGTGCCCGATAGATGGTCGGCGCGCGTCATTTGCACGGCAACGCCGGCCTGGCGGCAGGCGGCGGCAATATCCGGATGGTCGGTTGCCACCAGCACCTGGCGCGCGCCCGACAAGCCCGCCCGTTGCGCAACCCGCACCACCATGGGTTGGCCGCCGATATCGGCCAGCGGTTTATTGGGCAAACGGGTAGAGGCCAGGCGGGCCGGGATGATGACTGAAAAACGCATGCTGCGCGGCGCTTAGCCGGCACCGCCGGGCAAGTCGAGATGCGCCACTTGCAAGTCGCGCGCCTGGTCCGGCCACATGATGGGTATGCCGTCGCGAATCGGGTAAGCCAGCTTGTCCGGCTGGCAAATCAGTTCCTGCGCTTTCTTGTCGAAATCGAGCGGACGTTTGCAGATCGGGCAAACCAGGATGTCAAGCAGGCGGGGATCCACGGAGTCTCTCCAGAATTCTTTCAGTGAGCGGCCCTTCGAGCGAAGCCGTCACCGGCACCACCCACAGTCGCGCGTCGCGATTCAATGCAGGTTCAAGCCGGCATTTTACTGCATCCTTTTCCGTGATCAGGATAATATCGGCCGCCGCGCCGGCGAAGGGATTGGCCTCAAAGCCATAGTGGTCCGGCAGCGGCAATTGGCGGAATTCAATCCCGATCTCAGCCAGCATCGCAAAGAACC
The DNA here is from genome assembly GCA_028292545.1 of Paucimonas sp. Lineage (GTDB taxonomy): Bacteria > Pseudomonadota > Gammaproteobacteria > Burkholderiales > Burkholderiaceae_D > Lacisediminimonas. The sequence continues at coordinate 3,250 of JAQGMC010000090.1, forward strand.
GCGCCGGGTTGCCGATGCCCGCCGCGGCCAGCACCTGCTTGCCTGCACACAGGGGCGCCAGCGCCATCCGGCGCCCCGGGTCGCGCAATTGCCAGGCATTGCCCGGTTCAAGCATCATTTGCCAGCTGGCGCCGGTCACGCCGGGTGCGCGCCGTGCGCCGTTGATGACAGTGAAGTCGCGCGGGCGCGCTGGCGGCTCGCGCAGCGGGCCGGCCGGCAGCAGCCAGCCATTGCCGGCGCCGCGCGTATCGAAAACGGCAATCTCGACCTGGCGCGGCAGGCGGTAATGCTGCAAGCCATCGTCGCAGACGATCACATTCACGTCCGGATGCAAGTCCAGCAAGCGGCGCGCCGCCGCAACGCGGTCGCGGCCCACCATCACGGGGCAACCGGTACGCATGGCAATCAGCACCGGTTCATCCCCTGCCTCGCCGGGCGCAGAATCGGCGCCGACTTCCAGCACCACATCAGCCGCGCCGCCATAGCCGCGCGAAATAACGCCGGGACGATAGCCGGCGGCGCGCAAACTGCGCGCCAGCCAGATCACCAGCGGCGTCTTGCCGGTGCCGCCCACGAAGATATTGCCGACCACCAGTACTGGCACTGGCAGCACCGCTGTCTTGAATACGCCCGCCTGGTACAGGCGCCGGCGCAACGCCGTAAGGGCGCGAAACAGCAGGCTGGCCGGCAGCAGCAGCCACGCCAGCGGGCCACGCGACAGCCAGAAGGCGGGCAGCGCTTTCACGATGAGGTCATTGTTCCAGGATGAGGGCGGAGGGGAAAGCCGGCAGGCAGTGTAACGCAGCAGCTGGCTGGCCGTGCCGACTGCGCCCTGCAGGGATTCCGGCAACTGTGCCGCCGATTGCGGCAGCAACTTGCAGTGAACCCTTGCTGCCGCCTGTTGGTTGCGGGCGCGATTGCGCGATTACTTCTTGCTCGCCTGCGCGGCAAAGCTCACCTGCGCCAGGCCTGCCATGCGCGCGGCTTCGAGCACGTTGATGACGCTCTGGTGTGCAGCCAGCGCGTCGGCATTGATGATGACAACCGTCGAGCGGCCCGGCGTGGCCGGGCCGGCTGCCTGGCGCAAGGCTTCGGTCAGCCCGTTCACGTCGCGAAACGGCACTTGCACATTGTTGATCGCATAGCGGCCCTGGGCATCGACAATCACATTCACTTCATGCGGACGCTCGACCGCTTTTTCCGCATCTGCCGTGGGTAGCGTGATTTGCAGCGCGGTGAACTTGCTGTAGGTGGTCGTGATCATCAGGAAGATCAGGATCACCAGCAACACGTCAATGAAGGGAATCAGGTTG
>JAQGMC010000091.1 GCA_028292545.1 Paucimonas sp.
CATCTTGTCAACCGTGTCGGTTTCTCCGCGGTAACCATGAATCTGCGCCCAGCCGGTGATGCCCGGCTTGACGCGGTGACGCAGCATGTACATTTCCAGCCGATCCTTGTACATCTCGTTGTGCTGCAGCGCATGCGGCCTTGGACCCACCACCGACATGTCGCCCATCAAGACATTGATGAATTGCGGCAGCTCATCCAGGCTGGTGCGGTGCAGGAAGCGGCCGATGCGGGTGACGCGTGGGTCGTCCTGTGTCGCTTGCCTGACGACGCCATGTTCTTCATGGATCTTCATGCTGCGGAATTTGTAGCAGTTGAAGGGCCGGCCATTCAAGCCCAGGCGCGGCTGGCGGAACAGGATCGGACCTGGCGACGACATCTTGATCGCAATGCCAATCACGATGAAAAGTGGCAACAGCAGTATCAGCACCACCGAGGCGAATACCTTGTCAAACACATCCTTGGCCATCGCATTCAAGTCGGTGGCAACTGGCTGGTTCAAGTCCACTGCCGGCATGCCAAGGAAATTGATGACCTTGTTGGACAAAATCTGCATCGACAGCGTGTCCGGCACCCAGCGGATGTCGACCAGCGCATTGCGCAACAGGTATTGCAGGTTCTGCAGGCGGGCGGAATCGGACAGTGGCAGCGTGATCCAGATTTCATGCACTTCATGGCGGGCAACATAGCTGAGCAATTCGCCCAGTGAATCGACCCGCTCCACGCCGGCTGGCACCGCTTCGGCTGCCTCGGCCGGGAACACTGCCTTCACGTCATAGCCGTACCAGCTTTGCTGGCTGGCGCGGCGGTGCATTTCACGGCCGACACTGCCGTAGCCAACGATCACGACGCGCTTGTTGTTGAGTCCTTTTTCGCGCAAGTGGCGCAACACCGTATAGAGCACGGCGCGCGTCAGCATCAGGGCGATCACGCCAACGACATACCAGTGGAACATCCACAGCCGCGACAACGAGCCAACATGATGGATCAGGAAGCTGAACAAGAGCGCAATCATCATCACCGCGGCCCAGGACAGCGCTACCTGGACAAACATCACCGGCATGCTTCGCCCGCGCCAGGAGCCATACATATTCATATTGGAAAACAGGATGAAGGCGAGGGCGCAACCGAAATAGAGCAGGATGCTGTGCACTGGCGTTGCTTGCGACAGGGAACCCTGGAAGCTGAGCAAGCCAGACAGCTGGCCAGCGCACCAGAGGCTGAACACGTCCAGCACCCGCATCATGATTTCGAGCCGCGGCGAATTTCTGTGGATGGCGTCTTGCACGTTTTCGGTGTCCAAAAAAGTAGAGTTGCTAGCTGTTATATTAATAACTAAAGAGGTTGTGTTTTTGGAAATCCTCTCGCCGTTGAGGAGCGTCAATCGGCCACTTGAACCAACTGGCCATCCTCAATCTTCGAGTGGGGCGGCGTTGTCCGAAACCATGGTTTTTCATCGTTCGCCTACAGTGCAAGCTAGCGCGAACTAGCTTGGCGGCCATGCCGAATAGCGCATAAGCCGTCCAGCTTTTCAGGGATCGGTCGCTTTGGCGTGGCGAGAGCATCACATCTGTAGACACCTGTACATGAACAGTATCGATGCACTGCGGATATTGAATCAGGACACGTGCCTACATGCGTTATGATTTCGCCCCATGACGACTGATGAAACGCAACAGGCAACCGCTTATAGCCTGGTCGGCGGCGAACAACGCCTGCGCGCCCTGGTGGACCGCTTCTACGACTTGATGGATTTGGAGCCGCAATTCCAGGACTTGCGCGCCATGCATCCACCGACGCTGGATGGATCGCGCGACAAATTATTCTGGTTCCTGTCTGGCTGGATGGGTGGCCCCAGCCTTTATATGGAACGCATCGGCCATCCGATGCTGCGCGCGCGCCACTTGCCGTTTTCCATCGGCAGCCATGAACGTGATCACTGGCTGCGCTGCATGGCAATGGCGATGCAGGACGAAGGCTATCCGGAAGATTTGCAGCAGCGCTTGCTGGGCGCCTTCTTCCAGACGGCAGACTGGATGCGCAACCGCCATGGCTAGGCCCGCATGACCACACTCGACATGGTGCTCGCCGGCGGCTTGCTGGTCGTTATCGTTTTGCAGCTCGTATTGCTATTGCGGCCTGCCCGCGGCCAGCACGACGCAGCCGCCCTGGCGGCGCAACTGGCGCAGTTGCTGCAGGGCCAGGAGCGCAGCGAGCGTGAGTTGCGCTCGCAGTTGCAAGTCAGCAGCCAAGGATCGCGCCAGGAAATCGGCAGCATGCTGGCGCATTTCCAGCAAACCCTGGCGGCGCAGGTGGCCAGCGTCGCCACGCTGCAGAACAACCAGATCGATTCTTTTTCCGGGCAACTGGTCAAGCTCAACGAATCCAATGCACACCATATGGAGGCGATGCGGCAGGCGCTGGCACAGCAAGCCACCCAGGCGCGCGAAGAGCAGGCGCTGGCCTTGAAGCGATTCGGCGATACGCTGCAGCTTGCGCTGAACCAGCTGGCGGAATCGAATGCGCGCCGCCTGGGCGAAGTGCGCACCACGCTGGAAGAAAGAATGCGCGAGCTGCAGGCCGACAATGGCCGCCGGCTGGAGGAAATGCGCAAGACGGTAGATGAAAAGCTGCATGACTCGCTGGAAAAGCGGCTGGGCGAATCATTCAAGCTGGTATCGGATCGGCTGGAAAAGGTGCACCAGGGCCTGGGGGAGATGCAGCAACTGGCCATTGGCGTGGGTGACCTGAAACGCGTGCTGACCAATGTGAAGACGCGCGGCACCTGGGGCGAGGTGCAACTGGCGATGTTGCTGGAACAGATGCTCACGCCAGACCAGTATGGTTGCAACGTCGAGACCGTGCCCGGCTCCAACGCCCGGGTCGAATTCGCCTTGCGCCTGCCCGGCCAGCAAGATGGCGGCCCGCCGGTCTGGATGCCGATCGACGCCAAATTCCCCAAGGAACAATACGAGCGCCTGGTCGAGGCGGCCGAACGCGCCGACAGCGAAGGCGTGGCCGTGTTTGGCCGCGAGCTCGAACGCGCCGTGCGCAATGAAGCGAAAACCATCGCCGAAAAATACGTGTCGCCGCCCCTCACCACCGACTTCGCGATCCTGTTTTTGCCCACTGAAGGCTTGTATGCAGAAGTGACGCGGCGCCCCGGCTTGTGCGACGAGCTGCAGCGCAGCCACCGCGTGATCGTGGCCGGCCCCTCGACCCTGTCCGCCTTGCTCAACAGCCTGCAGATGGGTTTCCGTACGCTGGCGCTGGAAAAGCGTTCATCCGAAGTGTGGCAAGTGCTGGGCGCGGTCAAGACCGAGTTCGCCCGCTTTGGCGACGTGCTGGCCACGACCAAGGCCACGCTGGAAAAGGCCGCCCGCAATATCGAGCAGGCGCAAACCCGCAGCCGCCAGATGGCGCGCAAGCTGAAGACGGTGGAAGCCTTGCCGGCCGATGCGGCGCAGCGGCTGCTGGGACCGGTGGACGCGCTGCTTGATCCGGGCGAAGACGAAGACGCCAGCGCGGCCTGATGCGCTGCCCGCGACACCTGATGCGGTGCGCGCGACATTGACCGGATCGCGCGCGCAAGCCGCGCGCCGGATTTGCCGGTTGACTTTGCTGCCGGCCTCTTCTATGGTTAGAGCGTATCGAAGGGGAGTAGCCTAACTGCAGCCGTCGTCATTTCGGGACCCGTCCCCGGCACTGCAGACAACGCGACAGCAAGCGCCCAAGCGTTGTGGCAAGACCTTTACCAACCGTTGGTAAAGGTTTTTTTTCGCCCGGGCGCCTTTGCCATGCTGAACGGATAACCATCCGGGCGTATGTCAAAGGAGTCCTTTCATGGAATTGTTTACTCCGGAGTTTGTTTCCGCACTCCTGGCGATCATCGCGATCGACCTGGTGCTTGCCGGCGACAATGCAATCGTCATCGCGCTGGTGGCGCGACGACTTCCCCAGCACCAGCAACGCCTGACCATCATCGCCGGCACTGCCGGGGCCGTGGTCGTGCGCGTGCTGATGACCCTGGCCATCGTCTGGCTGCTCAATATCCCCTATGTCCAGTTAGCTGGCGGCTTGCTGCTGGTATGGATTGCCTGGAAGCTGCTGGCGCCCGACCGCGACGAACAGAGTCACGCCGGGCTGGCGGCAAGCCAGGCCAGCCTGGGCACGGCGATCCGCACCATCGTCGTGGCTGATGCAGTGATGGGCCTGGACAATGTGCTGGGCGTGGCTGGCGCGGCGCACGGCAATTTCCTGCTGGTCGTGATTGGCCTGCTGGTGAGTGTGCCGATCATGGTTTTCGGCAGCACGCTGATCCTGAAAATGGTGGACCGGTTCCCGATCATCATTTACCTCGGCGCTGGCATCCTGGCCTGGACCGCAGTCAAGATGATTGTCAGCGAACCGATGCTGGCAGAGTTCTTTGGCGAGCGTCCGCTCCTGTCCACCGGCTTGTACATCCTGGTAGTGGGCGCCGTGCTGGCGAGCGGGCTGATGCGTTCCCGGCGCTCGCGGCGGCTGGGCGAGGAAGACTATCCCGCCGTGGTCGCGACCAGCGCAGACGGCGCATCGCAAGCAGCTGCCGGGAACGAGTTTGACGTCGCACCTGCCGCCGCCATGCCTGCTTTCAGGCCCGCCGATGCAGCAAGGGCGCCGGCCTACGCCGGGTCCTTTTCTTCCACTCCCCTTGATAAGGAATTCGACATGCTGCGCATCCTGGTTCCGGTAGATGGTTCACAAGCTTCCGAAGATGCTGTCGCCCATGTTCGCAAGCTGGCCCGGCGCAGCCAGGAACCGATAAAGGTCATCCTCGCCAATGTACAGCCGCTGTTGTCACGGCACATTACGCGCTTCGTGCCGCGCGCCAGCCTGGATGCATTCCGCCGTGAACGCTCGATGAAGGCGCTGGCTACGGCGCGCGCGGCGCTTGAGCAAGCCGGCATCGATCACGACCTTGTGCTGTGCAAGGGCGAGCCGGCGCAGGCGATCGCCGATTGCGCCAGCGAACGCGGCGTGCAAAAAATCGTCATCGGCACCACCCGCAAGAGTGCGCTGGCGCGCATGGTCGGAGACTCGATCACCAACCGCGTCATCGAGCTGGCCGAGGTGCCGGTGGAAGTGGTGGCGCGCGAGCAGCCCGGCGCGCTGGAGCGCTTCGGCATTCCGGCTGGGGTCGGGGCCGGACTGGCGTTGTTGTTGCTCGTGGAGGATTGAAGGCAGCCGCGGGTGGGCATCAAGGCGCCCACTTTGCGGCTTTCCCGGCGCGGGCCCGGCCCGCGCCTTTTGCTTGCTTCGTTCTCTTGTTTATGAATGCCTGTGCATGGGCAGGTAGAACACGGGCAGGGCAGTCCAGGACTTTACGGCTTGTTGATTGTCCGCGCGCCGCAATGTAGCGCTTTATGCAGCGGTCCTGAAAGCGAACCCCGATCGCCCGGGGAGGGCTTTGCTAGGTAAGGCCATCGAACAACACGACATCCACCACATCGCCGGCGGCGACATTGCCCTGGTGATGATGCAGGACAACCATGCAATTCGCTTCGGACATCGAGCGCAAGATGCCCGATCCTTGTGAACCGGTGATGCGCACGCTGCGTCGTCCATCCGCTGCCATGCCGAGGATGCCGCGCTGGTATTCGGTGCGTCCCGGCTTCTTGCGGATGGGTGCTTCAGATACGGCCGGCATCAGTGGCAGCGGGTCGGGGTTTGCGCCCATCATGTGCAGCAGCGCATCGCGGGCGAAGAAATAAAAGGTCACCATGACGGCGACGGGATTGCCCGGCAGGCCGAACAGGTAGGCGCCGCGACCGCCGGACGAAATATGGCCGAAAGCCATCGGCCGCCCCGGGCGCATGCCGATGGTCCAGAAGCAGACATCGCCCAGCTTGGCCATCATGTCGCGCGTATAGTCGGCCGCGCCGACCGACACGCCGCCGGAGGTGATGATGGCATCTGCGTTTTCAGCCGCGCTGCGAAAAGCCGCTTCCAGCGCGGCTGGTTCGTCGCGCACGACGCCCATGTCGATCACTTCGCATCCCAGCCGCCGCAGCATGCCGTACAGCGTATAGCGGTTGCTGTCGTAGACGCAGCCTTCATCCAGGGTTTCGCCCAGCGAACGCAGTTCGTCGCCGGTGGAAAAGAAGGCGACCCGCAGGCGGCGCTGCACCGGCACTTCGGCAATGCCCAGCGATGCCAGCAAGCCAAGGTCGGCCGGGCGCAAGATCCTGCCGCGGACCACGGCCGGCTGGCCTGCGGCCAGGTCTTCACCGGCAAAGCGACGGTTGTCACCAGTGCGCACCACGCCCGGCGGAATCGTGACGGCCTGTTCATCCGCATCGCGGGTAAATTCTTGCGGCACGACCGTGTCGCATCCGGCCGGCATGACTGCGCCTGTCATGATGCGCAGGCACTCGCCGCGGCCGACTTCGCCTGCGTAGGCACGACCGGCAAAAGCGGTGCCCACCACGCGCAGGCGCACCGGGTCTGCTCCCAGGTCGCCGCCGCGGAGTGCAAAGCCATCCATGGCGGAATTGTCGTGCGCCGGCACGTTGATCGGGGAGATGATGTCTTGCGCCAGCACGCGGCCGAGCGCGGCCCGGATCGCCAGTTTTTCCACGGCGGCGATGGGGCGGATAAAAGACTGGATGACTTCCTGGGCGCTTGCCACCGGCAGTGCGTTCGGGTCATAGCCAGATACGCAACTGGCGACGGCGTCGAGGGAAGGATGGTTGCCGGATTCGAACATGCGGGTCTTCTTGTTGGTTTGGCGTTGCTGCCGGCGCCCTGCCTCAGCCGCCGATATACGACATCTCGACTTTGGGCCGGGACGTCGACAAGCCTTCGGTGTTGATCGTGCGCAGTTCGGAATAACGGTCGCCGCGCCGGCTCCACAAATGGGCAACCGCGCCTTCGATTTCCGCATCGCTGCGCCCGGTGCGCAAGAGGGCGCGCAAGTCATGGCCGGCGCTGGCGAACAGGCAAGTGTAGATCCGGCCTTCGGTCGACAGCCGGGCGCGGGTGCAGTCGCTGCAGAAAGCCTGCGTCACGCTTGCAATCACGCCCACTTCGCCGCCGCCATCTGCATAGCGCCAACGCGCCGCGGTTTCGCCGCTGTAGTTCGGTTCGGCTTCCACCAGCGGCATCTCAGCCGAGATGCGGCGCACCACTTCCGCCGAGGGCACGACTTCATCCATCTTCCAGCCGTTGGAGGCGCCCACGTCCATGTATTCGATGAAGCGCAGGATCACCGGCGTGTTTTTGAAATGGCGCGCCATCGGCACGATTTCAGAATCGTTGACGCCGCCTTTCACCACCATGTTGACCTTGACCGGACCCAGGCCAACTTGCTGCGCCACCTCGATACCGTGCAGCACTTCTGCCACCGGGAAATCGACATCGTTCATGCGCTTGAAAACGGCGTCGTCGAGCGAGTCGAGCGAAACCGTCACCCGGGTCAGGCCGGCATCCTTCAAAGACTGCGCCTTGCGCGCCAGCAGCGAACCATTGGTGGTCAGGGTCAGGTCGAGCGGGCGGCCTTCGGGTGTGCGCAGCGCGGCCAGCATTTCAACCAGTTTTTCCAGGTTCTTGCGCAGCAGCGGCTCGCCACCGGTGAGGCGGATTTTCTGCACGCCGTGGGCTGCGAAAATGCGCGCCAGGCGCGTGATTTCCTCGAAGCTCAACAGGGAACTGTGCGGCAGGAAGGCGTAATCCTTGTCGAACACTTCCTTGGGCATGCAGTAGACGCAACGGAAATTGCAGCGGTCGGTGACGGAAATGCGCAAGTCACGCAGCGCCCGGCCGCGGGTATCGGCCAGCAAGCCGGTGGGCGCTTCCAGCACGGCAGGAATGTGGGCGCCGTTATCGGGATAGCGTTGTTCAGCAACGGGTATGACTTTCGCAACCATATTGGGCCAGCGTTGCGCCGCCGTTGGGCGCGGTGGAGGATTGAGCCGGATAAGATACCACGAGGCCACGCGCGGCACAGGCGATGACGGAACTTTCAGCTGCGCTGCGGCACGGAGGCGGCATCCTTCCCAACCCGGAAAAAGCATGTGCCATCCCGATCCCTGCGCCAGCCCGTTGCTGCAAAAGATTCCCGGCTCTTCAAGCCAGCTGCGCAATAGCGACCGGGGCGGCAGGTCCACCCTTGAATCGCTGGGCGGCGCACCGACCTGCCCACGCGTCCAGGCCCGTTCGAAGCAGTCCGATGGCCGCCTACCCGACGAACCGGATTTTGCAGGCATGCGCAAGCGGCGCGCCGCCACCTCGGTACAGCTGACGGCGCTCAAGCCAAAGGGTGCGCGCGCCGTGGATGCCGGGAAGAGCGATCATGAACTTGTGCTCGATGCCTATGGCTATGGCGAGCTGGCCCAGCTTGCGTGGTTCATGGCCGCCCACGCCGGAAACGCGCTCCAGGCGCTGGGCGGTTTGCTGGTGGACTGGCAACTCGGGCCGCCTGTGGCCGAATGCGCGAAGTTGGCGCCCGCCACCCTGTCCCCCACCGCCTCGGCGACGTCGTCCTGAAGGAAGCGAGCAAGGAAGCGGTCAATTTCATCATCGTCGGCAGTACGCACCTGAAGACGCTGTGGGAGCGATTCAAGGGATTGAAGGCAATATTCATGCTGCCGCTCAGGATTGTCGAAGACGATCCGTCGGACACCTTGCCGTCCATGCCGCGCGACGAACTGTAGCAGGCAAGCCAGGGCCTTCTGGCGAGCCGGCATACCGGCAGCCGCCGGCCAACTGGTTCAGCGCAGGTAACTAACAACCAGGCCCAGCAGCGCACAGGCGCCAATCAGGCGAATGGTGCCTGCCTTGTACCGCAGCAGGGCGACTGCGGCCCCGAAGGCAATCGCCATGGCCGCGAAATCCCATTGCGAGGGCGGCAAGTCGAGCCGGAAAACATGGTCTGCGAAGAACAGGGCCAGGCTGACGATGACGCCCACCACCGCTGCCGAAATCGCGGACAGCGGCGCAGTCAGGCGAATGTCGCCGCGGGTGGATTCCACCAGCGGGCCGCCGGCCAGGATGAAGAGGAAGGAAGGCAGGAAAGTAAAGAAGGTCGCCACGCTGGCGCCGACCATGCCGGCCAGCGCCAGGTGTTCCGGTCCCAGCACCGCCTTGGCCCAGCCGCCGACAAAGCCGACGAAGGCGACGATCATGATCAGCGGACCGGGCGTGGTTTCGCCCAGCGCCAGGCCATCTATCATTTGCGCCGCCGTGACCCAGCCAAAGGTTTCCACCGCCCCCTGGTAGACATAGGGCAGCACGGCATAGGCGCCGCCAAAGGTGAGGAAAGCGGCTTTAGTGAAGAACCAGGCCATCTGGCTGTATGCGCCGCCCACGCCGCCGAAAGCCCAGGCAATCGCCTGCCATGCGGCCAGGCCCAGCAGCAAGCCGGCGCCGCAGACGGCGGCAAGATGCCGGGCGTTGAAGCGGGCATGGGCTGGCGTGGGCGTGTCGTCGTCAATCAGCGCCGGTCCGTATGATTTGTGGCTTGCGCCGTGGCCGCCGCCGAGCCGGAATTTGTCTGGCATCACGCGTCCACCCAGCATGCCCAGCACGGCTGCGCCCAGCACGATGGCGGGGAAGGGCAGCTTGAGGACGGCGATAGAAATGAACGCCAGCACCGCAATCGCCACCAGCCAGCGGTTCTTCAATGAACGACTGCCTATGCGCCAAGCCGCGGCCAGCACGATTGCCACCACTGCCGGTTTGATGCCGTACAAAATGCCGGCGATCACCGGCACATGGCCATACGCGAGATAGATCCAGGACAGGCCGGCCAGGATAGCCAGCGAAGGCAGGACGAACAGCACGCCGGCGATGATGCCGCCAAGCGTCCTGTGCATCAGCCAGCCGATATAGATTGCCAGTTGCGTGGCTTCCGGGCCGGGCAGCAGCATGCAGTAGTTCAGCGCATGCAGGAAGCGCTGCTCGGAAATCCAGCGCCGCTTTTCCACCAGTTCGGTATGCATCAGCGCGATCTGTCCCGCCGGCCCGCCGAAGCTGATGAAGCCCAGCTTGAGCCAGTAAAGGAAGGCCTCTGCCAGGCTAACCGGCGGCGGAGCGGTTTCGACTGCGCTTGGCTGGAGCATGGCCTGCATCCTTCGATTCGTGGTTTGAAAAAAAGGGAGTCAAACGACTCCCTTTTTTGGAACGGCACCTGCCGCGGCAGGCTTGCTGCTGGCGTGTGGCTTAGCGTCGGGTTTCGACCTGGACCAGCGGCTCGGACGACAATTGCTGCAGCGGCTTGCGCTCACGCTTGGCCCGTGGCGGCGCCACGACCAGGCGCGCTGCTTCCTGGGCTGCGCGCAGCTTTTCAGGATCGGTCACGGCCAGCGAAAGGCCGGCTGCAGCCAGCACCTGGCGCAAGTCTTCCAGCGGCATGGTGGCCGTGGCCGGGCTTGCAACCGGGGCCTGGGGCGCCGCTGCGCTTGCCGATGCCGGTACAGCTGCGGCGGCTTGCGGGGCTACCGCGGCTGGCGTAGCTGCTGCCACCGGAGCTGCTGCCGGGGCTGCCACCGGGGCTGCCACTTCAACCGGTGCCGGTGCTGCCGCCGGCTGCGAAACGGGGGTCGCCTGGGTGCTCGCCATTGCCGTGTTTTCAGACGACTGCGGCTGGGCTTGCGCGACAGGCTCGTCTGCAGGCTGGGTGCTCGGTGCTTCCACTGCCGGCGTCACAGCTTGGGCAACCGGGGCTTCCACCGTTGGCGTCGCAGCCTGGGCAACCGGTTCCTGCGCCGCTGGCGTTGCTGCTTCAGCAACCGGTTCTTGCGCCGCTGGCGTTGCAGCCTGGGCCCAACCCGATGCGGGCGCTGCCGTGGCTGGCGCGCCATCGGCAACTGCAGAAGCTGGCGCTGCGGCTACTGGTTCGGCAACGGTTTGAGCGGGGAACGCGGCCGGTGATGCGGACACGTCTTCGCCTTTCGCCATAGCTTCTACACGCTCCGGGGCGACCTGCTCCGCACCTGCGTCGGCTTCGCCCATTTCAGCGGTTTCGCCTTCTTCCAGCCCTTCCGACGATTCATCTGACGATTCAGGATTGTCGCGGTCACGGCGGTTACGGTTGCGCCCGCCACGACGACGACGACGGCGCTTCTGCTCGTCGCCGGCCTCGCCTGCCTCGCCGTTGGCAACCACGCCCAGATCGTCATTCTCTTGCACTTCCGCGGCGTCGACCATCGTGACCGGGGTCAGTCCGCCGGCAATAGTCGGCAAGGGCAGCGCGGTTTCATCCTCGGCTACCGGGGCAGCAATCGCTGCGCGGGCTTCGTCGCGCGGGGGGCGGGGCTGGCGCTCGCGCCGCCCTTCGCCGCGTTCGGCACGCTCAGGACGTTCGCCGCGTTCCGGGCGTTCGCCACGTTCTGCGCGCTCGGGACGTGCTTCGATGCGCGATTCGTCGCGGGTTTCCTCGCGCGCGTCGCGCCGGCCTTCGCCGCGCCCTTCGTTACGGGTTTCGCCACGGCTTTCATTGCGGCCTTCGCTACGACCTTCGCCGCGGCCTTCACCACGTGCTTCGGCGGTTTCACGCGGCTCACGCGGCTGGCGCGGCTGACGGCCGCCCGGGGCAGCGGCTTTCTGGCCATTGCCGTTCTCTTCGCGCACTTCCTTGCCATTCTCATCGCGTCCGCGACCACGGCTGCGGCCCCGGCCACGGCCATTGCGGTCCTCGCGCTGGCGCGCCACGGCGGGTTTCTCTGCGGCCGCAACCGGTTGTGCGACTGGCATCACGGGTTTCTTGCGGAACAGGCCAAACAGGCGCTCGAGGAAACCTTCTTCGCGCGGCTCAGCAACCGGCGCTGGCGCCGGGGCGATCGCGGGCTGGGGACGCTCGACCAGCGGGGCCGGTTGGTCAGGGGTGATGCTCTTGACCACCGCTTCCTGGCGCGGCTTGCCTTCTTCCTTCTGCCGCCGGCTATAGCCAACTTCGGTGTCGGCTTCTTCAGCCATGGCATAACTGGCGCGCAAGTCTTCCAGGCGCGGATCGTCATGCTTGATGCGCTCAAGCTTGTAGTGCGGCGTTTCCAGGTGCTTGTTCGGGATCATGATGACCGAGACCCGGTGCCGGGTTTCAATCTTCAGGATCTCACCGCGCTTTTCATTAAGCAGGAAAGCGGCGACATCCACCGGTGCCTGCACATGGATGGCGGCGGTGTTTTCCTTCATCGCCTCTTCCTGGATGATGCGCAGGGCTTGCAGGGCGGAAGATTCGGTATCGCGGATATGGCCGGTGCCGTTGCAGCGTGGGCAAGTGACGTGGCTGCCTTCGGACAGCGAAGGGCGCAAACGCTGGCGTGACAATTCCATCAGGCCGAAGCGGGAAATCTTGCCCATTTGTACCCGGGCCCGGTCGTAATGCAGTGCGTCTTTCAGGCGGGTTTCGACTTCGCGCTGGTTGCGCGCGTTTTCCATGTCGATGAAGTCAATCACGATCAGCCCGCCCAGGTCGCGCAGGCGCAACTGGCGCGCAACTTCTTCGGCGGCTTCGCAATTGGTATTGAATGCGGTGGTTTCGATATCGCCGCCGCGGGTGGCGCGGGCAGAGTTGACGTCGACCGACACCAGGGCTTCGGTATGGTCGATGACGATGGCGCCGCCGGAAGGCAGCGGAACGGTGCGGGAGTAAGCGGTTTCGATCTGGTGTTCGATCTGAAAACGCGAGAACAGCGGCACATCGTCCCGGTAGCGCTTCACGCGATGCACCATGTCTGGCATCACATGGCTCATGAATTGCTGAGCCTGTTCGTAAATCTCGTCGGTGTCGATCAGGATTTCACCGATGTCCGGCTGGAAATAATCGCGGATGGCACGGATGACCAGCGAGGATTCCTGATAGATCAGGAAAGCACCAGGTGCCGATGTGCCGGCGCCTTCGATTGCGCGCCACAATTGCATCAGGTAATTCAAGTCCCATTGCAATTCTTCGACATTGCGGCCGATGCCAGCAGTGCGGGCGATGACCGACATCCCGCTCGGAATGTCGAGCCTGTCCATCGTCTCGCGCAATTCCTGGCGGTCTTCCCCCTCAACCCGGCGCGATACACCACCGCCGCGCGGATTGTTGGGCATCAACACCAGGTAACGACCGGCCAGCGAGATAAAGGAAGTCAGGGCTGCGCCTTTGTTGCCGCGCTCTTCTTTTTCCACCTGCACCATGATTTCCTGGCCTTCGCGCAGGGCTTCACGGATGCTGGCGCTGCGCACATCGACGCCATCCTTGAAGTAAGTGCGGGCCACTTCCTTGAACGGCAAGAAGCCGTGTCGTTCCTCGCCATAAGTAATGAAGCAGGCTTCCAGCGATGGTTCGATGCGGGTGATGATGCCTTTATAGATATTGGACTTGCGTTGTTCGCGACCGGCGGTCTCGATGTCGATGTCGATCAGCTTTTGGCCATCGACGATGGCGACCCGCAACTCTTCCTGCTGGGTCGCATTGAACAGCATGCGCTTCATGTTTCACTCCGTGACCCGAAGGTCGTCATTGCTGCGGCAAACGCAGCGGCGTGGTACGGATGTACGCAAGGACGGAGTGCCAGGGGAGGGGAATTGCCTGACGCGCGACGGCGCAAACGGCGGCGTCGCGACTGGGCGCGGATGAAACACGACGAGCTTGCCTCACGCAGAGGCCAACCGGCAATTCAAAGATTCAGCACCGCGGCGCAAACCGGCAAAGCACGGTTGCGAACCACGCGGGACATGAACTGCGACAGGCTGGCCAGGTGCGAATGGGTCGGCTGGCACGAGGGCTGCATCAACCGGCGAGCCCGCTTGCGCAAGCTTGCCGGACATATCCTTACATTCCGGGCATTAAGTCCAACAATCCAGCGACGGTCCGATCGCAACAGCGGTGCAACCCTGACGGGCGCGGCTGGAGTGGTGCATACACGCTTCCCATTGTATTAGCGCAAAGCGCAGGGCCAACGGGGTCGCCCCTGTGTAGAATGTGCTTTTTTATTCTTACACGCGCCCGATCTCGTCGGGTGCTAACAAATTATATTCGCAAAATGAAGGAGTTAGCGAGCGATTCCGGCGGAAATGCAAGTGGGCCCGGATCCCCATCCCTCCTTCCCCAGGCCAGGCTGGTGACGATAGGCGAGGAGGATACTGGCCAGCGCATAGACAATTTCCTGTTGCGCATGCTGAAAGGCGTGCCGAAAAGTCACGTCTATCGGGTACTGCGTTCAGGCGAAGTGCGGGTCAACCGGGGCCGTATCGATCAGACTTACCGCTTGGTGCAAGGCGATATCGTGCGCTTGCCGCCCGTGCGCTTGCCACAGCGGGAAGAAAAATCGGTACCTGCGGCAGAATTCAAAGTCTTGCTCGAAGATGAGCATTTACTGGTCATCGACAAGCCTGCAGGTGTGGCGGTGCATGGCGGATCCGGCGTCAGCTTTGGAGTTATCGAACAATTGCGCGCAAGCCGGCCGCAAGCGAAATTCCTGGAACTGGTCCACCGTCTGGACCGCGAAACCTCGGGCATCCTGGTTTTGGCCAAGAAGCGTTCGGCATTGACCAATATGCACGAACAAATGCGCGAGGGCAGCACGGACAAGCGTTACCTGGTCCTGGTGCAGGGCGATTGGCGCAATGCCCGCCAGCATGTTCGTCTGTCGCTACATAAGTATACGGGGGCGGATGGCGAGCGCCGTGTGCGAGTACAGGCCGATGGTCAAGTTTCACACACGGTGTTCAGTTTGCTGCGAAAATACGGCCCGTTCGCCTTGCTCGAAGCCGAGTTGAAAACGGGACGCACGCACCAGATTCGCGTCCACCTGGCTTCCAGCGGTTTCCCGATCCTGGGAGACGACAAGTATGGCGACTTTGCATTGAACAAGAGCCTGCAAAAGGCAGGTGGGCCGCAAGCGGCGCTGAAACGCATGTTCTTGCACGCCCACCAGCTGACTTTCGTCCATCCTGCATCGGGTGACCCCGTAACCCTCAATGCGCCGCTGCCCGCGGAATGCCTGCGTTTCATTGAATCGCTCGAAAAAGGCCAAGCCCGTGCGCCGGGCGCGCCGGTCGGTCCAAGCCCTGTTAAGAAGTGAATTGAATGGCACAGAAACAATACGACCTGATCGTCTTTGACTGGGACGGCACGCTGATGGATAGCACGGTAACGATTGCCCGCTGCATACAAGCAGCCGCGCGCGACCTTGGCTTGCCCGTGCCCGACGACCGGGCCGCTTCCTATGTGATCGGGCTCGGGCTGGAAGAAGCGATGGCGGCAGCGCTGCCGGACTTGCAGCCGGCTCAATATCCGCGCATGGTGGAGCGTTACCGCTACCACTATCTTGCCAAGGACCAGGGCCTGACGCTTTTCGATGGCGTGCGCGACATGCTGGCTGATCTTTCCGAACGTGGTTACTTCCTGGCGGTCGCCACCGGCAAGAGCCGGGTCGGGCTGAACCGCGCGCTGCATGCGGCCGGCCTGGCATCCTTTTTCGACAGCACACGCTGCGCGGACGAAACCTTTTCCAAGCCGCATCCGGCCATGCTGATGGAAATTACGCGCGAACTGGGACAAGACTTGCAGCGCACGGTGATGATAGGTGACACCACGCATGACTTGCAGATGGCGCTCAATGCCGGCGCGGCCGGCATTGGCGTGCACTACGGCGCACATGAAGCGGACGAACTCAACGCAATGCAGCCGGTTTATTCCGCCAGCTCGGTGCTGCAATTGCACCAGTGGCTGGTCGAGAATGCATGATGGACACCAGCTCCGGCCCCACGGTATTCGCCTGCCGTTCTGAGGAGGTGGTCGAGGGCGGTCGCGGCTTGCGTTTTCCCCTTACTGCCGGCGCGGAACAGCGCACCGGCTTCGTCATCCGCTACCGGGGACGTGTGTATGCCTACCTGAACCGCTGCGCGCATGTGCCAGTGGAGCTGGACTGGAACGAAGGCGAATTTTTCGAATCCAGCGGCCACTATTTGATGTGCGCCACCCATGGCGCGGTCTACTTGCCCGAAACTGGACGCTGCGCCGGTGGCCCCTGCCGCGGCGGCAAGCTGCGGCCAATTGCCGTGATCGAACGCGACGGCGCCGTGTATTGGGAGCCGGACGAGTACATCCGGCCCGTCATTGCCTGAATTGATAACCCCAGCAAGAGGACTCGACTTACATGGATGATCACCGCGATCCCGACCCGTTCAGCGCGGCAGCGCCTGCGCCTGGCAGCAACCATGCCGTGACAGCAGCAAGCAAGACCTGGGAGCGGGAAACACTGGAGCGCCTGGCCTTTGCGCAGGTCAATGAGGCGAAATCGCGCCGCCGCTGGTCGATCTTTTTTCGCTTGTCCACGCTCTTGATCGTCGGCTTTTTGCTGTGGCAGATTTTCGATTTCGGCGGATCCGACCTGGAGTCGGTGGGCCGCCACACGGCGCTGGTTGAAATCGATGGCAGCATCGAAGCCGGGAACGGCAGCGGCTCCGCGGAAAAAGTGGTTTCCGCACTCAACAAGGCGTTTGCGGACGAGCATTCCGCAGCGGTAATCTTGCGTATCAACAGCCCGGGCGGAAGTCCTGTGCAGGCGGGCATGATCAACGATGAAATGCAGCGCTTGCGCCGCACCCATCCGCAAAAGCCGCTCTATGTCGTCGTGGAAGAAATGTGTGCATCAGGCGGCTATTACGTTGCGGTCGCAGCCGACCAGATCTATGTAAACAAGGCCAGTATCGTCGGCTCGATCGGCGTGCTGATGGATGGCTTTGGCTTCAGTGGCTTGATGGAAAAACTGGGCATTGAGCGCCGCCTGCAAACGGCGGGCGAAAACAAGGGCTTCCTGGATCCCTTCAGCCCGCAGACGCCGCGCCACAAGGAATTTGCGCAAACCATGCTCAACGAAGTGCACCAGCAATTTATCGCGGCAGTGCGCGAGGGTCGTGGCAAGCGGCTCAAGGAATCGCCTGAAATGTTCTCGGGCCTGTTCTGGTCCGGCGCCAAGGCGGTGGAGTTGGGCCTGGCCGATGGTTTTGGTACCGTTGATTCGGTCGCGCGCAATGTCGTCAAGGCAGAAGACATCATCGATTACACGGTGCATGAAGGCTTGCCCGAGCGGGTGTTGAAGCGTTTCGGCGCTGCCGCTGGTGAAAGCGCCGCGCGGGTGTTGATGCAATGGCGGCCCGCGACCTTGCGTTAACTATTTCCGCAACGAACGTCGAGCGAGTTCCCGGATCGAAGCGAAATATTGGAGCCGGAAAAATTATTCGTTTCAATGCAGGAATCGCCTTGCGATCCGCGGCTTCCCCGCTATAGTGAACATGATGGCAGGCACATGGTGCCAACGCCATACAAACGGCGGCATTGATCGTGCCGTCCCGGGAACTTGAAACTTCCCGTACCCTCGACGGCTTCAATCTGGAGCCGGGCAAAACGGCGGCGCAATGCCGCCGTTTTGCATGGGCGCTCCGTTTTGCATGGCGTCCACTCTTCGCAGGTGTCCATCAGGCGGCAGGCCAGGGCAGCGTCTTCCAGGCTGCGCTGCGCAAACTCAGGCAGCAAGGAACAGGAATACGCTTGGCTGTTTTTGCAAAGCCTGCATCTGCCGCGCCAGTACGTCCTTTGCTTGTGACTTCCACTCGCGCACGGAAAGGGTATGGATCGATTCCGTGTCCAGCGTCAGGTTGGTCGCCACGCACACCAGTGTCTCGGGCTGGCACTGTTGCAGCAAGGCTTCGAGCAGCGCCGCATTGCGATAGGGTGTTTCGATGAACATTTGCGTTTGCCGATCCTGGCGCGAGCGCAATTCAAGCGCCTTGATTTTCTTTGCGCGTTCGCCCGCATCGATGGGCAGGTAGCCATTGAAGGCGAAACTTTGGCCATTCAAGCCGCTGCCCATCAGCGCCAGCAAGAGGGAGGAAGGACCGACCAGGGGTCGCACCCGTATGCCGCTGGCATGCGCCGCCCGTACCAGGTCGGCGCCGGGGTCGGCCACTGCCGGCACGCCGGCTTCGGACAGCAAGCCGGCATCCTTGCCTTGCTCGACCGGGGCGAGCAGGGCCGGCAAGCGGCCAGCCCCGGTACGCACATTCAATTCTTCGATGCGGATTTCCTGCAGCGGCTTTGCCAGTGGATGCGTGTGCGCCACCGACTTTAAAAAGGCGCGCGCCGACTTTGCATTCTCGGCAATGAAATAGTCGAGCGAGCACGCCACGGCCAACACGCTGGCTGGCATCACTTCAAGCGGCAGGCCGCTTTCGCCGGGCGAAGCCAGCACATTGGGTATCAGGAACAGTTGCCCGGCCATCAAGCGGACGCGCCGGTGAAAAACTGCAGGCCTGCCTTGCGCAGCATGCTGCACAAGGCGATCAGCGGGAGTCCAGTCAATGCCGTCGGGTCACTGGTATCGATGCGGTCGAGCAGGGCGATGCCCATGCCTTCATTCTTTGCGCTGCCTGCGACGTCATAGGGTTTTTCGATGCGCAGGTAGGCGTCGAGCTCGCTGTCAGGCAGGTTGCGAAAACCGACCGTGGTACGCACTTCCTCCAGTTGCAGCGGGAGCGGCGCATCGGCGCGCCCGTCCAGCAGGCAAAGCGCGGTGTGGAACACGACTTGCCGTCCGCGCATCAATTGCAGTTGCGCCAGCGCCTTGTCGTGCGAACCGGGTTTGCCGATCTGCAGGCCATCGAGCGTGGCCACCTGGTCAGAACCGATCACCAGGGCGCCGGGTGCGCGCGCCAGGATGGCAGCCGCCTTTTCGCGCGCCAGGCGCAATGCCGTCAGGGCCGGCGTTTCATCCGGCCGCGGAATTTCATCAATATCGGGCGTCATTGTTTCGAAGGGCAGTCCGAGCCGGGCCAAGAGCGCACGCCGATAAGGGGAGCTCGAGCCCAGGATGAGGTGCGGCGCAGGATGGGTAGGGCCGGGCAAGTCTGGCATGCGGGGCGGGTGTGAAAGTGAGGGGAAATCAATGGCGAAATCGCCAAACCAGCCGGCGAACCGGCATGCCTGGCTGATCCGCGGGCTGGGCAAACCGATCCGCTGCCGGCGCGACCGCCATAAGGCTTTGACGTATAAGGAAAAACGCTGATATTATCGCAGGTTTTCCGGATTGCGCAGCCTATGGGAACCGTCGAAGTCGATGCTTTCGAGTTTTGCCGCCGCAAGGAAGCCAGAAGCGGCGAAGCCGACGTGGCCAGCATGGCGCGGCTCGCAACCGAAACGCTTGATTCCTCCGGCAAGCTGCAGTGGGCAGTGCAGGGCGGCGCCGATGGTCGCGGCCATCCGCTGATGCAGCTGCAAGTGCAGGGCGACGTCAAATTGCACTGCCAGCGTTGCCTGGCGCCGATGGATTTCCATATCGATTCGCAAGTGGATGTCATCATTGCGGCAGACGACGCCAGTGCCGATGTCCTGGACGAACAACTGCTCGACGAACCAGTCGAAGTCATAGTGGGTTCTACGGCTTTCGATTTGCTGCTGCTGGTGGAGGATGAAGCCTTGCTGGCCTTGCCTCCGGCGCCGCGGCATGAAGTATGCGGCGCCCCGGCCAAGCCGGTTGATGCGCCCGAAAAAAAGGAATCGCCGTTTGCCGTACTTGGCAAACTGAAGCGCTGAACGCCGGCTCGACGACAGCGCAACGAACAATTCGGCCACCGGGGCATGTCAGCGGGAAAGAAACGCTGGCGGCCTGTGTTAAACTTTCGCATTCTACGATTCAGGAGTAATCATGGCAGTCCAGCAAAACAAGAAGTCGCCGTCCAAGCGCGGCATGCACCGCTCGCACGACGCACTCGACACGAACCAGCTCGCGATCGCCGTGGACCCAACGTCCGGTGAAACCCATCGTCGCCACCACATTTCGCCGACCGGCATGTACCGCGGCCGCAAAGTACTCAAGACCAAGAACGACGAATAATCGTCCTCTCGTCGCCACGGAATACGGCGCCGGTGTCCAGTCATCACAGCTTGCCTGACCGCGCCGCTACTTCCATGCCTGACTCCGCACCTGCCGTTTTTCCTGTCCTGACCTGGCCGGCTTTGCCCGCGTCAGGTATCCGGCGCGGCGGGTTGCTGCAATGACTATCCACATCTCCATAGACTGCATGGGCGGCGACCACGGTCCCTGCGTCACCGTGCCCGCAGCCGTTTCCTTCGTCAACAAGGAAGCAAGCGCTTTCCTGACGCTGGTCGGCAAGCAGGAGCTGATCGCAGCCGAACTGGTTCGCCTGAAAGCTGAAAACCATCCGCGCCTGGCCATCGTGAACGCGACCGAGGTCGTCACCATGGACGATTCGCTGGAGGTGGCGTTGCGCCGCAAGAAGGATTCTTCGATGCGGGTCGCGATTGCGCAGGTGAAGGATGGCCTGGCGCAGGCTTGCGTTTCGGCCGGCAATACCGGCGCCCTGATGGCAGTGTCGCGCTATGTGCTCAAGACCCTGCCCGGCGTGGACCGTCCAGCGATTTGCACCATCCTGCCGAACCAGAAAGACGGCCCGACCTACATGCTCGACCTGGGCGCCAATGTCGATTGCGAGCCGCAGCACCTGCACCAGTTCGCGCTCATGGGTTCGGCGCTGGTGGCCGCGGTCGAAGGCAAGCCCAGGCCCACGGTAGGCTTGCTGAATGTGGGCGAAGAAGACATCAAGGGCAATGACGTGGTCAAGCAGACAGCCGTGCTGCTGCGCGCCGACCATGCCAAGGGCCTCATCAATTTCCATGGCAATGTCGAAGGCAACGACATCTTCGAAGGCACGACCGACATCGTCGTCTGCGACGGGTTCGTCGGCAACGTGGTGCTCAAGGCTTCCGAAGGATTGGGCCGCTTCGTCAAGAATGCGCTCACCGCAGAATTCAAACGCAGCCCGCTGAATATGCTGGGCGCCCTGATTGCGCGCGGCGCC
Organism: Paucimonas sp.; assembly: GCA_028292545.1. GTDB lineage: Bacteria > Pseudomonadota > Gammaproteobacteria > Burkholderiales > Burkholderiaceae_D > Lacisediminimonas. Next base: position 20,844 of record JAQGMC010000091.1, read on the forward strand.
ATCAAGGCATTCTCCAGGCGCATGAATCCGTCCCGCTATAACGGCGCCAGCCTGCTCGGCTTGCGCGGCCTTGTTTTCAAAAGCCATGGCGGCGAGAATGCCTACGGCTTCGAATTTGCGATACAGCGCGCCTTCGAAGCCGCCCGGCATGACGTACTATCGCGCATCTCGACAACCATCGCGCAGTGGATACCGCAAGGCGACAAACCGGCGCCGGCCTCCGCTCCCGACCAGCACACAACGGCATGACATCCTTCAGCAGAATCATTGGCACCGGCAGTTACCTGCCGCCGCGCCGCGTCACCAACCACGACCTGGAAGTACAACTGGCTGCGAAAGGCCTGGAAACTTCGGACGAATGGATCGTCTCGCGCAGCGGCATTTCGGCCCGGCATTATGCCGACGAAGGCGTGATGTCCAGCGATCTCGCGGTGGAAGCTTCGCGCCGCGCACTTGATGCGGCCGGCCTGCAGCCGGACGACATCGACCTGATCATCGTGGCCACTTCGACGCCTGATTTCCTGGGCGGCTTCCCCAGCACCGCTTGCGTGGTGCAGCGCAAGCTCGGCATCAAGAACGAATGCGCCGCTGTCGACGTGCAGGCAGTGTGCAGCGGTTTCGTCTATGCATTGTCGATTGCCGACAGCTTTATCAAATCGGGCGCCCATCGCAAGGTGCTGATCATCGGTACCGAAGTATTCTCGCGCATCCTCAATTTTGAAGACCGTACGACTTGCGTGCTGTTTGGCGATGGCGCCGGCGCGGTAGTGCTGGCTGCATCGGCCGAACCGGGCATCCTGTCATGCAAACTGCATGCAGACGGCAGCTATGCGGACATCCTGTGCGTCCCGGGCAGCGTGAACAACAACGCAATCGCCGGCAGCGCCTATCTGTACATGGATGGCCCGGCGGTATTCAAGCTGGCGGTGTCGGTGCTGGAAAAAGTCGCCAACGAAGCGCTGAAAAGCGCCGACATGAAAGCGTCTGAAGTCGACTGGCTGATTCCGCACCAGGCCAACATCCGCATCATGCAGGGCACGGCCAAGAAGCTGGGCTTGTCGATGGAAAAAATGGTGGTGACGGTGGACCAGCATGGCAACACCTCGGCCGCCTCGATACCGCTTGCGCTCGACCAGGCCGTGCGCGACGGCCGCATCAAGAAGGGACATAACGTCATGATGGAAGGCGTGGGCGGCGGTTTCACCTGGGGTGCGGTACTGGCCCGGATGTAGGCAGCGCCGGATCGCGGGCCAGGGCGGCGCTGCCGCGTGCCGCGATGGCCGCAGCCGGGACGGCGCAGTGCTGGTTCCGGTTCACGCGCTTCTTTCCTTCACCTGTAGTTCCGATACCTGTTTTCTCGTCACTTTTCGTAGCGCGGGCTTCATGACCAGATTTTCTTTCGTATTTCCCGGCCAGGGCGCGCAAGCGGTTGGCATGCTCAACGGCTTCGCCGGCAATGCTGCCGTTCGCGACACGCTGGCCGAAGCGTCCGACGCGATCGGCTTCGACCTGGCGCGCCTGATCGACGAAGGTCCAAAGGAAGAACTCGACCTCACTACCAACACGCAACCGGTGATGCTGACTGCCGCCGTGGCGACCTGGCGCGCCTGGTTGGCCGCGGGCGGTCCCGCGCCGGCGCTGGTGGCCGGGCATAGCCTTGGCGAATATTCGGCGCTGGTGGCTGCCGGCGTGATTGCATTCCGCGACGCGGTGCCGCTGGTGCGCTTTCGCGCCAAGGCGATGCAGGAAGCCGTGCCGGTGGGCGCTGGCGGCATGGCCGCCATCCTCGGCTTGTCGGACGAGGATGTGCGCGCCGCTTGCGCCGAAGCGGCGCAGGGCGAAGTCGTCGAGGCCGTCAACTACAACGCGCCGGCGCAGGTGGTGATCGCCGGCAGCAAAGCCGCGGTCGATCGCGCTTGCGAAGCGGCCCGGGCGCGCGGCGCGAAACGGGCCTTGCCGCTGGCGGTGTCGGCTCCCTTCCATTCCTCGATGCTGAAGCCGGCTTCGGTCGCGCTGCAACAATACCTGGCCGACGTACAATTCTCGGCGCCGCAAATCCCGGTCATCAACAATGTGGATGTCGCCATCGTCTCCGACCCGCAAGCGATCAAGGAAGCGCTGGTGCGCCAGGCAGCAAGCCCGGTGCGCTGGGTCGAGACCTTGCAAGCCATGGCGGGACAAGGCGTGGTGAATGTGATCGAATGCGGGCCAGGCAAGGTCCTGGCCGGCCTGACCAAGCGCATCGGCAGTGAATTCACAGCCGACGCGATCTTTGACCAGGCGTCGCTGGAAAAAGTACTGGAGAGCCTGAAATGAGTGAACAAGCAGTATTGGCGGGCAAGGTCGCGCTGGTAACCGGCGCTTCGCGCGGCATTGGCCGCGCGGTCGCGGCAGAACTGGCGAAGCAGGGCGCGCGCGTGGTTGGTACGGCGACATCCGAGAACGGCGCGGCCGGCATTTCCGCCTACCTGGCCGAGATCGGCCCGGAGGCTGGCAAGGGCGTCGTGCTCAACGTCAATGACGCCCAGGCTTGCGCTGCGCTGCTAGATGGCATGCAGTCGGAATATGGCGCCGTGGGCATCCTGGTCAATAACGCCGGCATCACGCAAGACCAGTTGGCCATGCGCATGAAGGATGAGGAATGGGACGCCGTGATCGCGACCAACCTGAGCGCCGTGGCCAGGCTGTCGCGCGGCGTGTTGCGCGGCATGATGAAAGCCAAGCAGGGCCGCATCATCAATATCACCTCGGTGGTCGGGTCTTCGGGCAATGCCGGTCAAATGAACTATGCTGCAGCCAAGGCGGGCGTGGCTGGCATGAGCCGCGCGCTGGCGCGCGAGATCGGCAGCCGCGGCATTACCGTCAATTGCGTGGCGCCGGGCTTCATCGATACTGACATGACGCGCTCACTCACCGAGCAGCAGATCAATGCGCTGCTGCAGCAGATTCCGCTGGGCCGCTTCGGCTTGCCGGAGGATATTGCAGCCGCCGTGGCTTTCCTGGCATCGCCGCAGGCGGGCTACATTACCGGCACCACGCTGCACGTGAATGGCGGCATGTACATGGCCTGATGTGCGCCGCGAGGTCCTTTGTGAGCAGTAGCTGTCATAAGCGGTGAAAAGCGCCGATTGCACTACTAACGAAGCTTATTTTGCATATCAAGCAGCACGATTCAAAAGTCATTTGTGGTGCCGCAAACCTGATAAAATGCGCGCACTTTCTGTAACCCACCCTCTGGAGGCATAAGATGTCGGACATCGAATCACGCGTTAAAAAAATCGTAGCTGAGCAACTCGGCGTCGCAGAAGCAGATATCAAAACCGAATCGTCGTTCGTCGACGACCTCGGCGCTGATTCGCTGGACACGGTTGAACTCGTGATGGCACTCGAAGACGAATTCGAAATGGAAATTCCTGACGAAGAAGCCGAGAAGATCACGACCGTTCAGCAAGCAATCGACTACGCAAAGAACCACGTCAAGGCCTGAGCACCGTAATCCGGTCAGGCCAGTCGAGACCTGCAGCAATTCGCAGTAATCTGTCACCCAGGAGATCCGTTTGGGCCGCTCACAACAGCGTCGCGTCGTCATCACCGGTCTGGGCTGCGTCTCCCCGATAGGCAATAACGTTGCCCAATCCTGGGAGTCGCTGGTCGCAGGACAATCGGGTATCGCGAACATCACCCGCTTCGATGCCTCGGCTTTCAGCACCCGTTTCGCGGGTGAAGTGAAAGGCTTCAAGGTCGAAGACTACATGCCGGCCAAGGAAGCCCGCCACATGGATACCTTCATCCATTTTGGCATGGCAGCCGGCATACAGGCGATGGAGGACAGCGGCCTCGTCGTCACTGAAGAGAATGCCGAACGGATCGGCGTGCTGGTCGGCTCGGGCATCGGCGGCTTGCCGCTGATCGAGGAAACGCATGCGGAGCTGACCAATCGCGGTCCGCGGCGCATCAGCCCGTTTTTCGTTCCCGCCTCCATCATCAACATGATTTCCGGTCACCTCTCCATTAAATATGGATTGAAGGGACCGAACCTTGCAATCGTCACGGCCTGTACCACGGGCCTGCATTGCATCGGCGCTGCCGGCCGCATGATCGAGTACGGCGACGCCGACATCATGATTGCAGGCGGCGCGGAATCGACCATCTCGCCGCTCGGACTGGGCGGCTTTGCTTCCGCACGTGCACTGTCGGGCCGCAATGACGACCCGGCGACGGCTTCACGCCCCTGGGACGTCGACCGCGACGGCTTCGTGCTGGGCGAAGGCGCCGGCGTCATGGTGCTGGAAGAATATGAACACGCAAAGGCGCGTGGCGCGCGCATCTATGCCGAACTGATCGGCTTTGGCATGAGCGCCGACGCCCATCACATGACCGCACCGCTGGAAGACGGCGATGGCGCGCGACGCTGCATGATCGCGGCGCTCAAGAATGCGGGAATCAATGCCGACCAGGTCAACTACGTCAATGCGCATGGCACCTCCACGCCGCTGGGCGACGTAGCTGAAACGGTTGCCATCAAGCGCGCGCTCGGCGAGCAAGCCTACAAGGCAGTCGTCAATTCGACCAAGTCAATGACGGGCCACCTGCTTGGCGGCGCTGGCGGACTGGAAGCAGTGTTCACCGTCATGGCAGTCCACAAGCAAGTGTCGCCGCCGACGATCAACATCTTCAACCAGGATCCTGCCTGCGACCTCGATTACTGCGCCAATGCCGCGCGTGACATGAAGATCGACGTCGCGGTCAAGAACTCGTTCGGCTTCGGCGGAACGAACGGCACGCTGATCTTCAGCCGCAGCTAAGCCTTTCCTTCCTGCTTCCGCCGTAGCCCGGGGAAGCAGGCCCTTCACTCCCATGTCCATAGCTGCCTCGGTTGTCATCAAACCGTCCCGGCAGCTCGCTTGCCTGCTCGCTGTGTTTGGCGCGACTTTGTTTTCCATCGCCGTCTACTTCGCGTTACTGGCGCCTGTTCCCGGTATCCTGCTGTTGGCCGACGCCGGCGCGCAGCATCCAACACAGGCGCTGCTGGCCGGATTGTTGGCCCCCGTCGTGCTGGTGCTTGCAAGCGCCAGCTTCTTTTATTGGTCCTTCCGGTCAAGAAAATCGTTCCGCCTTGATATATCCGGACTCGGTGAGATCAGGTTGAGAGAACATTACACAGGCGTTGCCGCGGCCGACGGGAAAAGTTCCCTTGACAGTCCTGGCGGCGACCACTACGTGGTTCATCTGATGGAGGACTCCACGCTTTGGCCGATGCTGCTGGCGCTGCGCTTTCGCACGACCGCCGGCGCTTCGATCTGCCTCATCGTGTTGCCCGACATGGTTGGACCTGATGCTTTCCGTGCATTGGCTGTGGCGATCCGCTGGATTGCAGCGCGCCAGGGTTTCGATGCGCGGGAAGAAGGAAACCTCTGAAACCCGAGCCCGTTTTGAACTTAGTTCTATTTCCCATTGTCAACAACAGGCTGCGTAATGCTGCGGTCCGCCAGGCCAGGGGGTCAGCGTTTTGACCACCGAACGCGATATTGACCAGTTGCTGGTCGAGCGCGTCCAGCGCGGCGACAAGAAGGCATTCGAGCTTCTGGTCGCCAAGTATCAGCGCAAGCTGATGCGGCTGGTATCGCGCCTGGTTCGCGATCAGGCAGAAGCCGAGGATGTGGTCCAGGAAGCCTTCATCAAGGCTTACCGGGCCCTGCCGCAATTTCGCGGCGACTCGGCCTTCTACACCTGGTTGTACCGGATCGGCATCAACACGGCAAAGAACTACCTGGTGACACAGGGCAGGCGCGCGCCTACATCGACCGAAGCCGATGCCGAAGAGGCAGAGACTTTCGACGATGGCGAGCATTTGCGTGATATCAACACGCCTGAATCGATGTTGGCGACCAAGCAGATTGCAGAAACCGTGAATGTGGCGATGGATGCACTACCTGATGAACTCCGTATGGCAATTACATTGCGGGAGATCGAGGGATTAAGCTACGATGAAATCGCCGAGGCGATGGGTTGTCCCATCGGCACGGTGCGCAGCCGGATTTTCCGGGCGCGCGAAGCGATCGCCGAGAAATTGCGGCCTTTGCTTGGCACTGCGATCGACAAGCGCTGGTAGGCAGGATCGCAGCGGGTCGCTCGCCAGGGCCAGGCTGCGCAAGCAG
>JAQGMC010000123.1 GCA_028292545.1 Paucimonas sp.
GCGCAATCGATTTCGAGACCACGGAAACCTATATCGTTTGCAATGCCGCCGGCAAGATCGAACAGATCCTGCCGCGCACCCGCAACTATCCGCATAGCGTGATAGAGGAGTGCATGCTGGACGCCAATGTCTGCGCGGCCGACCTGCTGGAGCGCCACAAGCATCCGGGCGTGTACCGCGTGCATGCGGCGCCGACCAAGGAAAAGCTGACCCAGCTGCGCACCTTCCTGAAACAGCTCGGCCTGCACCTGGGTGGGGGCGATGATCCCAGCGCATCTGACTATGCAGAACTGCTGAACAAGGTGAAGGAGCGGCCCGACGCCACGCTGCTGCAGACGATGCTGCTGCGCTCAATGCAGCAAGCCGTGTACAGCCCGGAAAATATTGGTCACTTCGGCTTGTCGTATGAAGCCTATGCGCATTTCACCAGCCCGATCCGGCGCTACCCCGACTTGCTCACGCACCGCGCGATCAAGGCGATCCTGAAAGGCAAGCGCTACCAGCCGACCAACATCGATACCAGCGTGTTGAACACCACGCTGTCGAATGCGGCGCGCAAGATGCAGGCCGCCGACAAGGCGCGCGGCAAAAAGAAAATGGAAGGCGAACTGGCGATCTGGGAATCGCTCGGCATCCATTGCTCTGCCAATGAGCGGCGCGCCGACGAAGCGTCGCGCGATGTGGAAGCCTGGCTCAAATGCTATTTCGTGCGCGACAAGCTGGGTGAAGAATTCACCGGCACCATCGCCGGCGTCACGACCTTTGGCATCTTCGTGCAACTGGACCAGCTCTTCATCGAAGGCCTGGTGCATGTAACTGAATTGGGCGCCGATTATTTCCAGTATGACGATGCGCGCCATGAATTGCGGGGCGAGCGCACCGGCATACGTTATCAGTTGACCGACCGGGTGCGGGTGCAGGTCAGCCGTGTCGACCTGGATGCGCGTCGCATCGACTTGCGCCTGGTGACTGACACTGATGAGCGAGGCTTGCCCAAGAATGGCGGCGAGGATGGCGAATCGCGCTCGAAGAAATCGCGCGCGGCTGGCAGTGGTGGCAAGGGAGAAAAACCGGCCAAGGCGTCCAAGGGTGCCAGGTCGGCCGGCGCTGCGTCCAAAGCCGGCGCGCGGCGCAACAGCGCCGCAACCAATAACAACGACCATACCCGCGCCCGCAAGGGCGGGCGCAAGAAACGCTAAAGCAAACAGGATCACATGAAAGGCAAGTTCATATTCGGCTTCCACGCCGTCACCGCCAGGCTGCGGCACGAAGCCTCGTCGGTGGAGGAAATCTACGTGGACGCCAGTCGTCACGACCGCCGCATGGGCGACCTACTGCGCGCAGCCAAGGAAGCCAACGTGCGCATCATCCAGGCTGACGACGCCCGCCTGTCCGCCATGATCGGCACGCGCCGCCACCAAGGCGTGATCGCTAATGCCAGCCCGCTGGCGCTCGCGCGCACGCTGGATGAATTGCTCGATGCGGTGGAAGGTCCGCCGCTGATCCTGCTGCTCGACGGCGTCACCGATCCGCATAATCTTGGCGCTTGCCTGCGGGTGGCGGATGGCGCGGGTGCGCATGCCGTCATTGCGCCGAAAGACAGGGCCGTTGGCTTGAATGCGACGGCGGCAAAAGTCGCCAGCGGCGCCGCGGACACCGTGCCCTACATCACGGTGACCAATCTTGCGCGCACCATGCGCGAATTGCAGGAGCGCGACATCTGGATCACCGGCACGACAGAAGATGCCGAGAAAAGCCTGTATGAAGCAGATTTCACCGGCGGCACTGCGCTGGTGATGGGTTCAGAGGGCGAAGGCATGCGTCGCCTGACCCGCGAAAACTGCGACTTGCTGGTGAGCGTGCCGATGTTTGGTTCGGTCGAGTCCCTGAATGTTTCCGTCGCTTCCGGCGTCTGTCTCTATGAGGCAAGGCGGCAGCGCATCGCGCGCAGCAGCTGACACGCAGCGGCTGACAGGCACGGGCAGCGCAGGAAGGTCAGCACTCCGTCCTGGTTAGTCCCCGCACGGCAGTAAGGACAAGCGGCAAGCCGCAGGCAGTTCGCAGGCCATACCTGCGGCCTGCCGTTGCGCCCCGTCCCCCCTATGATTGTTGGTCGCACATCGCCTTGTCACCTGCAGGCAATGCCTGTGCGCACTTAACGTCGTCAGCAAAGCCGCGACGAACGGGCTACCATGTGAGCCCGGCGCTGAAAACGCCGGTTTTCCTTAGCCGCTCCCGCAACGAAACGCGCATTCAAAACGCAGCCATTCCATGTTCAGTCGCCTCCGAGAAGACATTGCCAGCATCCGCCAACGCGATCCTGCCGCGCGCAGTTCGTGGGAGGTGTTGACCTGTTATCCGGGCCTGCACGCCATCGTCATGCACGGTTGGGCGCGCTGGTGCTGGACGCGTGACTTGCGCTGGTTGGGCCGCTTCATTTCGCATATTGCGCGCACCCTGACCGGCATAGAGATCCATCCCGGCGCCACGATCGGGCGTCGCGTCTTCATTGACCACGGAATGGGCGTGGTCATCGGTGAAACCGCCGAAGTGGGCGACGACTGCACGATCTACCAGGGCGTGACACTGGGCGGCACGTCGCTCAGCAAGGGCGCCAAGCGGCATCCGACGCTGGCGCGCGGCGCCATCATTGGCGCCGGCGCCAAGGTGCTCGGTTCCTTTACCGTAGGCGAGGATGCGAAGGTCGGCTCCAATGCGGTCGTGGTGAAGGAAGTGCCCGCCGGCGCGACTGCGGTTGGTAATCCGGCCCGCATCATCCAGAAAGAAACCGAGCCTGCTGCCCAGGATGCTGCCGCGCGCCGCTTCGCCGCCTACGGCATCACGCCTAATGGCGACGATCCGCTGTCGAAGGCGCTGCACGGCCTTATCGACAATGCGACTTCGCAGGAACAGCAGATCAACCAGATCCTGGCTGCATTGAAGGCGGCCGGCATTGCCTGCCAGGCTGGCCAGGCCGGCGACAAGTTCGATCCGGCACAGTTGAACCGCTTGGTGGAGTAAGGGCAGGGCGGGGCAGGTTGGCGCGTGGAACAGCGTGGTCCTGTGCCTGCTTGCAGGTCCGGAAAACTTCAGGCGTCCACTGCCGTGAAAACCCCGGCCTGATCCAGTTCAAGCCAGCCCCCGCGCAAGCCGCCGGGCCCCGCATGGTCAAGTTCCCAGTCAGTCAGCACATAACGCTTGCGCCCATCCGCCAGCACATGCAGGGCTGGCCGGTGGGTATGGCCGTGGATCATGATGGCCGCCCCCGACTGGTCGAATAAAGCGCGCACCGCATCTGCATTCACATCCATGATTTCGGGCGCCTTGTCGCGCTGGGCGGCACGGCTTTGCTGGCGCAAGCCTTCGATCACTTGCTTGCGTTGCGCCAGCGGTTGCGCCAGGAATTGCGCCTGCCAGCCTGGTTGCCGGACTTGCTGCCGGAAAGCGATATAGGCATGGTCATCCGTGCACAGCGCGTCGCCGTGCGTGAGCACGATGCGATGGCCTGCCAGCTCGAGCACGGTGGGATCGTCAAGCAGCACCAGACCGGCAGCGTCGGCGAATGCCTTGCCAGCCAGGAAGTCGCGGTTACCCGCAATCCAGAAGGTGTGCGTGCCTTGTTCACGCAGCGTGCGCAGCGCAGCGACAATCTGTGTGTTGAATGGTGAATCGCGGTCGTCGTCGCCAGCCCAGTATTCGAAGATATCGCCGAGCAGGTACAGGGCTTGCGCGCGCGGCGCGGTGTCGGCGACAAAGCGCAGGAAGCGCGCCGTGGTTCGCGGCAGGGCGGCGTCGAGATGCAGGTCAGAGACGAACAGCGCGCGCAGTGCGTGGGCAGTCGGCGCGCTGTTCGTCATCACGACGGGATGCTCAGACTTCTTCAGCTTTCTGGATCACGATGTCTTCGACCGGCACGTCGGAGAACATGCCGCTGCGCGTCGTCTTGACCGAACGGATCTTGTCGACCACATCCATGCCTTCCGTCACGCGGCCGAACACGCAATAGCCCCAACCATCCTGGCCCGGGTAATCGAGGAAGCTGTTGTTCTTCACATTGATGAAGAATTGCGCCGATGCCGAATGCGGATCGGTGGTGCGCGCCATTGCAACCGTGTAGGGCTCGTTCTTCAAGCCATTCTTGGCTTCGTTCTCGACTTGCTTGTCGGTCGGCTTTTGTTTCATGCCCGGTTCGAAGCCACCGCCCTGGATCATGAAGCCATCGATGACGCGATGGAAGATCGTATTGGTGTAATGACCGGCGCGCACATAGTTGAGAAAATTTTCAACCGTCTTGGGCGCTTTTTCTGCTTCGAGTTCGAGCTTGATATTGCCGTGGTTGGTTTGGAGTAGCACTGCCATGATGATGAATCCTTATCAGAGAAATTGATCAGTTCAGCTGGGTCGCGCTTTCGATCACGACCGGCGTCGTGGGCACATTGCCAGGGCCGGTCTGCACCGCCTTGATCTTGTCGACCACGTCAAAGCCCTTGATGACTTTGCCGAACACCGCATAGCCCCAGCCATCCTGGCCCGGGTAATTCAGGAAGTTGTTGTTCTTGACGTTGATGAAGAATTGCGCGCTGGCCGAATGCGGTGAAGAGGTGCGCGCCATTGCCACCGTATAGGTGTCGTTGCGCAAGCCATTGCCAGCTTCATTCTGGATCGGGCCGCGGGTCGGTTTCTGGCGCATGCCGCTGTCGAAGCCGCCGCCCTGGATCATGAAGTCGCCGATGACGCGATGGAAAATGGTGCCGTTGTAGTGGCCCGACTTCACATACTCCAGAAAATTCTCAACGCTTTTAGGCGCCTTGTCGGGAGCCAGCTCCAGCACGATGTTGCCCATACTGGTTTTCAATTGCACTTGCGGCGCATCCGCAGCTGCAGCAAAAACGGGAAGGCCGGCAACGGCGGCACTGGCAAGCAGGATGACGATTTGACGACGCAGGTGCAGCATGAATGAGCCTTTCGAAGAAGCGGGAACGGCGCAAAAACGGCCGTGACATGAACAGGAATCGGACAGGGCAGCCGGCTATGCCAGCACATCATGACCGCATGATTACCGCTTGGTGACGGGCAGTGATTTCCTGATGCTATACTGCCGCGAGTCCCGAATTTTATCAAAATAAGCTCATCAAGAGGTTGGCAGGCCGGCTCCTGATGTGCATGACGCGTTCCCGAACCTGACCGGTGCGTTCGACCTCCTGGTTTGGCTGCAAAACCCCAATGAGTTTCCTGAAGATCTATAACACGCTCGCACGTGAAAAGCAGCCCTTTGCGCCGATCGAACCGGGCAAAGTGCGCATGTACGTTTGCGGCATGACTGTGTACGACTACTGCCACCTCGGCCACGCCCGCGTGATGGTCGTGTTTGACATGGTGCAACGCTGGCTGCGCGCCAGCGGCCTGGATGTCACTTATGTGCGCAACATCACCGACATCGACGACAAAATCATTCGCCGTGCCGTCGAAAACAATGAAACCCTGTCGCAACTGACCCAGCGCTTCATCGATGCCATGCATGCCGATGCCGATGCGCTGGGCGTAGCACGTCCCGACCATGAACCGCGCGCTACCAACTATGTGCCGCAGATGCTGGGCTTGATCGGCCAGCTGGAGCAGAAGGGGCTCGCCTATCTGGCGGCCGATGGCGACGTGAATTATTCAGTGCGCGACTTCGCCGGCTACGGCAAGTTGTCCGGCAAATCACTTGACGACTTGCGCGCTGGCGAGCGCGTGGATGTCAACAGTGGCAAGCGCGATCCGCTCGACTTCGTGCTGTGGAAAGCGGCCAAGCCGGCTGAGCCCGCCGAAGCAAAATGGGATTCGCGCTGGGGTGTCGGACGTCCCGGCTGGCATATCGAATGCTCGGCCATGGCGACTGATTTGCTGGGCCAGCATTTCGACATACATGGTGGCGGCCAGGACCTGCAATTCCCGCACCACGAAAATGAAATCGCGCAGTCAGAAGGGGCGCATGGCGGGCCGTTCGTCAACTTCTGGATGCACAACGGGTTCGTGCGCGTCGACAACGAGAAGATGTCGAAGTCGCTCAACAACTTCTTCACCATCCGTGAAGTGTTGAAGAGCTATGACGCTGAAGTCGTGCGCTTTTTCATCTTGCGCGCGCATTACCGCAGCCCCCTCAATTATTCCGACGCCCATCTCGACGATGCGCGCGGCGCCTTGACGCGCTTGTACACGGCGCTGAAGCAAACCAGTGCACAGGAAGGCCCGCTCGACACTGCAGAGCCTTACGCACAGCGCTTCGCCGACGCGATGAACGATGACTTCAATACGCCGCTTGCAATGGCCGTGCTGTTCGACCTGGCCAATGAAGTCAATCGCACGCACGACGCGGTGCTGGCGCGCCAGTTGAAGCAGCTGGGCGCGGTGCTCGGTTTGCTGCAACGCGCGCCGCAGGATTTCCTGCAGGCCGCACCCGGCGAGGGCATGGCCGACGCGGCCGTTGCCGCGCAGATTGCTGAACGTGCCGCGGCCAAGAAAGCGCGCAATTTCGCGGAAGCAGACCGCATTCGTGCCGACCTTCTGGCTGCCGGCATCGTACTTGAGGACAAGCCGGGTGGCGTGACCGAATGGCGGAGGGCCTGAGCAGCATGGCGCGTACCAATACCAACAAGACCGCAAATACGGCAAGCGTCCCTGAATACTGGGAACAGGCAAAGCAGGAATTGATGAAGCGCGACCGCATCATGCGCAAGCTGATACCGCAATTCGGCGACCTGCACCTGACCGGCCGCGGCGATCCATTCACTACGCTGGCGCGATCCATCGTCGGTCAGCAAATTTCCACCAAGGCGGCTGAAACCGTATGGCAACGCTTCCTGGAAGCTTGTCCACAATGCACCCCGGCGCAAGTCTTGAAAGCAGGCGATGCCAAACTCGCCACTTGTGGACTTTCCAAGCGTAAAGCCGAGTACATTTGCGACCTGGCCCAGCATTTCAAGGACAAGAAAGTGCATGTTGCTTCCTGGTCCGAGATGGATGACGAAGACGTCATCGCCGAACTGATCCAGATTCGCGGCATCGGCCGCTGGACAGCGGAGATGTTCTTGATATTTAATTTGCGGCGACCGAATGTGTTGCCGCTGGACGATGTGGGTTTGCTGCGCGGTATCAGCCTCAGCTACTTTTCCGGCGAACCCGTGTCGCGCAGCGATGCACGTGAAGTCGCTGCCAATTGGGAACCCTGGCGCACTGTGGCAACCTGGTATTTGTGGCGCAGCCTCGACCCGGTACCGGTAGAATACTAAGCACAGTGGGTACACCCCGGCACTCTTGTCCTGCACGGAGCAAGCATGAATAACAAGATTACCTTCCTCAATTTCGAACAACCGATCGCGGAGCTGGATTCCAAAATCGAAGAATTGCGTTTTGTGCAGGATGACTCGGCGGTCGATATCTCGGAGGAGATCGACCGCCTGTCCAAGAAAAGCCTGCAACTCACGAAAGACATCTACGCCAAGCTGACACCATGGCAAGTGTCGCTGATAGCACGTCATCCGCAGCGTCCATACACGATGGACTATGTGAATGAAATCTTCACTGACTTCCATGAATTGCATGGCGACCGCAGCTATGCCGACGACCTTTCCATCGTGGGCGGCATGGCGCGCTTCAATGGCCAACCGTGCATGGTCATCGGGCACCAGAAAGGCCGCGACACCAAGGAAAGGGCGATGCGCAATTTTGGCATGCCCAAGCCCGAGGGATATCGCAAAGCCATGCGCCTGATGAAGCTGGCGGAAAAATTCAACCTGCCGGTTTTCACCTTCGTCGACACGCCTGGCGCTTTCCCCGGCATTGACGCTGAGGAGCGCGGCCAGTCCGAAGCCATCGGCCATAACCTGTATGTGATGGCGGAACTGAAAGTGCCGCTGATTGCCACGATCATTGGCGAAGGCGGTTCCGGCGGCGCGCTGGCAATTGCCGCTGGCGACGCCGTGCTGATGCTGCAATATGCAACCTATGCAGTGATTTCGCCGGAGGGTTGCGCATCGATTTTGTGGAAGACGGCCGACCGTGCGGCCGATGCAGCCGAAGCGCTGGGCCTGACCGCGCATCGCCTGAAAGCTTTGGGCTTGATCGACAAGATCGTGACCGAGCCGGTCGGTGGCGCGCATCGCGATCCCAAGCAAATGGCTGCCTTGCTCAAACGCGCGCTCGCTGATACCTTGCGCCAGTATCAGGGCGTCAAGACGCGTGACTTGCTGGCCGCCCGGCATGAGAAGCTGATGAACTATGGCAAATTCAAGGAACTTTCGCAGCCTGAATAACGCCGCCGGCATCGAATCCCGCATTGCATCTCGCTTCGAACGCGCGCTTGGAGAAATCCGGGCGCGCGTTTCTCTTTTAGCGGGCGATGTCAGCGGGCCAGGCCTGGCGCGCGCCAAGCCTGCCGATGAATGTGCGCTCGGCGTCGCTTATAGCGGCGGGCTGGATTCAACCGTGCTGTTGCTGCTGGCAGCGGACTATGCCCGTCGCCATGGCTTGCGGGTGCAAGCGCTGCATGTTCACCACGGCCTTAGCCCGAATGCGGATGCATGGGCCGCGCATTGCGGCCAAACCTGCCACGCCCTTGGCATTGACCTGCATGTATCGCACGTGACGGTGTCCGTCAGGAAGCAAAGCCTGGAAGCTGCGGCCCGCCAGGCGCGCTATGCGGCGCTTGGCCAGGCCTGCGAGTCGCGTAACCTGCCGGTGCTGCTTACTGCCCATCACCAGGACGACCAGGCTGAAACCGTGTTGCTGCAACTGCTGCGCGGCGCTGGGGTTGCCGGCTTGTCTGGCATGGGCAGCGCCGAGCGCCGTGCCGACCTGTTCGGCCACGACATCATGCTGGGCCGTCCCTTGCTCGACTGCCGTCGTTCGGAACTCGAAGCCGTCGCCGCCGCCCGCGGCCTGCAATGGATCACGGATGAATCGAATGCCGACACCCGCTGGCGGCGCAATGCGCTGCGCCACGCGGTGCTGCCGGTGCTGGAACAAGCCTTTGCAGGCAGCGCGGCCAGCATTGCCCGCAGCGCCGCCCACATGCAATCCACGCAAACCTTGCTGGAAGACCTGGCCCGCATCGACCTTGAACGCTGCGGCGCATGCAAGGGTGCAGCGCTGCAGGTCGACCAACTGCGCAAGCTGTCGGGCGAGCGTGCCGCCAACCTGCTTCGCTACTGGATGGCGAGCCAGCAGGCGCGCATGCCCAGCAGCGTGCAACTGCAACAAGTGCTGCAGCAGATGCTTTCTCCCCGGCCCGATGCACAGCCGCTGGTTGCCATCGATGGCATTGAGCTGCGCCGCAGCGCCGGCTTGCTGCACATGGTTGCGCCGTCGCCGCCCTGGCAGCCGGCCGATGTCAGCCTGGACTGGAAGGGCGAAGCAGCGATCATCGTCCCCGAATGGCGTGGACGCCTGCTGTTTCACCGCAGTAGCGGGCCGGCACTGTCACCGGAAGCCTTGCGCGCCTCGTCCATCCTGCTGCGCGCCCGCAGCGGACAGGAGCGGGTGCTGCTGGCCCCGGGCAGGCCTTCGCGCTCCCTGAAAAACGTCTACCAGGAAGCCGGTATTCCGGCATGGCAGAGGCGCATGCTGCCGCTGGCCTGGCAGGACGGTGCGCTGCTTCTGGTAGCTGGTATCGGCATGGATTACCGCCGCTTGCGGCCGGAGCCCGGCGTAGTGCTGGAGTGGCAGGCCGACCCGGCAAGGGGTTGACGCCGTAAGAGCGGGATCCGCGTGGCCAGTATCAAGCGCCCGCCGGACGATCCGGGAGTGAATTCCCGGCCTGTGCGCCGCCCCCGGGAATCATGCCAATTCCCCCGCTGAACTTGTGGTTTTACCCCTCGGTAAGTACAATAGCGGGTTGTCGATTTCCACCCTACTGAGCCTTACACATGGCCCTCATTGTTCACAAATACGGCGGTACCTCGATGGGTTCCACGGAACGCATCAAGAACGTGGCCAAGCGCGTAGCGAAGTGGCATGACGCCGGGCACCAAATGGTGGTCGTGCCGTCTGCCATGTCGGGCGAAACCAATCGCCTGCTCGGGCTGGCCAAGGAAATCATGCCGCAGCCCGACCCGCGCGAGCTCGACATGCTCGCCTCCACTGGCGAACAAGTGTCGGTGGCTTTGCTGGCGATGGCGCTGCATGCGTTGGGCAAGGAAGCCGTGTCCTATGCCGGCTGGCAGGTTCCGATCCGCACCGATTCCTCTTTCACCAAGGCACGCATCCAGTCCATCGACGACCAGCGCGTGCGACGCGACCTCGAAGCCGGCCGGGTCGTCATCATCACCGGGTTCCAGGGCGTGGATGGCGATGGTCACATCTCGACGCTGGGCCGGGGCGGCTCCGACACGTCCGCCGTGGCTGTGGCAGCCGCGCTGAAGGCCAAGGAATGCCTGATCTACACGGATGTGGACGGCGTCTACACGACCGACCCGCGCGTGGTCAGCGAAGCCCGGCGCCTGAAGACAGTGACTTTCGAAGAGATGCTGGAAATGGCGTCGCTGGGCTCAAAAGTGTTGCAGATCCGCTCGGTGGAATTCGCCGGCAACTACCGCATGCCCACGCGCGTGCTGTCATCGCTGACCGACCCGCTGATGTCGCTTGAAGAAGAAGCGCAGTCCGGCACCCTGATTTCGTTTGAGGAAGACACCAACATGGAACAAGCAACCATCACCGGCATCGCGTTCAACCGCGACGAAGCCAAGATCACCGTCATTGGCGTGCCCGACCGTCCCGGCATCGCCTACCAGATCCTGGGCCCGGTGGCGGACGCCAACATCGAAGTCGACATGATCATCCAGAACCAGTCGATGGAAGGCAAGACCGACTTCACCTTCACCGTGCCGCGCGGCGAGTACCAGAAGGCGATGGAAGTGCTGGACAAGAGCGTGCGCGAGCACATCGGCGCGGCCCGCATCATGGGCGACGCCAAGGTGTCGAAAGTGTCGGTGGTGGGCGTGGGCATGCGCAGCCATGTGGGCATCGCTTCGCAGATGTTCCGCACCCTGGCCGAAGAGAACGTCAACATCCAGATGATCTCGACGTCCGAGATCAAGATCTCCGTGCTGATCGACGAGAAGTATATGGAATTGGCCGTGCGCGCCCTGCACAAGGCGTTTGGTCTGGATGCGGGGCAGGGCGCTTGATTGCGTCCGGTCAACCATCTTTGATTGACCCGAGGGCGGTCCCAAGCTATCATCCGAAGCCTTGTTCGGTGGCACTTTGATCGAGCAACAGCGTGGAGACGTGGCCGAGTGGTCGAAGGCACTTCCCTGCTAAGGAAGCATATGGGCTTAAACCTGTATCGAGGGTTCGAATCCCTCCGTCTCCGCCAAAAAGCTAAGTAAACAACTGATCGTCGATAAGTTTTTGCTGCGCGGGGCACTGACCCCCAAATGACCCAGAAGCGGGCGAGCGGATTAGAAAAGTCCGCATTCGTGAGGGGCGACGACGGTCGGTCTTCTCGCTGATCGGGCTTGATCGAATCTTTGGTTAAGTATCCCGGTGGGGAAGCGGTGCAATCAAGGTCCATACCTCAACGGCGCCCCCCGCAACGGCCCCTTCCCAAAAGATATTTCATTGCTAAGCGACAATCTCGGCCCATAGAATGGCGACCCATTAGCCGCCGCGCCGTGAACGGGTACAAGAGAAATGTCCATACGGAGAAACATTTTCTTCAGTTACGCCGGCACCGCTGTGGCCATTGCTGCGCCGGTGATCGCGCTGCCTTGGTACTTGTCAAGTCTGGGTCCGAAGCAATTCGGCCTAATAGGGTTTATTGCCTCGATCTTGGCGGTACTGGGAGTTCTCGACTCCGGAATGAGCCAAGCTTTAATTCGTGAGGTGGCAGTAAGGTTGGACGGCACGCATGACGGAAAGGTGCGCGCTGCGTCGCTCCTGCTCGTATTCGAGAGGGTGTATTGGGTGTTCTCCATCGCGGTCGGTATGGTCCTTTGCCTTCTCGCCCCCACCATCGCTAGTCGCTGGCTAAACCTCGACGGCGTGGACATGGACTCTGGCGCGCTCGCGATATACGGCGCAGGCTTTATTTTCGCATTGCAGTTTCCGGGGGCGGTGTACCGAAGTTTGCTTGTTGCGTCGCAAGCCCAGGCGGTCCTCAACAAACTGATCGTGGGTTGTGCGATCTCGAGGCAAGTAATCGGAGTTGTCGCGGTCATAGTCTGGCCCACGCTAACAACCTTCTTGATCTCGCAAGCACTTTGCGCAGGTATCGAAACCATCTTGCGGCGGCAATTCGCATGGCGGGAGGTAAAGACACCTCAGCTGTCCCTCAGTTGGAGCGCTTCCGAAGCGCTGCAGATCTGGCGGGTTACCGTTGGCACGACAACGGCAACGTTGCTGGGTGCCTTGGCCATTCAGACGGACCGCATTGTGCTAAGCCGAATGAGCGGTATTGAGGAACTTGGCTACTATTCAATCGCCACGACTGTTGCGATTGGTGCTCTGCAGCTAATAAACCCACTGATTCAAGCGACACTTCCGAAAGCCATTCAGCTTAGAGACGACGCCCGGGGCCTACATCGTCTTTCGGTCACACTGGCCATGGCGATAGGAGCAGTCGTGCTCTGCGGCACGCTGGTCTATGGCCTCTGCGGTGAGTGGCTCCTCCGTGAATGGCTTCGAAGCGAAGCGGCCGTAGCTGTGGTTTATCCCGTCCTTTCCGTGCTCCTCATCGGAACAGCGTTCAACGCCTTCTACAACGTCGGATACGTGAACTGGATGGCGCAGAAGAAGATAGCGGCTATCCTATGGGTAAACGGCGTCTCTCTGGCTCTTTGCGTTGCCCTGATTCCGTATCTTGTTCAACACTTTGGCTTAATTGGGGCTGCGTGCGGGTGGCTTACCATGAATTTCATCGGGCTTGTTTGCAGCTTAGGATGGGTTGGGAAAAGACGATGCAAGGAATAAGAAAAGCTTACTGGGTGTTGCAAAGTCAGTTTGGTATCGATTTAAAGCGGACCTTCGCAGCGATTGTGGGACTGCCGCGATACATTCGCAGTGGAATTGAGTTCGCATCCTCTTATGACGGGAAATTGCGGCTGATGCCATGCCTTTCCGATTGGAACGCCGAGGGCGGTGAAACGAAGAGCGAGTACTTTTGGCAAGACTTGTACATTGCGAGAAAAATATCTGAGTCAAAGCCTGAGGCTCATGTGGACGTGGGGTCGCGCATTGACGGTTTCGTCGCCCATGTCGCTAGCTTCAGGGAGATAGAGGTGTTCGACATCCGCCCGCTTTCACCCAGCATCCCCGGGGTGGTCTTCAAGCAAGCGGATTTTATGTCCAGCTCTTCTGTACCTCAAGCTTATTGCGACTCCTTGTCTTGCCTGCACGCCCTCGAACACTTCGGACTTGGTCGTTATGGCGATCCGATCAACCCTCAGGGCTATGTCCTGGGGTTGCAGAATTTCGCCAGAATTTTAAAAAAAGGCGGAACTCTATATCTCTCGGTCCCGGTTGGCCGCGAGCGCGTCGAGTTCAATGCGCATCGCGTCTTCGACCCCGTATCGTTAGTGGACCTTGCATTTCAGAACGAGCTCGTTCTGCGAGAACTGGCTTGGGTCGCCGCAGACCGGTCGATTCACCGCTCAGAAGATCCCTCGCACGATCTCCAGGAGTTGGGCAAGTCACAGTATGTATTAGGAATGTTTACATTCTCAAAAGACTAGAATCCGGAGCCCATGATCGTCGCAACGACCTCGGCAATGCGTTCAGCGCGCCGTCACTTGCTTGTGCTGTTTTTCCTGACTGTCTTTCTCTACGCCTTGGGTGGAATGAGCTTTTCCAGGCACATGATCAGCGTGCGAGGAGCGAGTTCCCAAGTCGGGGATGGCAACCTTGCGGGCGACCCTGCCTACTACAACAGATTGGCGCTAAAGAAGGCGGCCGAAATGCGAAGGGATGGAATTTCGCGGTTTGAATTGCGACCATCAGGACAAGCGCCAGCGGGAATGGCATCCGCGTTGTACTTATTTTGGCAGAACCCGCTCGCGTTCGTAACTCTGAACGCGCTTATGCATGCCTTGTCAGCCGTTTTTTTAGTCCTTATCCTTCGTAATTTTTTTCCGGCTGGCATTTCGTTGGTCGCAGCCTTGCCGCTGGCAATTTCCCCCTACCTGCTGCCATGGTTTTCTCAACTCAACAAAGAATCATTGACCTTGTTGGGCAGCCTGATCTATCTGTACGGTCTATTGAGGGTCGTTGGAAACCTCTCCGACCGACGATTCACGTGGCTCGGCGGCGTCCTGTTTGCAATGCTGGGGGTTGTAGCGTTATGGACTGTCCGGCCGTACCTGAATCAGATTCTTCTTCCGGCCACCATAGTCGTACTAGGGGCTTTTGCCATCTTCAACGTGCGCGGGCAGCGTAATTGGGCTGTCCTCATTGCAGCGGCAATTCCCATTGTTTTTTGTTTGGCATTTCTTGGAAAAGGCGCGGTTTCAGACCAAACCTTAGACAAGCTACAGCGCTATAAAGAGAATGACGAGGATTTGAAAGCGACGATAGTTCAGGACGTTCCAGTGGCACGACGCGCCAGTATAGGAGCGCCGGCGACGGCGGGGTCGGTCGAACAGGCTCACCAGTCGATTGGGAGTCGAACAGGCGGGAAGGCCAATGACCCAGAACAAGTCCTTAACCGGTGCGCGGAAAGTGTCGATGTAAGCAAATGGGGCGACGCATCGTTCCTTCCAGCCTCGGTCAATGGCAGACTGAGAGCGATGATGATTCTGCGATGTGGCATGTTCCGCGAGCTGAAAGTCGCAACCGACCCTGCCACGATCTTCTCCTTTTTCGATCAGGATCGATACCCTTCAAGCTCCGTGGAGACCTTGGGATATTTGCCACGCGCCGCAATGTATGGATTGTTCGCGCCATGGGCCGATCGCTGGGGCTACGTGCTAACCCATCAAAGGTCCACCTTTTACACCATCGTTCCGCTAGAGACGTTTCTGTTTTACGTGTGCCTGATCGCGCTGTTCATCCACGTCTGGCAGCAGAAAGATGGGCGCTTGGTGATCCCGCTTGGACTGGCCGTCTGTGTCATAACGGTCTACGGCCTTACTTCGCCCTTCATCGGTGCCCTTTATCGATACAGGTACCCTTGGTGGATGCTCCTTCTTTCGTTGGGACTGGCTTCGGCAATAACGATTGTCTCCCCGCTGATCGCTCGCAGGAAGCACAAGTTCAACGGCAACGACATCTTGAAGCGAAGCGACGAGCCCCGGCGCTAGTCACTCGGCTTCGCTTTTCCCAACTTACGGCACCTGCGGGCGCGACAAGATGGCGATCTTGCGACTGCTGTTCTCAACTTAGTTGAGGATTGCTTCTGCTCTCACAGCGCTCCCATGCGCGCAACATAGGGTCAGCCTACCCACAAAATCTACCCCCAATCAAAGTGCTTGATTGGAGCGTATTGTGCTGAACGGTATCGAACAATAAGGCTTAGCAGCTTCAGTTCGGGCGAGGGATTTGAAGGGATCGGCTTGCAAGCCAATCCGCGGCCTCCGGTATGTAGGCGAATCCCTCAGTCTCAAGCCGTCACCATCATTTAGCCGCCACCCGGGTCCTCCGGCACCATGCGCGGGCGCGCTTCCCACGATCGCGGCAGTATCACCAGCATCTCGCGCGCATCGGCCGCCCCAGGCGGCTGGTCGAACGCCACGATCCGGTACTGGTTCACGGCCGGCGCCAGCTTGGTCGGGTCGAGCACCAGCCGAGCGGCCCACGGAACCAAAGAGCTTGGATGGGTAGGCGTAAGCAGCAGGAGAGTAAAACGACACGGAAGCGCTACAGCGATGGTGGCTGAGGGCACGTTATCGGCTGAAGAATATGTGCCGGGATAGACGCCTGGTAGCGAACTGGCCGACGAGTTCCGATAAAACGCGTTCGGGACGTGCGCTGTCGTACATACCGCAGCTTGCCGAGCGGCCACACTGCATTGCGTTATCCCACCAAACACTCCGTTAAAGGCACTTCATGAAACCGATCCGTATCATTCTCTCCAGCCTCATTTTGCTGTCGTCCGCTGCTGCACTTGCTCAAACGCCTGCACAGAACACCGCCACCATCGCCAATCAGGAAGTGCAGTTAAAGTCTGACCAAGCCGGCCTCAGCAGGGCGAAAGATCAGCTCAAGGCCGACAAGGCAACGTTGAAGGAAAACACCAAGAATGGCGTGACCACGGCGGAATCGGCGGATGCGAAAGATGTCCGCCAAGGCCAGCGCAACGTCAAAGGCCTTAAAAAAGTCATTTCGACCGCTGAACCCGGCATGCAGAAAGACTCCGACAAAGCGGCGCTGAAGGTCTCGAAAAAGAAACTGAAGGCTGACAAGAAGAAACTGAAAAAGAACAAGAAGGCCGGCAAGATGTCATCACAGTCGAAAGACAGCCAGGCCGTCTACAAAGACGAGCAATCAGTGAAAGCACAAGTCAAGACCATCAAGGCTGACAAAGCCGAGCTGAACGCTACTGAAAAGAAGTAAGCCAAAAAGCGGGCCGAAAACCAAGCCTCAAGCGCGGCCCGGGAAACCGGGCCGTGATGGCACTTACCGGTGCCGCGTCGTATTGAAGGAAGTCAAATGAACGCACTCAAAGTGGTTGCCTTGGTGTTGATTGCCGCCGGCCTGTTCGGCATTGCGCAAGGCGGCTTTAGTTATGTCACCACTACGCATCGAGCCGACATCGGGCCGATCCATGTGAATATGGATGAAGAAAAGCGGGTCAACTTCCCGCTCTGGGCAAGCATTGCCGCAATAGTCGCCGGCGCCGCCATGCTGGTGCTACCGCGTCGCGGATAGAAAGCACTTCGCGCAAGCCTCCAAAAGCGATCTGTCCTTGCATCGCGGCCCGTCACAAAGGGGTTGCGATTTTTACGTTTACAAACGGGTTGTGCGCCCTGAGCCGAAGCCAGCGCACGGCCATCTCGATCAAGAGGAAATTGCAAGACGGGTGGGTACAAAACGAAGCTCGAGGCAGTGGCATCGAATAGCGCAACGGATTGGACTGACTTTTACTCTGCAAAGCTATGCAGGCAATTCAATGTGGCTGTCCGATATACTGAATGAAACGGGCGGTGCTTGCAGGGTCATAGCCCGCGGCTTCACGCAATAGCGCTTTTAAAGGTGTGTGCTCATGAGTATCTCCCTACGCCAGCTGCGTGCGTTTGTTGCCGTGGCTGAAGCGGGCAGTTTTTCGGCTGCTGCCGTCAAGCTGCACTTGACTTCGTCGGCGCTGAGCCTCTTGATCCGGGAAATGGAGCGCATCCTGAACGTCCGGGTGTTCGATCGGACCACTCGGCAAACGGTATTGTCGCAAGCGGGGGCGGAGTTTTATCCGCTCGCCAAAAAAGTGCTGGATGACTTGGCCCGCGCAGTAGAAAGTACCAAGGACCTGGAGTTGAAGAAGCGCGGCACGATACGAGTTGCCTGCTCGCCGCTGTACTCAACTGCATTACTGCCCGAATTGTTGTCGCATTACCGTGAGCAGTATCCGGCCATTGCGGTCAATATTCTGGATTCTACGTACCAATCCGCCATGTCCCGTGTAATGAGCGGCGAGGCAGACATTGCCATCATGCCGCACCGCATATCGCCGCCTGAACTAGTGCAGGAAAGGCTATTCACCGAGCGAATCGTATTCATCTGCAGGTCGGACCATCCGCTGGCCTCGCGACAACACGTCACCTGGGACCAAGTGCTGAAAGAGGCCATCGTTTCGGTCGCGCATGAGTATACGACCCGTTTGCAGGTAGATTTGCTGAAATACTCTGCCAAGCTGGTGCTCAATCCCCAGCATAGCGTTTCCTTCGTCACGACCGCTTTGGGGATGGTGCAGTGGAAGCACGGTGTAACCGCTTTGCCTGAGTCGGCGATTTCCCTGCTTCCGCCCTATGGCCTGGTGGCCCGTCCGATCAAGCGTCCTTCGGTGAATCGGGACATATCATTGTTCTACAAGCGAGGGATTCGGCTCACGCCAGCCGCCCTCAGTTTCAGGGAATTCCTCTCCCAACAATCGCTTGGGAATCGCCGGCTCGAGGAACTGAGCTAGCCCACGCACACGGCCGGGATGACCCACATCCCGGTTTTGGCCATTCCGGCAGTACCTTTCAAACCGCGGCGAGACTTCAGGAAGAGGGCGAGGCATGGCGCTGCCTCCCGCTCGTGCGCCGCCCAGCCCTGGGAACGGGCCTCGGCCGATGGCTAAGAAAAACTCAGCAATCGCTAAATTTTAATCGATATCTTTGATAACGCCGACGATTTAGTATCGGTT
Organism: Paucimonas sp.; assembly: GCA_028292545.1. Classification (GTDB taxonomy): domain Bacteria; phylum Pseudomonadota; class Gammaproteobacteria; order Burkholderiales; family Burkholderiaceae_D; genus Lacisediminimonas. Next base: position 18,311 of record JAQGMC010000123.1, read on the forward strand.
CGTGCTACAGGTGCAATGCGGCCCGTCCGGCAATACTCACTCACCTTCGCGGAGCTAATGATGCTTAAATTCGCTGCCAATCTACGCTGGCTTTTTACTGAAGTCCCCATGCTTGAACGCTATGCGGCATCAGCCGCGGCGGGCTTTAAAGGCGTTGAAACGGCCTTTCCTTTTGAGTTCCCCGCGGCCAAGGTGGCACAGTTGCTCGCGGACAACGGGCTCACGATGGTCCAGATGGTGTCGCCATTCGATTGGGATAAAGGTGAGCGGGGAATCGCAGCACTGCCGGGCCGACAGGAGGAATTCCGCAAAAGCCTCCGGTTCGCCGTCGAGTACGGGCTGCAAATCGGCAGGCCGATGATCCACGTCATGCCAGGCAATATCGATGCAGGCATGAATCGGGAGGAATGCATGGCGATCTTCGTCGAGAACATGGCCTGGGCTGCGGACCTTGCCAAAGCAGAAGGCACCACACTCACGCTGGAACCGTGCTGCGCATTCAGCGTTCCCCACCTGCTTTACCACAGGGTGGGCGAAGCGGCGAGCGTGATAAAGACGCTCAACCGGGACAACGTAAGGATCTGCTTCGATACCTTCCATATCCAGGTCGAGGAGGGTGCCCTTACCCACAAGCTGCACGAAAACTACCCTTATATCGGCCACGTCCAGATTGCCAATTCACCTAACCGGAATGAACCGGGAACCGGTGAGCTCTGCATGCCCTTCTTCTTTGAACAGCTTGAAAAGCTGGGTTGGGACCGCTGGATCGGTTGTGAATACAAACCGCCGGGCCGTACAGAGGACAGCCTGGCCTGGGGCCGGGCCTACGGACTTGGACGCTGACCAAGCCGCACCATTTCTCTGATCGTAAATATAGGTAAAGGCAGGGGGTCAGTATGTTGAGTGCCGAAGATAACGAGGTTCTGAGCCGGACCGGGCCACAAACGCCGATGGGACAGTATTTCCGGCGCTTTTGGCAGCCAATTGCCTTGTCCCGGGAATTGCCGGACAGGGATGGGGCGCCCAAGCGCATCACCATCATGGGTGAGACGCTGATTGCATTCCGCAATACCGCGGGTGTGGTCGGTCTCGTGGATTCCAAATGTCCTCATCGGGGCGCCGATCTTTATTTCGCCCGCAATGAAGATTGTGCGATCCGCTGCGTGTACCACGGCTGGAAATTTGACGTTGAAGGTCGTGCAGTGGAATTGCCCAACGTACCGCCAAGCTCGAATTACCATGCCACGATGCGCCTGAAGGCTTACCCGACCAAGGAGTATGGCGGCATGATCTGGGCGTACCTGGGACCGACTCCCGAGCAAGGACAGGCCCTGCCCGAAATTCCGATGCTGGAATTTGGAACGCTGCCCGAATCGCACTATTTCGTGACCAAAAAGCTCCAGGAATGCAACTGGGCGCAGTCGGTGGAAGGCGCGCTCGATACCTCGCACTTTTCTTTCCTCCACATGCCAGCGCCGCATATACCTTCGCCTACCGGTCCCGGCGAATCCCGTTACGAAAAGACGCAGCGCTGGATGCGCGAAGACCCGCAGCCAGAGTTTTCCATACTGGAGCACGAGGTCGGCTTTGTCGTGGGTGGCGCTCGCAAAGTGGAGGCGGCCGAACGTTACTGGCGCACCGCGCAGTTTGCCCTGCCATCCCATTGCACCGCGCCGCCGACGTTTGAAGGGGAAACCTACTATGGCTACACATGGGTTCCCATCGACGATTTCAGCTGCTGGACATATACGTACGCATGGAATCCAGAACATCCACTGAGCGATGAAGAGCGCGCCCTGTTCAATGGCAGCCACAGGATATTCACTGAGATCGACGACAACTACGTTCCGCTTCGCAACCGCTCCAACCAATACAAAATCGATCGGCAGATGCAGAAGCACATCAATTTCACGGGGGTCACGGGTGTCGCCGACCAGGATGCAATGATCCAGGACAGCCAAGGCTTTATCGCAGACCGCACCAAAGAGCACCTGTCTGCATCTGATGCCGCCGTGGTCCGGTTCCGTCGCAATGTGCTGCAGGGCGCGAAAGCGCTGCTAGCCGGTACCGAGCCGGACGCTCCGCGAAAGCCTGAGTGCTATGCGCTGCGGTCGGGCAGCTGGATCGGCCCGGCAAATGCAACATTCGAGCAATCGATGGTCGCGAGGTTTGGCCATCGTACAGGCAGGGCGGTTGCAGCAAATCACCGCGTGAAAGATCAAGTCAGTTGACCAGCCTTTGCGCAACCAGTGACTGACAGCGAAAACAGCCGCTTACCTATTGTGGATCTTATATGAAGCTATTGAGTTATTCCCTGCGCGGCATTGCGAGTTGGGGCTGCATCGTGGATGGCAAGGTCATCGATTTGAAAGCGGAGTCAAAATTCCGTGTGCCGACCCTGGTGGGCGCATTACGCCAGTACTCGCTACCGGAGTTAGAAGAATTGGCTTCCCGCGCCAAGCCGGCTGGCTGCGAGGACGAGATTGAGTACCTGCCGGTGATAAACGAAGCGTCAAAGATCTTTTGCGTCGGGGTCAATTACGAAGATCACCGGGTCGAATCAGATAAACCGCAGACTGGCTCGCCGCCTATCTTCACCCGCTTTTCAAGTTCCCAGGTCGGCCATAGACAGCCCCTGATCCTGCCGCCCGAATCCGAACGCTTCGATTATGAAGGCGAGATTGCCGTCATCATCGGGCGTGCTGGCCGTCGGATCGCACAAGCCGATGCCTGGGACTACATTGCGGGATATTCCTGTTATAACGATGGCTCTTTGCGCGACTGGCAAAACCACACCAGCCAGTGGACACCGGGCAAAAACTTTGCCGGCACGGGCGGCTTTGGACCCTGGATGGTGACACGCGGTGAGATCGAGGATGGCCAGGTCCTGGAGCTGACAACTCGCCTGAATGGGAAGGTGATGCAAAACGCCAAGACCGACCAACTGATCTTTTCAATTCCGAGCATTATCAGTTACATCTCCACCTTCTCACCCCTGGAACCGGGCGACGTCATCGTGACCGGTACGCCGGGCGGGGTCGGTTCAAAACGCACACCACCGGTTTTCATGCGAGATGGCGATACGGTGGAAATCGAAGTCAGCGGCATCGGCATCCTGAGCAACCGGGTCCGCGCAGAGCAAGCCTGATGGCAGCACCTGCCCAGGTTTCCCCTAGCAAGCAAACCTACCTGCGGACGCTGCTTTCAGCGGCAGACCTTGAACGCGCTGCCCGGCGCCGCCTCCCGCCCAGCGTATTCGGTTATGTGGCGGGCGGTTCCGGCGACGAGAACGCATTGCGGGGAAACCGCAGCGCTTTCGATCGCTGGACATTCATTCCGCACGCCCTCGTCGACGTGTCCAGGCGCTCGCAGTCCATGGAATTATTTGGTACGACCTATGCGGCGCCGGCAGGGATCGGGCCGATGGGGGCCACCAATATCTGCCGCTACGACGGTGACTGTGCACTTGCACGCGCTGCGCGCCGGGTTGGCGTTCCCTTCATCTTGAGCGGCGCGTCGACTACACCGCTGGAAACGGTGGCCCGGGAAAATCCGGATATGTGGTTCCAGGCATATATTCCATCCCGCCGCGAAGTCATCAAACCGCTGATGGAGCGCGTCGCTGCTGCCGGCGTGAAGACGCTGGTGGTGACGGTGGATATGCCCTTCTCCTCCCAGCGTGAAATGGAATTGCGCAACGGTTTTTCCCTGCCTTTTCGCCTGTCTGGTCGGCTGATGCTGGGTGGACTATCCCGACCGCGCTGGATGGTCGAGACATTTGCGCGCACATTGATAAACCAGGGCATTCCGCATTTCGAGAATTTCACCGCTACCCGCGGTGTGTCCATCATTGCCGCTGGCGCCGGCAATCACCGGGCCGGCCGTGATGCCTTGAGCTGGGATGACATGCTATGGATTCGGGATAATTGGGACGGCAATCTCGTCATCAAGGGCATCCTGAGGACGTCCGATGCGTTGAAGGCACAATCAATTGGCGCCAACGGAATAATCGTGTCCAATCATGGCGGTCGCCAACTGGACGGCGCAATAGCGCCGCTGGATGCGCTTCCCGGCATCGTTGCCGCAGTGTCGGGCATGTCGGTGATGGTGGACAGCGGCTTTCGTCGAGGAACCGATGTGCTGAAAGCCCTCGCCTTGGGCGCGAACTTCGTATTCGTAGGCCGGCCCGTCATGTACGGGCTGGCTATCGCCGGTGAGGAGGGCGCTGTTCATGCCCTCAAGCTATTGCAAGCGGAAATCGACCACAACCTGGCACTGCTTGGTTGCCCCGACCTGTCCCACCTTTCCAAAGACTTGCTGTGTCCGCGTAACGCCTGAGAAGAATTCCATCCTCGTTTGACGGTACGCGCACACTGGATTTGCAAGGCCCACCGCGGCTTGCAATCGGCTTTGCAAAGCCCTTACTTCAGGAATCCCTGTTCCTTGAAGAATGCCTCGACATTTTCCCGGTCCCGCTCCAGCACTTTCTTATAAGCCACATTATCGAGGAAGGAATGCTGGATCGAGATTGCCCGCATTTTCTCCAGGTACCGGGGCTCTTTCATCACAGCTGCGACCGTGGATTCCAACTTCTTCACGATTTCCTCTGGCAGCGCCTTTTGCCCGAGTAACCCGAGTGCCGAGATATACGGCATTTCGTAACCAAGCTCGATTGCAGTCGGTATGTTGGGAAACCCCTCCAGGCGCTGTTCCGTAAACGAAGCCAACACCCTTACCCGTCCCGTTTTCACGAACCCCTGCAATGATGAAATGTCGGGCGCCGCGGCAGCGACCACGCCCGACATCAAGGCCGGCACCATGCCGGCGTCACCTGGATAAGGAATATCATCGATCTTCACATTCTCTTTCACTGCAATCCGCCGTAACACCATGGATGCAAGCGTTTGCTTGCCAGGAGTCGCCACCTGCAGCACGCCGGTTTTGCGCGCATGGTCGGCCAAGTCCTTGATGCTCTTGTAAGGGGAATCTGCCAGCACGGCCAGCACGGTAGATGCGACGGAGACTTGGGCGATCGGCCGCAAATCGTTGCTGGTATAGGGCGCTGGATACACGAACCGGAAGGGTTCGGGTGCGCCGCCGGACATGGTCAAAAAGCCGAGGGTATATCCGTCGGGCTTGGCGGTGGCAACCGCATTGCCCGCGATCGTTCCTCCAGCCCCGGTACGGTTGACCACCAGGACTGGCTGCTTCAGTTGCGCAGACATGCCTTCTGCGAGGACGCGTGCACTGACGTCGACAATTCCGCCAGCGCCGAAAGGGACAATGATTGTTATGGGCCTTTCAGGAAAGGACGTGGCTTGCGCGGCCCCGGCGACAACCACGCTCAGTACTGCAAGCAGGCCACAGGCCCGGCGCAACAACGGTTTTCTCTTCGCGTTCATCTCCGTCTCCTTTTTAATATCTCTCCTGGCGAAGACGCAGACTTGAATGACATTCCCGACCGGCGGGGTGGGAATAGTTGCCATGGTGTCTTGCCAATCGCGGGGGATAGCTACTGTTTTATAGCGTCTGTCTGATACTAAACCGTCTGCGTTATTAAGAACAACGAAGAAAATTTACCGATTCGCGAGAAAAAATAAGCAATCCAGCCGCAGGTCCAGTACTTCGTTTCTTGCCAAAATGCCTGAGCCGAATCAAGATTTACGCATCAAGGGTAAATTCTTCAAGCCTGGACTGCCTGATCTACGGATCAATGCGATATTGCATAGAACGTCACATGAAAATTGCATCGGTTGCGGAAAACAAGGTAGCCAGTACCTAGTCAACGAGAATGCCAAAGCAGGAATGCCGTGCAGCCTGGTCACGCGGGCGCTTAAGACCACGCCCATTGACCCGGCCGGTTCGGGGAAGCGGCTCTGCTGCTCTTGATGCTATTCTTGGTTCCGATGAATAACCCCGATCGCGATGCTGCGCCCGTTTCTTTCCTGACCGGCGGCGGCTTCATGGGCGCGCAGATGCGTGCGCATGACTGGTCCACCTCCCCGTTGGGCCCTCCTCAAACTTGGCCTCAATCCCTGCGCACCATCGTTGAACTGTTGTTGAACAGTAAGCTCCCGATGTTTGTGGCATGGGGGCCGGAACTGGGTTTCCTCTATAACGATCCCTACGCCGAGATCCTGGGTGCCAAGCATTCGGCCGCCCTCGGCCGGCGCTTCGATGAGGTCTGGTCTGACATCTGGAGCGACATCAGTCCTTTGATTGAACGCGCGCTGCATGGCGAAGCCACGTATAGCGACCGTCTCGCACTGACGATGCGACGGAACGGTTTTGACGAACAGACCTGGTTCACCTACTCGTATTCGCCGGTGCGCGATGAAAGCGGCAAGGTGGCCGGCATGTATTGCGCCTGCGTGGAAGTGACCGACCAGGTCCTGGCGGAAAACTATCGGGCCGCGGAAAACGAGCGATTCCGCACGCTGTTCGAGCAGGCCCCCGGCTTCATGGCAATCCTGCGCGGCAGTGACTATGTCTTTGACCTCACCAACCAGGCCTATCTGCAGCTGGTGGGGCACAGGGATATCGTTGGCAAGCCAGTGCGCGACGCCTTGCCGGAAGTGGCTGAACAAGGTTTCATCCGGTTGCTGGACCAAGTCTATGCAACGGGCGAACCATTCGTCGGGCGTGCCATGCCGGTCAAGCTTCAGCGCGAGCCCAATGGGCCGCTGGAGGAACGGTTCGTCGATTTCGTTTATCAGCCGATTCGCAACGCGCGCGGCGTGGTCACCGGCATTTTCGCCGAGGGCAATGATGTCACGGAGCGCAAGCAGGCCGAGGAAGAATTGCGTCAGCTGGCCGCCAATTTATCGCGGTCGAACCAGCGCCAGAGTGAATTCCTTGCGACCCTGGCACATGAACTGCGCAATCCGCTGGCGCCGATCCGCACCGGACTGGATGTGATGCGTATCAGCGCCAACGATCCGGCAACCGTGGCCACGACCCGCGAGATGATGGGACGACAGGTGGATCACCTGGTGCATCTGGTAGATGACTTGCTCGACCTGGCGCGGATCTCGACGGGGAAGATCGAAATCCAGAAAAATCGCGTGGCCTTGAAGGAGATCGTGCTGCATGCGGTTGAAACGACGCTGCCGACGATTCAGGCCAAGCACCATGTTTTCAGCATGGCAGTGCCCGATGAACCGATCTGGCTGGATGCCGATTCGAACCGGCTGGCCCAGGTCATCGCCAATGTCCTGGCGAATGCAGCCAAATACACGCCGGACACTGGCAAGATCGACCTGCGGGTGCGCCTGGATGGTGATGAAGCGGTGATTACCGTGGCAGACAATGGCATCGGCATTGCGCCGCAATCCCTGCCGCATATCTTCGATATGTTCACGCAAGTGGCACCAGGAACCGGGCATGCGCAAGGCGGGTTAGGCATCGGGCTATCGCTGGTGAAGCGGCTGGTCGAAAAGCATAGTGGCACGGTAAGCGCGTCCAGCGCCGGCCCCGGGCAGGGCAGCATGTTCGCGATCAGGATACCGATTGCGAAAGAGACAGCGCCAGCATCGAATTCCGCCGGGGCAAAAGCCGGCAAGGCGCCGGTTGCGCGGCGCTCGTTGCGCATCTTGATCGCCGATGACAACCGGGATGCTGCGGACTTGCTGCACCAGTTCCTGGAGATGGCTGGGCACACCGTCCAAACGGCCTATGACGGTCGAGCGGCATTGGAATTGGCAGAGCGATTCCGGCCAGACCTGGCTCTGCTGGATATCGGCATGCCAGAAATCAGCGGATATGAATTAGCGCGTTTGCTACGTCAATCGCCGAAGCTGCGATCGGTGCATCTTGTGGCATTGACTGGATGGGGTGCGCAAGAAGACCGTGTGCGGTCGCACGAGGCCGGCTTCGATCAACACTTGACCAAGCCCGTGGACGCACGAACGCTGGATGACCTGATTTCCCGATTCGATTTGCCGGCGGCGTGAGGGCAAGGGTGGAGCCGCGCCGGAAGAATGCCGCCATGGACTGTCTTGCGCGACCGGCTCCAGTCAGGGGACGAAACCATGGATCCTGCGTCGCAGCTCTGCATAGCCTGCGTCTTCCCCGAGAAGTTCGACCAGTTCTACTGCGTCGATGTAGGGGACACCTTTCTCGGCACACGCCAGCTCGATCGCTTTGTAGCTTTCTTGATTGAGGCGGCCTGCCTTCGCTCTTACGACGACGACAGGAAGTGCAGCGGTCTTTGGATGCGATCGTACGAGCTGAACAAAATCGAACATGGTCCCCTCGTTCAAGTGCGCCCCACAAATTATCCCGTCCAGGTCCGCGCTTGCTGTGATGGAAATCGCTTCCTTGATCGTCGACGCGAGATAAACACGAAACTCATGGCCAGCGATTGCCGCCGCCTCTTGACGGTCTTCCTCGCGAACAGCAACCAGTAGCGTCTTCACGGTGGCTCACGTGTTTACGATCGCAATTGCATTCTAGTCCTGAAATGGGGATTCAAAAGGTTAAACCTTGATTGAAGAGGAGCCGCGTCAGCGTCGACCAACCGGTCGAGCCCGACTCGCGCCGGCTACGCTGCAACCCCCCGGCTACGCCGCGACCGGCCCGGCTGCGCCGCAACCGGCGCGGCTGTCGACCCTGGCAATCCAGTCGCAGCGTCCTGGTTGCCGGGCCCATTCCGGCCGATCAGGGCTGCTGGGTTGTCGTTCGCGGGGATCAGGCTCATAATCCAGCGCAATCCGGCCGCCTTCGGAAAAGACCGGGGAACAGTCCATCCTCTCCTGCGGGCGCGCAGGAGACGGGTTAGACTCAGCATTCACCGACAAGCTTCAGCGATGACCCGGGTTTACTTTTGGTCACACGAACTCAATGCCAACACATCCGAAACCGCCGCTTTCTGACCCGACCGACCTGGCGCGTTTTCAGCTTTTCGTCACCGCCGTCAGCGATTACGCCATCTACATGCTGTCACCCGAAGGCTATGTGAATAGCTGGAATGCCGGCGCACAGCGCTTCAAGGGCTATACCGCGCCCGAAATCCTGGGCAAGCATTTCAGCCTTTTTTACACTGAGGAAGACCGCGCCAACGGCAGGCCGCAGACCGCCCTGCATACCGCGCTCACGAAAGGCAAGTTCGAGGATGAGGGCTGGCGCGTGCGCCAGGACGGCACGCGCTTCTGGGCTAGCGTGGTGATCGACCCGATCCACGATGAGGATGGCACGCTGGTCGGCTTTGCCAAGATTACCCGCGACATTACCGAACGCAAGCTGGCGCAGGAAGCCTTGCGCGAAAGCGAGCAGCGCTTCCGACTGCTGGTGCAGGGCGTGACCGATTACGCCATCTACATGCTGTCGCCAGAAGGCCAGATCACGAACTGGAATGCCGGCGCCGAGCGCATCAAGGGCTATACCCATGATGAAGTGGTGGGCACGCATTTCTCCCGTTTTTATACCGCCGAGGACCGGCAGGCCGGCACGCCCAACATTACGCTGCGCACCGCCTCGCGCGAAGGGCGCTTTGAGAGCGAAGGCTGGCGCGTGCGCAAGGATGGCACCAGGTTCTGGGCCAGCGTCGTGCTCGACGCCATTCACAACGAAGCAGGCGAGCTGGTCGGGTTTGCCAAGATCACGCGCGACATCACTGAAAAGAAGCAGGCCAATGAAGCGCTGGAGCGGGCCAAGGCGGCGCTGTTCCATTCCCAGAAGCTGGAAGCGATCGGCAAACTCACCGGCGGCGTTGCACATGACTTCAACAACCTGCTGGCCGTGATTGTCAGTGGCCTGGATCTTTTCGCCAGCAAGGTAACCACGCCCGGCGAAGCCCGGGTATTCGAAAGCATGCAGCGTGCGGCCGACCGCGGCGCCAAGCTGACCCAGCAACTGCTGTCCTTCGCCCGCCAGCAACCGCTTCAGCGGAACAAGTTCAACCTGAACCGGGTGATCGCTTCGTTTGAAGCCGTGTTGCGCCGGGCTTGCCACGATTCGATCGATTTCAAGCTGGCGCTTGACCCGCTGCTGCCGCGGGTCCTGATCGACGCCACCCAGTTTGAAGCGGCCCTGCTGAACCTGGTGGCCAATTCCCGTGACGCGATGCCTGACGGCGGCGTCCTGACCGTGAGCACGGAAACGGTGCAGCTGCAGGCGGGCGACGTCGACCATCTTGCACCCGGCACTTATGTCAAGGTGACGGTGCGCGATACCGGAACCGGCATGACGCCTGAGGTGGCGGCCCGGGCAGTTGAACCGTTTTTCACGACCAAGGGCGTGGGCAAGGGGACTGGCATGGGGCTGAGCCAGGTCTATGGCCTGGTCCACCAGTCCGAGGGTGACGTCACGATTTCCACGGCGCCCGGCAGCGGCACGGCGATTTCGATCTTCCTGCCGGCGCTCCCAGCCGATACGGCTGACGCGCAGCGTGAGGTCGATGCCGGGAAGGACAAGGCGCTGGTGGTAGACGACCAGCCCGAGGTGCTTGATGTGGCGGCTGAACTATTTCGCAGCATGGGCTATGAAGTGCTGTCGGCCAACAATGGCAAGGACGCGCTGGACATACTCAAGCGTACGCCTGACGTCAACGTGCTGTTCACCGATGTATTGATGCCAGGCATCAGCGGCATCGAGCTCGGGCGCGCAGCCAAAAAGCTGCTGCCTGGCCTCAAGGTTTTGCTGGCCTCCGGTTATCCAGCGCCGGCCTTGGCCAACGAAGGTGGCGGATTCGGGGACTTTGGCTTCGTCAACAAGCCGTATCGCATCAGCGAAATCATGCGCATGCTGCGCGCGCCGGTCTGATCCAACGCGCAGCGTGCGCGGCTCTACGGTTTCGCGGGCTTCTCTTTTGTCTGTTGCGTCGGGTCAACCTGCAACTTGGCGCGGCGCAACGCCATGCGGACACGGGCGGTGGACACTCTTCCAAACGCTTGGGAGAAGCTCACCTATGGAAGCATCGCAGACTGCGCAGCAAACGCCGGTACAAACTGACAAACCCTGTTTGCCGGTCAAACTCGACATCAATGCTGCCGATGCCGTGTTGTCGGTATTTTCCCTGTCGCTGGTGTTCGGCGCCTGGTGCCTTGGCCGGGTTGGCCACTTGTTGCGTTCGAAGCCGGCCGACACCTGGCGCAATTTCGGCGACTAACCGGCCCCGGGTGCGTGCCTGGCCTGGTGCTGGTTCCTGCTCCGGCTGTTTCCCTGATCCCGACCAGACTTGACTTGAGCCGCCGTCGTCACCGGCGCCCGCAGTCTCGGCTATAGTTGCCACCTTGGCTTCGATCGGGGATGTTGTGGAAGAAGGGAAAGCCGTGGCGCTGGTGGCGGATGACGATCCAGCCATCCTGACCCTGTTGCAGGCATTCCTGCGCTCGCGTGGCTACCAGGTGCTGGCCGCGGTCGATGGCGAAGATGCCTGGCAACGTTTCCTCACGCATTCGGTGGATTTGCTGGTCACGGACTGGACCATGCCGCGCCTGAACGGGCTTGACCTGTGCCGGCGCGTACGCAGCGCTGCGCGCGATCATTACACCTATGTCGTCATGCTGACCGCCCAGGGTGAGCCCGGTTCACTGCGCTCCGCCATGGAAGCGGGTGTGGACGACTTCATGAACAAACCTTTCCGCCCGGCCGAACTGGACGCCCGGCTGCATGCGGCGCAGCGCGTGCTGGAGCTGCACCGCGACCTGGCTTCGCGTAATCGGCGGCTGGAGCAGGCGCACCAGCAAATCAGCCATGAACTGGAACTGGCGCGTGACATGCAGATGCAGCAGTTGCCCGCGCCAGCTTGCCTGGACCGCGTCTGCTTCGACTGGTTTTTTGAACCGTCGCACTACGTTGGCGGCGACGTGTTCCACTATTTTCCAGTCGATGACGCGCATGTGTGCTTCTATGCCATCGACATTGCCGGCCACGGCGTGCCGGCTGCGATGCTGGCTTTCCATGCGCAATACCAGATTATCAAGGGCCGGCCTGAAATCGCGGCCACGATCGCCGACTGTGGCGGCGACCTGCGCCGCGCCAGCGTGCGCGTGGTGCGCGCCATCAACCGGCGCTTCATGGCGCTGGGCCAGGATAGCGGCTACTTCACGATGATCTTTGGTTTGCTTGATGCGCGCGCCGGCCGCCTGGCCATGGTGCAGGCTGGCCATCCGTCGCCGCTGTATGCCGATCCCGCGACCGGCACCTTGCGCGAAATAGGCGAGGGCGGCTTGCCAGTGGGCGTGCTGGAAGACGCCCGCTTCGAAGCAACCGAACTGCAGATGGCGCGCGGCTCGCGGCTTTATCTTTGCTCGGACGGCATACCGGATGCCGCCAATGCAAACGGCGAACGCTTTGCCCAGCACCGGCTGGAGCAAGTGCTGCTCGAACATGGCAGCCAGCCGCTACCGCAGTTGCGAGACGCCGTTTGCCGCGCCCTGGAAGATTGGCGCGGCGCCGGTGTCCCGGTCGTGGACGACATCAGCTTCCTGGTCATGGAATATGCCTGACTGCGCGCCGGCTGGTCCCTGCTCAGTCACGGTGCAGCAGGCGCGCTACCAGCAAGAGGGCAAGCTCACCGCCCGCACCGGTTATGAAACGCGCACGCCGCCGCTGCAAGTGCTCGACAGCGTTCATTGCATGCGGCGAAAACACGCAGCCAAAGGGCGGGTCATTGCGCCAGTTGGCGACTTGCCACGCGCTAAACAGGGCGCCGCCGCTGAAGTCGTCAGGGAAACTGCGCGTCTTGTACTAAGCGTGGGACAGGGAAGAAGCAAAAGCCAGCCCGAAGGCCAGCGCGGCATGCTGCAACAAGCGCCATGGCGAGCGCCATGCAGTCGCTGGCACGATCAAGTCTTCACATGCAGCCGTACGTCGATATTGTTGCGCGTGGCACTGGAATAGGGGCAGACGATGTGCGCCTTGTCGACCAATCCCTGCAACTGCTGCGCATCCATGCCAGGCGCGTTGACGGTCAGGTCCACTTCGATGCCAAAGCCGGTCGGGATGGCGCCGATGCCGACGTCACCCGTAATTGTCAGGTCCTTGGGCAGGGCGACCTTTTCTTTGCCGGCCACGAATTTCAGCGCGCCCAGGAAGCAGGCGGAATAGCCCGCCGCGAACAATTGCTCCGGGTTGGTGCCCGGGCCGCCAGCGCCGCCAAGTTCTTTTGGGGTGCTCAGCGTCAGGTCCAGCACGCCGTCAGAAGACTTTGACGTGCCTTCCCGTCCACCGCTCGACGTGGCGTGGGCCCGGTACACAACTTTCTCGATGCTCATGATTGTTTTTTCCTTTCACGGGTTTGTATTCCACATCCGGTCCGACACCGAAGGCGCCAGTCCATGCTCGCAGCCGGCGGGCACTGAGCATGGACCGCTGGTGCGCCCCAAGGTTTTCAGTTTTTCAGCTTTTGCTGCACCGCACGTGCATAAGCCGGGTCGGCGCGGTGAAAATGCGCGAGCTGCAGCTCCTGGATCTGGCTCGAAACATTGCGCATCGCATTGGCAATATTGGTCGTCAGCCGGTCTTGTTCTGCCTCCGACATCAAACGGAACAGGTTACCAGCCTGAGTGTAATCGTCTTCCGTGCCGCGTTCGTCATAGCGCCCGGCCTTGCCGTGCAATTCCCAGCCTGGTTCCCCGTGTCCCATGCCCTCGGCTGCGCTGCCATTGGCTTCTACTGTCTCATAGTTTTGCGCGGCGCCCCCATTTTCCAGCGCCATTGCGCCATCGCGCTGCTGGTTGTGGAAGGGGCAGCGGGGACGGTTCACCGGCAAATGCTGGTGGTTGGTGCCGACCCGGTACAACTGCGCATCATGATAGGCAAACAGCCGTCCCTGCAACATCTTGTCCGGACTGTAGCCCAGGCCCGGCACCACATTCGCTGGCGAGAAGGCGGCTTGCTCGACTTCGGCATGATAGTTGGCGGGATTGCGGTGGAGTTCTAGCACGCCCACCGGAATGCGCGGAAAGTCTGCATGCGGCCAGACCTTGGTCAGGTCGAAGGCATTCCAGCCAGTGCGCATTTCCCACACACGGCGCTCGCCTTCACGCATGACCTGGATCATCACATTCCAACGCGGGAAATCGCCGCGGGCAATGGCGTCGAGCAAGTCGCGCTGTGCGTAATCCGGGTCCTCGCCCGCCAGCCGCACGGCATCGGCCGCAGACAGGTTCTTGATGCCCTGCTGGGTCTTGAAATGCCACTTGACCCAGACCCGCTCGCCGCCGGCATTGATCAGGCTGAAGGTATGGCTGCCGAAACCGTCCATGTGGCGATAACCATCCGGTGTGCCGCGGTCGGAAAACAGCATCGTGACCTGGTGCAGGCTTTCCGGCGCCTTGCTCCAGAAATCCCACATCATCGTGGCCGACTTCAGGTTGGTTTGCGGGCAGCGCTTTTGCGTGTGCACGAAGTCGGGAAACTTGATCGGGTCCTTGATGAAAAACATCGGCGTGTTGTTGCCGGCCAGGTCCCAGTTGCCTTCCTCGGTATAAAAACGCACAGCGAAGCCGCGGGGATCGCGTTCGGTGTCGGCCGAGCCGCGCTCGCCGCCCACGGTGGAAAAGCGCACGAAGGTTTCGGTCTGCTTGCCGATTTCGGAAAACAGTTTTGCCTTGGTGAAGCCGGTAATGTCATTCGTCACGGTGAAGGTGCCATAGGCGCCCGAACCCTTTGCATGCACCACGCGCTCGGGAATGCGCTCGCGGTTGAAGTGCTGCAGCTTCTCGATCAAGTGGAAATCCTGCAGCAGCAAGGGGCCGCGCGGGCCAGCAGTCAGTGAATTCTGGTTGTCGGCGACTGGAATGCCGGAAGCGGTGGTAAGGGCGGGGCTTTTCATCGGTTTTCCTTCGGTTAAGTTCATGATAGTCAGCGTGAATGGAATGAACTATATCGATAGGTTTTGCCGCTCACCAATTGATTGTCTGTATCTCTTCGATAGGTGGTCAAGCCGAGGCCGGGCGCAGCCGTGGCGCACGAAGGACGAAGCAGGGGACAGCATCAGTGCGCGCCAGCCGCACGGAACCCGAAGGAGGGGAGCTGAGCAACCCGGCCCTGGGAGAGACAGGCAATTTGCCAGGCGATGAGCGCCGGGCCGGTTTCGTCAGGAATCAGGAAACACCGGGCCCGGAAATGCGAAAAGCCCCGATCGGGGCTTTTCGACTTTGAGCTAGCAGCCGCACCGGCGGGGTACCATAACTGACCATACCCCGTCAGCGATGAACCGGCTTGCCGAGACCGTTTTCTTGGAACGGTCCGCCCGAACTACCTGCTTACGCAGGCTGGATGTTCGAAGCTTGCTTGCCCTTAGGACCTTGGGTGACTTCGAAGCTCACCTTTTGGCCTTCTTGCAGGCTCTTGAAACCCGAGCCAGAGATTGCGGAGAAATGTGCGAACAGATCTTCGCCGCCGCCATCAGGGGTAATGAAACCAAAACCCTTGGCGTCGTTGAACCATTTGACTGTACCAGTTGCCATCACAAACCTTTGAAATGTTGGAAATAAAAATTGGATGCTTATGTAGCCCCCTCGGCATCATATCCCGACTTTGACAACTTCTGCGCAACAGAGTGAGCAAGGAATCGCGAAATTTGATGTTTTCGACGTGCCGATGTGTCGCGAAGGCCTCGAAAAGGTTAAAGAAAGGCAGGAGCGGGGCTGTCGCACACCCGTGCGTTCGTAAGGCGATCAATTCACCGCATAAATCGATGCTGGGAATACAAGCTGGAAACCGCTTCCATGCCTTCCCGTACCGGCTCGCCTCTGCCTTCAATCAGCTGGGCATATTGATGACCGAGCGGATCTCCAGTCCTTGCTTGAGTCTCTGCAAACCCTCGTTTACCTGGTGCAAAGCAATGCGGCTGGTGATGTATTCGTCCAGCAGCAAGCGGCCGTCCAGATAGGCTTGCACCAGCGCCGGGAAGTCGCGCCAGGGGCTGGTGCCGCCATAGCTGGAACGGATGACCTTCTTTTCCTGCATCAGCGATCCCCAGCGGAAAGCGACATCCTGGGAGACCGGCACTTTGCCCAGCCACACCACTTGTCCGCCGGGGCGTACCAGCTCCATGCTGGCGCGAAACGCAGCTTGATTGCCCGCGGCTTCGAATACGTAGTCGGCGCCGCGTCCGGCCGTCAGCGTGAGATGGGCGGCTATCAAATCGTCATCAGCTTGCAGCACATGGGTGGCGCCGAAGCGGCGCGCGTTTTCCAGCTTCACCGGATCGCGGTCGACTGCCACGATCACCGCGGCCTGCGCCAGCTTGGCCCCCTGTATTGCAGACAAGCCGACCGAGCCGCAACCAATCACGGTGGCAAAGCTGCCGGCTTCCACCTTCGCAATATTCAATGCGGCGCCCACGCCGGTCATCACGCCGCAGCCGATCAGGCAAGCCAGTTCCGACGACAAGCCCGGCGGTATCTTGACCGCACAATCCTCAGTCACGACGGCCAGTTCGGCGAAGCTGCCGGTGTACATCAATTGATGCACTGCTTCGCCGCCAGCAAAGATGCGCGGGCTGCCGTCGAAGTGGACCGAGCGCGCGCCATTATCGCGATATTGCTGGCACAGGATCTGTTGCGCGCGCTGGCAGTAGAAGCAGTGATTGCAATGTGGATTCCAGGACAGCACCACCTGGTCGCCCGGTTTCAGGCGCGTGACGCCGCTGCCGACGCGCTCGACGCGGCCAGCCGCCTCATGGCCCGGCACCAGCGGCAGCGGCGAACCGAGCTGGCCTTCAACCGCTTCCAGGTCGGTGTGGCACAGGGCCGTGCTTTCTATGCGCACCACGACATCGGTGTCGGCCAGGTTCTGCACTTGCAGCGTTTCGATTTCCAGGGCCTGGCCGGGTGCGCGTAGTACGGCAGCTTTGAACTGCATCGGTGAATCTCCAGAGACAGGAAGAGGTGTGGTCGATTGCCCGGGCCGCCGCGCCGCAACTGATGCGCGCAGCCGGAGGCGACGCCCGCCGCTGGCTTCGCGGGAAGTCAGAAATACTACTGATATACGACTGATTGCGCAATGCTGGCGTATCGGTTACTGTCGGCAGGTGGCCTGCCCTGGCGATAGACAAGGCGCAAGCCGCACTCGGTTTTGCGCGATGACACGCCGCGCAAGCTGCGCTAACCGGTATACTGCGCGGCGATTTGAAACCCATCCTGGAAAAGACCGACCCATGAAAGCGGCAGCAAAGGCAGGCATTCGTAGCGCAGGTACGCGGCAAGCAGGCCGCGCGGAGATAAAGGCCGCGCCTGGCCGCAAGACGGCGGGCACGGCGCGCAATGCGGCCGGGCCCGCCGACGCGGTCGAAGCGCCGCTGTCGCTGACCGAGAAAGCCTATGCGGCCCTGGAAGAGCGGATCGTGACCTTGCAGCTTCCGCCCGGCACCGCCGTGTCCGAAGCGAGCTTGAGCGCAATGCTTGGCATAGGCCGTACGCCGATACGCGAAGCCTTGCAAAGGCTGGCGCGCGAGCGGCTGGTGGTGATCGTTCCCCAGCGCGGCATTTTCGTTTCTGAAATCAACCTGAAAAGCCAGTTGCGCCTGCTGGAAGTGCGGCGCGAACTGGAGCGCCTGATGGCCCGTTGCGCATCGCGGCGCGCAAATGAAACCGAGCTCAAGCGTTTTGGCGAGATTGCGCGCGAACTGGTGCAGGCGGCGCAAACGACCGACGACACGCTGTTCATGCGCCTGGATCGCGAATTCAACCTGCTGACTGCCAATGCCGCGCGCAATGAATTCCTGGCCAACTCGATGAGCCTGATCCAGGCCTTGTCGCGCCGCTTCTGGTACATGCATTACCAACAGGTTGGCGGCCTGGCAGAAACGGCGCGCCTGCATGCCGAAGTGGCGGAGGCGATTGCGCAGCAGGATGCAGACCGGGCTGCGCTCGCATCCGACAACTTGCTGGACTATATGGAAAAATTCACGCGCGCGACGCTGGATGTTTCCAACTGAGCTGGATTCGAACTAACCTGCATTTCCAACTAACCTGCATGTCAACTGAGCTGGACGGCGCGCGCGCCTGCTGCGTTCACGGCTTCGGAATGCGCAGCCGGCTGATCATCAGGCTGCCCGAAATGCCGAAAGCCAGCGCCAGCGGATGCAGGGTATAGCCGCCGATGGTCATCGCGCCGAACCACAGGTTGTCCCCGACTGCGCCCTGGTAGGCGGCAATGGCGAGCATCAGCACCAGGACGCTCGAAGTGGGAATCGGCGTACCTTCGAAATAAGTGACCTTGCCGGTTTCGCGCGCCATGTCTTCGGCTGTCACATTGAAGCGCGCAAGCCGCGATACGCCGCAGGCTACGAAATACGCCAGCAGGATGCGGTCGTACAAGCCGTTCATGCCGCAGCCATAGGCAATGATGGCGGGCGCGACGCCAAAGGAAATCACGTCGGCAAGGGAATCGAGTTCGCGCCCGAGCACGGAAGCGCGCTGGCGCCAGCGTGCAATGCGGCCATCAAGCACGTCGAATACCAGGGCGACGAATACCAGAAGGGCCGCCAGGTAGACATGGCGGATTTCACCGCTGGTCACATAGCTCATCATCGAAAACAGGGCGCCGGTGCCGGAGACGGCATTCCCGAGCGTGAACCAGTCGGCGAGGTGGAATTCCCGGATCATCGAGAAGTGTTTTCTCTTCGTCGGTTCAGTCATGTTTTTTATTATCCTTGGCGCGCTGTATGTGGCCGGTCTCAGTGTGGGGGGCGGTCCGTGCCCCCGGTGTGCAGCAGTTTAGCGCAGTGTGGCGCGGATGCATGAATCCGGCGCATGAAATCGGTCGACAAACCGCGCAGCCTGGCCGGGTCCACGCTGTTCGATTGGCCCGAACGAAGGTAGGCTTGCGGCTGCGCCGGTTTTGCCTTTGCGGAAAACCGCGCTGCAGCAATCGGCACAACCCTATTCAGCCCCCAGGCAGGAAACACGCATGCATCAGGCAAAACACACCGCTCGCCGGCGACTTGTCAAAGCCGCGCTGGCAGCGCTCGCGCTCACCACGCTGTCGGTTCAACCCGCGATGGCTGCAAACGACTGGCCGGCGCGCCCTTTGCGCGTGATCGTCGCCTTCGGCCCCGGTTCCACGCCCGACCTGTTGGCGCGCATCGTGTCCGAGCGGCTGGCCCAGCGCCTGGGGCGGCCGGTGGTGGTCGAAAACAAGGCTGGCGCAGCCGGCAATATCGGCACCGATGCCGTTGCCAAGGCTGCGCCCGATGGCTATACGCTGGGCGTGACGATTTCCGGACCGCTGGCGGCCAATACCCTGTTGTTCAAAGCGCTGCCCTACAACCCGCAAACCGATATCGAGCCGGTGACGATTGCCGCCACCCAGCCCAGCGTGCTCGTGGTCACGCCGCAATCGAACGTGAGCGACATGCCGGCGCTGCTGGCACGCTTGCGCAACGAGCCCGGCAAGTTCAATTATTCATCGATGGGCACGGGCAGCATTTCCCACCTTGCGGTGGCGGCGATCGCGGCCCGCAGCGGCGCCGAGCTGGTGCATATTCCCTATCCCGGCTCTGGCCAGGCAGTCACGGCTTTGCTGGCAGGCGACGCCCATCTGGCCGTGCTGCCGGCGGCGGCGGTGATGCAGCATGTGCGTGCCGGCAAGCTCAAGGCGCTGGCCGTGGCTACAGCCAGGCGGTCCGCTGTGCTGCCCGATTTGCCGACGCTGGCCGAATCGGGCTTGCAGGATGTGCAGGGCGACGCCTGGATGGGTTTCATTGCGCCGGCTAAAACGCCGGCTGCCATCGTCAACCGCTTGCAGGCAGAGATTGCGCAAATCGTGCGCTCCGACGAAGTCAGGCAACGCCTGCATGGACAGTGGATGGAACCAGTGGGCAACACGCCCGCCGCTTTCCGGGCAATCGTGGCGGCCGACCTGGCGCGCTGGCAGCCGCTGATCCGCAAGCACGGCATCAAGCTCGACTGAAGCCACCGGCGTTCGTGGATCTTTGCGGCAGGCGCCTCAAGCCTGCAGCAAGTGGATCGCATCCTTGTGCAAGGACACGGCAATGGCCTGGCCGGGTGCTGCATGGTTCAGGCGCGCGAAATGGCTGGGCACGGAAAAGGTCAGCACGTCGGGCGCGGCGACCCCTGCTGGCCGCATGCGGACCTGGGTCGTGCTGCCCAGCGCCAGCACGCCCAGCACCTCTCCTTGCAGGACGTTTTCCTCAGTGGCGCGCCAGGCCTTGTCACGGCGGTGCATCACGACTTGCGAGTCGGGTATGGTCCAGTGCACTTGCCGGCCGATATGCAGGCGCGGATCATGACGCGCTTCCAGCACGGCCGCGCCCCAGCGGATGCGGGTCGCCACGCCCGGTTCCTGCGCCAGCACTTCGCCGCTGAAGATATTGCGCAGCGCAACCAGACGCGCCACATCCACGCTGGCCGGCCGGTTCATGATTACTTCCGGCGTATCGAGTTGCAGCGTCTTGCCGCGATGCAGGATGCACATGCGGTCGGCCAGCATTGCCGCTTCATGCAGCGAGTGCGTGACCAGCACGATGGGCAGCGCCAGGTCCTGGTGCAGTAGCGCCAATTCCTCATACAGTTTTTCGCGCGTGACCTGGTCGACCGCGGAAAACGGCTCATCCAGCAGCAGCACGGCGGGGTCGCGCGCCAGCGCCCGGGCCACCGCCACGCGTTGCTGCTGGCCGCCGGACAACTGGCGCGGCCGGCGTTGCTCCAGCCCGGACAAGTGCACCCGCGCCAGCCAGCGCGCGGCACGCGCGCGGCGCTCAGAAGCAGGCAGGTGCTGCATCGCTTCGGCCACATTGTCGAGCGCGCTCAGATGCGGAAACAGCGCGTAATCCTGGAACACCACGCCCACCGAGCGCTGGCGCACCGGCACGTCGATGCCGCGGGCCGTGTCGAGCCAGTCCTGGCCGCCGATGCGGATGCGTCCGCCGCGGGGTCGCACCAGGCCGGCAATGGTTTTCAATATCGTGGTCTTGCCGCTGCCGGAAGGGCCGACCAGCGCCAGCACCTCGCCCTGCTCGCAATGGAAATGCGCATCCAGGCTGATCGGCGCCTGCTGCTGCAAGTCGACGCTGAACCAGGGCGCGGCGCCATCCTGTGCAGCGGCAGCCGTCCCAGCCTGGCTGTGTTGTGTCATCGGCTCAGGCATGGCGCCGGGCCATCCGGTTGGTGGCGTAGTAGCTGATCGCAATCGCGGAGAGCGACAGCAACAGCAACAAGGCAGACATGCGGCTGGCGGCGGCGGTGTCGAAGGCTTGCACCCGATCGTAAATGGCGACGGCAATGGTGCGGGTTTCACCGGGTATGTTCCCGCCCACCATCAGCACGACACCGAATTCGCCGAGCGTGTGGGCAAAGGTCATCACCAGCGCCGACAGGATGCCCGGCCAGGCCAGCGGCAGTTCGATGCGCCACAGCGTGCGCCACCACGACATGCCGCAACAGGCGGCGGCATTGCGCACATTCTCGGGAATGGCTTCAAAGGCGCGCTGCACCGGCGCGATCGCAAACGGCAGGTTGAAGATGACTGAAGCCAGCAGCAAGCCCGGGAAATTGAACACCAGCGACAGGCCCAATGCTGAGCGGGTCCACTGGCCCAGCCACGAAGCTTCGCCCAGCCCGGCCAGCAGGTAGTAGCCAAGCACGGTGGGCGGCAGCACCAGCGGTAGTGCAAACGCCGCTTCCAGCAGCGGCTTGCCGGTGAAGGAGCGCCAGGCAAACACCCGTCCCAGCAGCACACCCACGGGCAACAGGATGGCGGCAGTCAGCCCGGCCAGCCACAGCGACAGCTTGAGCGCAGTCCAGTCCATCAGGCTGGCGCGGTGAAACCGTAACGGGCCAGCACCGCCTGGGCCTTGGGCGCTTGCACATAGCGATAGAAAGCGCGGGCCGTGTCACCGGCGCCCGCCAGCAAGACCATCTTCTGGCGCAGCGGCTCATGCAGCGCGTCGGGAATGAGCGCATGGCGGCCACCGGCCGCGATGGCTGGCGCCAACGCCAGCGAACGCGCGATGATGCCGCCATCGGTCGAGCCGCTGATGGCAAATTGCGCAGCCTGTGAAATGTTTTCACCCAGGACCAGTTTGCCTTCGAGCAGCGGCCAGAGGCCCGTGGCTTGCAGCGCCTGGCGTGCGGCGCGGCCGTAGGGCGCATGTTCGGGATTGGCGATGGCGAAGCGCCGGATTTTTCCTGCTGCCAGCGCCACGCGCAAGTCGGACAAATCGCCCGCCGGCTTGAGCGTGGAATTGTGCGGCACGATGATGGCGATGCGGCCCAGCGCGTACAGGCGGCCCTGGTCCACGGTCAGCTTTTCGCGCACCAGCGCATCGACATAGGCTTCGTCCGCGGAAAAAAACAGTTCGAAGGGCGCGCCGCCGGCAATCTGGCGCCTGAAATTTCCAGAGGAACCATACACGCAGCGCAGGGGCTGGCCTGTTTCAGCCAGGAAGGCCGCGGCAATCTCATCCAGCGCGAATTTCAAGTCAGAAGCTGCCGCCACCAGTGGGCCCTCTGCCGCGTGGGCCGGGCCGGGCAGGAGCACGCTTGCAGCAGTGGCTGCGGCAGCCGCCAGCAAACGGCGGCGGGATCGGGAAGCGCTGCTTGGAAAACGAAACGGCATTGGTGGTCCGGGCAAGCTTGCGGGCAAGGCCGAACTATAGCAGGGCGGCAGGCCGCGTTTTCAGGCCGCAGTCAGCAGCCGCTCGATTTCCGCGCCGCCTTGCGGCAGCACCTGGGCACCGCGGCGCAGCGCTTCGAAGCAAGCCTCGTCAAGCGCCGTGCCCACCGTTTCGGCCATCATGTCCAGCGCCTGGGGCACCGGTATCGCGCCGCGATAGGGGCGGGCGGCCGTGATGGCGTCGAAAATATCGGCGGTGGTGATGATGCGGGTCTCAAGCGGTATGTCGATGGCGCCAAGTCCACGTGGATAACCGCCGCCGTCGAGCCGTTCATGATGCGCGCCGGCCACCTTGGCCAGTTCGGCAAAGGCATCGATGCGGCCCAGGATCGCTTCGGTATAACTGGCGTGCAGCTTGACCGCATCCCATTCTTCGCGCGTGAGCTTGCCGGGCTTATCGAGCACGCTGTTGCTGACGCCGAGCTTGCCCACGTCATGCAGCAGCGCGCCGCGCTTGAGCCAGCGCCGCCGCTGCGAGTCCAAGCCCATCGCTTCGCCGATCATGTCGGTATAAAGCGCAACGCGCGCGCTGTGGCCGCTGGTGTAGGGGCTTTTGGAATCGACCACCTGGCCAAACGCGGCGGCGATATCGTCGAGATAGTCTTCGTCCAGCGGCACTTCGAATTGCGCCGGCTCGAGCGCGCTCACGGCTTCGGACAAGCCGGGCGCCTGCAGCACTTGCCAGAAGTCGGGGCGGGCAGCCACGGATTCGAAAGCGGCAACCAGTTCCGGGTCGAACCACTGGCCGGCACGCTTGCGCGCCTCGGCCATGGCGGCTTCGCGTCCGGAAGCAGTCAGGAAGACGTCAATCACCTGGGACAGGAGCGCAATGCGGGCATACACCGGTATCGCCTGGCCAGCCAGCTTGTGCGGCTTGCCCTGGCCATTGAAATGCTCATCCAGGCTATAGATGCCGGAAGCGACCGAATCGGGAAAGCGCAACAGGCGCGCAATATCGGCGCCGCGCTGGCAGCGGGTGGCGATCAATTCCTGCGCAATCGCCGGGCCGTCGCGCATGATGGTCATCACGCTGCGAAAGCGCTCGGCCAGGCCAGCCTTCAGGCCGGTATGGGTGAGCACAAAAGCCAGCACCTCGGGCAAGCCATCGCCGACTGATTTGAAGTCGCGCTTGAATTGCAGGTCGTCGGTCAGGTAGAGCTCACAGATGCGTGCGGCGTTGCTGGAGCAACCCAGGTCTTTCAGCAGCAGCACGTAATAGAGTTCCCACAATTGCTGTTCCGGCAGCCCGGCTTCGCGGCCGATATGCATGCCGATCCAGCAGCAGCGCACGCAATGGCCCTCGGGCTGGCCTTCGGTGATGTCGAGCGCGTGGCTCAACGCGCCAATCAGTTGGGAAAGCTTGAGGCCGGTGGCGGCAACCTTGCGGGTATGGGGATCTGGCATGGGAGGCTCTCGGGTGGAGCCTGATCATAGCAACGATCGGGAACAATTGCGGAAAAGAAAGCGAAGCCGGGCTTGCGACGGTCGCCGGAGCGGCGTCAGAACGACGATTGCCATCCCAGCCGCAAGCGGCGCCCATTGTCGAAGCCCTGCGGGTATTCCTCGGCGCGGCGGTCGAACAGGTTGTCGACGGCGACGAAGGTCTGCGTCTTGCGGGTTTTCCAGCTCAGCATCATGCCGGCTTCCATATAACTGCCGACGGCTTCGGCGCTGCCTGCAGTGTCATAGCGGCGGCCGAACCAGCTGAGGCTGGCGTGCATCTTCAGCGGGCCGGCCAGCGGCAGCGCAAAGCCGCCGGTGGCTTGCTGGCGCGGCCGGTAGCGCATGTCAAAGCCGCTGTCAGGATCATAGGACGCCATGCTGGCGGCATGCAGGTAAGCCTGGGTGCCGCTGGCCCAGCGCCGCGAAATGCTGGTTTCCACGCCACGCACATAAACGCGGGCACGGTTGACCAGGCTGGGCGGGGGGCCGCCGTCGAAATCCATCATGTCGCGGTAGTACGCCTGGAATACGGTCAGCCGCATGCGCCAGGGTGAGCGCTCGTCGTTGGCGAAGAACAGTTCGGCTTGCTCGCTCTTTTCAGCTCCGGCCTGGTTATTGCCGCCGAAGGGATGGCCCGAGGCATAAAAGCCGGGCGTGCGGCTGGAGCGCGACAGCGACAGGCCGGCCAGCGCGCCGCCTTCTTCGGGCCGGTAGAGGATGGACAGTGCAGGTTTGCGGAAAGAGCCGTAGGCGGCGCTTTCCTGTTGCTTGACGTTGGCCAGCACCGACCAGGAGCCGAAGGATTTGCGCAAGCCGCCGCTGAAGATATTGCCGCTTCCCGACTGCACCCCGCCCAGGAGTGGCAGGCTGGCGCTGTTGGGCATGCCGGGGCCGGTCGCCGCCATCTGAGCGCCGGGTTCGACGGTGGGCCGTACCTCCATCGAAAAATGCCAGTCCGCGCCATTGCGGGCGCCGAAGGAACGCGCCGACCCCGCGCTGCGCGTCGCCGGAAAGTCCAGCGGCGCCATGCTATTGGGCAGCAGCATCGGCCGGGCCCAGGATGCGCTTTGGCCGGGAGCCAGTTGCCAGCGCTGGTAGACCATGCTGTCGCGCAGGTTCTCCGGCTGTAGCGTAAATTCGCCGCTGCTGCGCGCGGACTGTGCCGAGACGGCCGGGGCGCCAAGCGCAAGCAGGCAGCAGAGCAGGGCGCGCACTGGCCGGGCCGCGCTTGCGGCACTTGCTGGCTGGTCCTGTCTGATTTGCCCGCGGCTATCCACGATCTTCCTTTGTGTTCCAGTGCTCCCGGCTTGCCTGAATTGCATGTTGCTCCGGCAATCTTGGTGTGGTTTGAGCGGGCGCAGCCGGCATGCGGCAACCGCCGCCTTTCACCACAAACAATGACTTTCGCCAATTCTTTTAGGCCACCAGGGAACAGGTGCGGTCGCCGCGCTTCTAACAGCTTTTGCCCGTCGGGAGCCACTTGATGAGCACTGCCCAACCGCCGCTGGTCGGAATCGACTGGGGCACGACCAACCGCCGCGCTTACCTGCTCGGCGAGAACGGGCAAGTGCTGCGAACCCATACCGATGACCAGGGGATCCTGGCGGTGAAGGGTGATTTCGAACGTTCGCTGGCCAACCTGCTGGCCAGCATGCAGGTGCGCGAAGCAGACGTGCTGATGTCGGGCATGGTGGGCAGCCGCAATGGCTGGCGCGACGTGCCCTACCTTGACACCACCCGCGTGCTGACTGAATTGCCGCAGGCGCTGGTGACGGTGGAAACCAGCCTGCCGGGCATCCGCTGCCGGATAACCCCTGGCTACCGCTCCAGCGACGAAGCCGGCATGCCGGACGTGATGCGCGGCGAGGAAACCCAGATCCTCGGCGCCCTGGCTTGTGGCGCACCTGAAGGCTGGTTCGTGCTGCCCGGCACCCACTGCAAATGGGTATATGTGGAAAGGGGGCGGATACAACACTTGCTGACCTTCATGACGGGTGAACTGTTCGGACTGATGTCCGAGCGCGGCACCCTGGCGGCGCTGATGCAGCATCATGAAGTGGACGTGCCCGAAGCCTTCCGCGCCGGCCTCGATGCGGCGGCGTCCGGCGGCGCCTTCAGCCACCGCGCATTTTCATGCCGCGCATTGGTGGTGACCGACAGCATGCCGGCGGCGCATGCGGCGTCATGGCTGTCGGGCCTGTTGATCGGTACTGAACTGCACGAAATCGGCCGCCGCACCGCGGTGCAAGGCGTGGTGCAAATCGTTGGCAGCCCGGAACTGGCCGAGCGCTATGAAGCGGCGCTTGCGCATACGGGCTTGAAAGCGCTGCGCTGGCAACCGGACAAGGTTTATGTTGCAGCGGTGCGCACACTCGCGGGCGCCTCTGGGTAGGCCTGGCGAGGAGCGGGATGCAGATGCAAGCTCGGTACGGCCGGGCACACCCGGCTTTGAAAATCTGGCAGCCGGGAAAATTTAACCGCCGGTAATCCGCAGCCGCTTGCGCGCCTTACAATCCAAAGCCCGTCCCCGACCAGTCTGGATCCAATGAGTTCACCCGTATCCCCCTTCCAGCAAGGCAAACTGGCCAGCGAGGGCTGCAACCAATGCAAGAACGATAACGGCCCTGGCATTGACATCGCTTTTGCCTATCAACCGATCGTCAACCTCAAAAGCCGCACAGTTTATGCGCATGAAGCGCTGGTGCGCGGCCCAAACGGTGAATCGGCCGGGTCGGTACTGGCGCAGGTAACGGATGACAATCGCTATTCCTTTGACCAGGCTTGTCGCACCGAAGCAATTCGCGGCGCCAGCGAACTGGGCATGCAAGAACTGCTTTCGATTAATTTCCTGCCCAATGCGGTGTACCGGCCGGAAGCCTGCATACGGTCCACGTTTGCCGCGGCGCATCGCTACAACTTCCCGATTGAACGGATCGTGTTTGAAGTAACCGAAGGAGAGCGGATAGACGACCGGGCCCACCTGGTCAATATCTTCGGCGCTTACCGTCGCTTTGGTTTTCGCACGGCGATCGACGATTTCGGCGCCGGCTACGCGGGCCTGGGCCTGCTGGCGGAATACCAGCCGGATACGGTCAAGATCGACATGGCGCTGGTGCGCGATATCGACGCCAGCAAGCCCAAGCAAGCGATCGTCAAAGGCATCGTGGCGATCTGCGCGGAATTGAACATACAGGTACTGGCTGAAGGCATCGAAACCCGGGCCGAGCGCGATGTCCTGCATGGCGCCGGCATCGACCTGATGCAGGGTTACTTTTTTTGCAAGCCAGCGTTCAAAGCGCTGGGCGTAGTCGAGCCGGCTGCCTGGGATTGAGCCACAGGCCAGCCCGGCGTGTCGCCCGGACGGCTGGCCCGATTTCTACGGCTCGATAAGGAACAAGCATGCGACAACATCTCGGGACCCTGCCCCTTGTAGCCATCCTGCGTGGCCTGACGGTGGAGGAGGCGCCGCATGTCGGCGCCGTACTCTTCGAAGCCGGATTCCACTTGCTGGAAGTGCCGCTGAACCGGCCGGGCGCGCTCGAAGCGATCCGGATTTTGGTCGACATGGCGCCTGAAGGCGCGATCGTGGGCGGCGGCACCATGCTCAGCATTGAGCATGTCGAACAAGTCTATGCGGCCGGCGGGCGCATGCTGGTGTCACCCAACTTCGATGGCGCCGTCGTGCGGCGCGCAGTCGAGCTGGACATGCTGGCCTTGCCGGGCGTGGCCACTCCCACTGAAGCCTATGCGGCACTTGCCGCCGGCGCCCATGGTTTGAAACTGTTCCCGGCTGAAATGATGCCGCCCGCGGTGGTCAAGGCGCTGCGTTCGGTCTTGCCATCCGATACGCCGCTGATGCCGGTCGGCGGCATCACGCCTGACAACATGGCAGCGTATGTGCGTGCCGGCGCGAATGGTTTCGGCATAGGTGGGGCGCTGTACCAGCCGACGATCGAACCGGGAGCATTGAAAAAAGCAGCCGCCAACTTCATGGCCGCGCGCCAGCTATTGATGACGCCCGGCGGCGGCTGAATCGCCGGCCGCGGGCCAGGAAAGCCGGGGGCGGGATGCTAAAATAGCGGGTTGGTTTGGTCAGGTATCACCCTTTCCCGCATCACCCTTTCCCGCATTCGCTAAAGGCTGCTCCCGTGCTTTCCACCGCAAATATCACCATGCAGTTCGGCGCCAAGCCGCTGTTTGAAAACATTTCCGTCAAGTTTGGCGACGGCAACCGCTATGGCCTGATCGGCGCCAATGGCTGCGGCAAGTCCACTTTCATGAAAATCCTGGGCGGTGACCTTGAGCCCTCATCCGGCAATGTCGCGCTGGATGCCAATGAAAGGCTGGGCAAACTGCGCCAGGACCAATTCGCGTTCGAGGAAATGCGCGTGCTGGACGTGGTGATGATGGGCCACGTCGAAATGTGGGCCGCGATGACCGAGCGCGATGCGATCTATGCCAATCCCGAAGCCAGCGATGACGACTACATGCGCGCCGCCGACCTCGAAGCGAAATTCGCAGAATACGACGGCTATACCGCCGAAGCGCGTGCCGGCGAACTGTTGCTCGGCGTGGGCGTGCCGATCGAGCAGCACCAGGGGCCGATGAGCAATGTCGCACCCGGCTGGAAGCTGCGGGTGCTGCTGGCCCAGGCACTGTTTTCCAACCCCGATATCCTGCTGCTGGACGAGCCGACCAACAACCTCGACATCAATACGATCCGCTGGCTTGAAGACGTGCTGAACCAGCGCAATTCGACCATGATCATCATTTCCCATGACCGCCACTTCCTGAACCAGGTGTGCACCCACATGGCGGACATGGATTACGGCACGCTCAAGGTCTATCCCGGCAATTACGACGATTACATGCTTGCCTCGACCCAGGCGCGGGCGCAGCTGATGTCCGCCAATGCCAAGGCCAAGGAAAAGGTCGCCGAGCTGCAGGATTTCGTGCGCCGCTTCTCAGCCAACAAATCCAAGGCGCGCCAGGCCACGTCGCGCGCGAAGCAGATCGACAAGATCAAGCTGGAAGACGTCAAGCCATCCAGCCGCGCCACGCCGTTTATCCGTTTTGAAATGGAAAAGAAGCTGCACCGGCTGGCGGTGGAGACGCAGTCAATCTCCAAGACTTACGATCGTCCGATTTTCAAGAATGTCAGCCTGGCGGTCGAAGCGGGTGAAAAAATTGCGATCATTGGCGCCAACGGCGCGGGTAAGACCACGTTCTTGCGCTGCCTGGGTGGCGCAACCTGCGGCCTGGAGCCCGATAGCGGCATCGTCAAATGGGCCGAGAATGCCGATCCCGGTTATATGCCACAGGACCCGACCGAAGAATTCGCCACTGACCGCGACCTCACCGACTGGATGGGACAATGGACGCGCGAAGGCGACGACGACCAGGCAGTGCGCTCCATCCTCGGCCGGCTGCTGTTTTCTGGCGACGATGTGAAGAAGTCAGTGCGCGTGCTGTCCGGCGGCGAAAAGGGCCGCATGATTTACGGCAAGCTGATGCTGGGCCGCCACAACGTGCTGCTGATGGATGAGCCGACCAACCACATGGACATGGAATCGATCGAAGCGTTGAACATTGCGCTGGAAAAATATGTCGGCACGCTGATTTTCGTATCGCATGACCGCGAGTTCGTGTCTTCGCTGGCCAGCCGCATCATTGAAATCAAGGACGGGGAAGTCATCGACTTCCACGGCGGCTATGAGGATTACCTGCGCAGCCAGGGTATCGACGCGTGATTGTTTGAAGCTTGGGCGCTGGCGCTTCGTGCGCCAACCCTACGGTATCCCCTCCCTTTCAAGGGGAGGGTTAGGGTGGGGATGGGGTCAACGCACGTTTGCAGATTTGCTTGGCGCCGGTTAAAACCTACCGTCAGGCGCCAACCCCATCCTCAGAATTTTTGATCGAACCTGTCGCT
>JAQGMC010000007.1 GCA_028292545.1 Paucimonas sp.
GTTCCGCGACGCCGGCCTACAGGTTGCGATCGACAATTTCGGAACCGGTTATTCGTCCCTGTCCTACCTGAAACGTTTCGGTATCGATTACCTGAAGATCGACCAATCCTTCGTGCACGACATGGAACAGGATGAGGGCAACCGCGCGATCGCCGAATCGATCATTGCGATGGCGCACAAGCTGGGCCTGGAAGTCATTGCCGGAGGCATAGAAACCCAGGGCCAGCGCGAACTGTTGCGCGACGCCGGCTGTGACTATGGGCAAGGTTTCCTGTTTTCCGAGGCGGTGCCGCCGGTGGTTTTCGAAAGACTTCTGTTGCAGGCGGAACCGTATTGACTTGGGTCTATCTGACGGATGGGACCAACGGCCTTGCGCCGGAAAGGAAGGACAGATGCGGGAAACAAACGGAAGGATGGTCCGGATGGACCAGGACGGTCATGGACTATGGCGCGTGCAGGAAGTCAGCGCAGATGGCGAGGGCGTCCTGGCCTCGTTCGAGGATATGGAGTCGTGCGTGGATTACGCCTGCGGTCTTGAACAGCGCCACGAAGCGGTGGTGGTGCAGGTAGTCCACTAAGGCTACGCTGCCGGCGCAGAAACAAAAACCCGGGTTGCCATCCTGCATGGCGCCCGGGTTTGCGTTTGGCGCGGTGAAATTTCCACCGCCCGACTATTGCGCGGCCAGCCTCAGCCGCCGAATGCGTAAGTAAATTTGTTGTCCTGGATCTTGCCCATCACGCGTGAGCGCTGGTCCAGGCCGACATGGTCCTTCGGGTTCATGTTGATCACGCCCTGCGGCACCGTCAGGTTGCTGGTGCGTTCGATTGCGTCGCGTAGTGCCGAGCGGAATTCCTTCGTGCCTGGCTTGGCCACCTTCAGGGCGTGCGGCGCGGCATTGGCGATCAGCATGTAAGCGCCCCAGGCGTCGCCGGCAAATTGCGTCATTGTGTTGGCGCCGTAAGCCGCTTCATACTTGCGCACGAAATCCAGCGCGACTTTCTTGACCGGATTCGCATCTGGCAAGCCGCGCGCCACCACCGCTGGCCCGGTCGGGAACAGCGTGCCTTCGACATCGCGGCCACCGACTTTCAGGAAGTCGAGGGTGCCGATGCCATGCGTCTGGTAGATGCGGCCCTTGTAGCCACGCTCGACCAGCGTCTTTTGCGGCAGCACTGCCGGCGTGGCTGACGCCGCCACCAGCACGGCATCCGGTTTGGCGGCCATGATCTTCAAGACCTGGCCAGTGACGCTGGTGTCGGTACGGGCATAGCGCTCGCTGGCGACGATGCGCAGCTTGCGCAATTCAGCCAGCTTGGAAAATTCGCGCCACCAGCCTTCGCCATAGGCATCGGCAAAACCGATGAAGGCGACCGTCTTTACACCGGCATCGGCCATGGCCTGGGTCAGGATGGTCGACATGTGGGTGTCGTTCTGCGGCATCTTGAAGGCCCAGGCGCGACGCGCATCGACTGGCTCGACGATGGCTGCCGACGCCGCCAGCGTCACCATCGGCGTTTGCGCTTCGCTGATCACATCCAGCATGGCCAGCGCATTGGGCGTGGTGTTGGGGCCGACCACGACATCGACTTTCTCTTCGGCGGTCAGCTTGCGCGTATTGCGCACTGCCGTCGTGACGTCGGATGCATCGTCGAGCAAGATGTATTGCACGGGCTGCCCGGCAATCTCCTTGGGCCACAACAGTATGGCGTTCTTGGTGGACGAGCCGATCGCGGCCGCCGGGCCGGTGGTCGAGATATTGACGCCGATTTTTATCTGGGCTGAGGCTGGCGTGGCGGCCAGCATGGCGAGCGGAAGGGTGCAAATGAGGGCAAGGCGGTTCAGGTAATTGGGTTGCATGGCTGGGCAATGAAGTGGAAAGAAAAACGACGAAAGATAGTGGGGAAAACAGGATCGAAAAAAGCGCACCGCGGCCCCGGCCGAAGCCAGGTCGCCGCGCAAGCAAGCAGCGCAAGACCGTTATCAGCGCCCGGGCGCCACCTTCTTTTCAGTGACTTGCTGGTTGATCGCACCAAACAGCGACTTGCCATTCGCATCCAGCATCTCGATGCGGATCGTGTCGCCGAATTGCATGAAGGGCGTTTTGGCCTCGCCATCGGCGATCATTTCAAGGCAGCGCTTTTCAGCAATGCAGGTATAGCCGCGCGCGGCATCCTTGTTCGACACCGTGCCCGAGCCGACGATGGAGCCGGCGCGCACGTTGCGGGTCTTGGCCAGGTGGGCAATCAATTGCGGGAAGCTGAACACCATGTCAGTGCCGGCATCCGGTTTGCCCACCAACACGCCATTCCATGTGGCGCGCAGCGGCAAATTCACGCGCCCGTCCGTCCAGGCGCTGCCCAGTTCATCCGGCGTGATGGCGACTGGCGAAAAGCTGGTGGCCGGCTTGGATTGCACGAAGCCGAAGCCCTTGGCCAGTTCGGCTGGTATCAGGTTGCGCAGCGAGACATCGTTCACCAGCATCAGCAGGCGAATGGCCTGGCTGGCGGCCTCGGGCGTGACACCCATGCCGATATCGCCGGTGACAACTGCCACTTCGCCTTCGAAGTCGATGCCCCACTCTTCCGAAATGCATTCGATATCGTCGCAGGGGCCGATGAAATCGTCCGAGCCACCCTGGTACATCAGCGGGTCATGCCAGAACGATTCCGGCATTTGCGCATTGCGCGCGCGCCGCACCAGTTCGACATGATTGACGTAGGAAGAACCATCAGCCCATTGGAAGGCACGCGGCAGCGGCGCCATGCAGCGCGCCGGATCGAAGTCAAAAGGCCGCAGCGCGCGACCCGCATTCAAGTCTTCATACAGTTGCTGCAGTTGCGGCGCAATGAAGTCCCAGTCGTCGAGGGCGCGTTGCAGGCTGGGTGCAATTGCGTCGGCGACCACGGCATGCTTGAGGTCGCGGGAAACGACAGCTAACTGGCCATCGCGGGTGCCATCTTTCAGGGTCGCAAGTTTCATGGGGGGCAGGTGTGGTTTGTGGCCGACATTATAACGAGGCGCCGGGTGCGGGATGCAGCAAGCAAGCCCAGCAAAGAAATCGCGCATTGGTTCTGGTGCCGCACAGCACTGACCGTGAGGAACGGGCGAGCACTTCCGTAGTCCTACGAGAAGCGCGGTTCCAAGCCCGGTGTAACAGGAAAGCGTTGCGCTGACCGCGCCCGCCCTTCCCCTGCAAGGAAGGACGCGTCAAAGGCACTGCATGGGCGAGCGAAGCCAGGGCATCGCGGCCCGCGCAAGGGAGGGTCAGGGAAGGATGGGTCAACCCGGCGGCGGCCTGGAATGCGCGGCTCATCGCGTATTACAGACGACGCCTTGCAAGCGGTGATCATCATGCAAGCCAGGCATACCATCTGCTACGTGCCCTACCCCGTGCATGCTTATACGCTGACCATGCCGGCGGGGATCTGCGCACTGTTCCACCTCGAGAGCAGGGCCGATGTCTACGGCTGGTACGCGCAGGCGCAACAGCAGCACTATGACGCGGGCTTTTTCATGATCGAGAATTTTTACGCCGACCATGCAACCCGCTTGTACCGCAGCGTCGGCGACGGTATGCAGGGCCGGTGGCGGCGTGAGACGCCAACGCCGGCCGATGACTTGCGCTGTCCGGTGGAAGAAGAATTGCGCCACGAACTGGAGCGCCTGCAATCGGCCTTCATCAGCGAGTGGCTGTTTTTTCCCGCTGATCCGCAGCACCGGCAGGAAGTCGAACAGTACCAGGCGCGCAGCCTGCCGCTGCATGCCTTCAATGTTCAATCGCGTCGGCTGAACCAACTGGACGATAGCCAACCAATATGGCGTCATCAGTCGCGCGGCTGCGACAACAACATCCTTCACTACCTGCAGCAATGCTGGCCTTTCGCAGGGCAGGAGCTGTTTTTGTGGCCCCAGCCTGCTCCGCTACCGCGGTTTAGACGCTATGATGAACTTGACATTCCGTCTATGAAAAAGGGGCGCCCTTGATCACGCCAACCAGAACGGCATTCGACCGCCACGAACAGGATAGCGAGCCACTGTTGCAGATGCTCGCTGCTTTTGGACCGAAATTTTCAGAGATCGCACGAGAGTATCAAGCCTCACTGCCGCAGCGACTCGCAGCAATGCGTGATGCAGCGGCGATGGGAGCGCACGAGATACTTGCCGTTGCCGCGCACCGGCTTGCCGGCGGCAGTGCATCGCTTGGCGCCACCGAGGTCACGGCCCTGTGCCGCGCGCTTGAAACCAGTTGCACGCGCGATGGACAAGTACCGTCCGATTACGCAGAACGCCTGGCTGCAATCACGCTGGCCTGTAGCGCTTTCAACGCGCGGCTGGAAGCGCTGGAACAAGCGCTGGAACAAGCGCAGGCGCGGCCCAACTAGGCTGGCGCAACCACGCCCTGGCTTCAATACAGCGGCTGGCTGAGCCGGTGCGCCATCTCCAGCAAGCGCGGGCGGACTTCATCGAGCAGGAACGCCGGCGTCAGTGTCGATGCCGGGCCACCGCAATTGAGCGACAGCACCGACGCACCCTTGGCCGGCCGGAAAGCAACTGCCACGGCATTGACATCGGGCTGCCATTCGCCAAACGAGGTGCAGCATCCCAACTCGTGCATTTCTTGCGCCGAACGGGCAATCTTTTCTTCTACCTCGGGCCAGGCTTGCGGGTCCTGGTCGCGCACCCGCGCCAGCACGTCATTGCGCTCGCTTGCCGACACCGCAGCCAGCCAGGCGCGGCCCATTGCAGTCTGGATGATGGCAATGCGTGCGCCCACATCCAGGCTCAGCGTCAAGGCTGACTGGCTGCGGCAGTTTTCTATGTAGATCATGTTGAGGCGGTCGCGTATGCCCAGCGATACCGTGGCGCGCGAAAACTCGGCCAGCTCCTGCATCTGCGGCCGCGCGAACTGGCGGATGTCCAGCCGCGACAGCATTGCGCTGCCCAAGGTCAGCGCCGCCGTTCCGAGCCGGTATTTACCGGCCGGCTCGTCATATTGCAGGTAGCCCAGGCGCGTCAGCGTGTAAGTCAGGCGCGACACGGTTGACTTGGGCAAGCGCGCGCGTTCAGCCAGTTCCTGGTTGCCGAGCAACCTTTCACCCGAACGAAAACAGGACAGCAATTCCAGGCCGCGCGCCAAGGCCGTCACGAAATGGCGGTCTTCGCGCACCGCGGCATCGGTTGTTTCCGCTTTCCCCGCTCTCACCACTTCGCCGGCATTGGCCGGCAGCCTGCGTTTCGCCATCCTCTACCCTTCCGAACACATGCTTTGCAATGGATATCGCATGAATAGCCCATAATCGCGCAATGAATTTGCGCAGCCAGCCATGGCAGTCCTTCCTCTCGTCATGTGCCGCCGCATGCGAAGGATACTGTCACATGGCCATGCAGAAATCAATCTTCCAATTCCGCTGTGCAGAACTTGTGGACCGGTCTACAGCGCGCTTCCTTGACACTGCACCGAGAATGCCAATACAGTCGCGATTGGCCTTGATGGTTCTGCACTGTGGAATTGTTTTGGGCTTGCGCGGCGGGCCTGCCGGCCAGTCAGCGCGAGCGTCGTGCACGGCAATTTGACGCACCACATAACCCGTACCAGGAGCAACTCGTCATGCAAGCTTCACCGCTTTCCTCCCTGCCCGGCGTCGACTCGCCCGACCTGGTTCTGGCCGTCGTCGGTTGCGGCATCATGGGCCGCGGCATCGTGCAAATCGCTGCACTGGCCGGCGCGCAAGTGCGCATGTTCGATGCCCGCGCCGGCGCCGCGGCTGCCTCGCGCGACGGCTTGCTGCAAACCTTTGCCATGCTGAGCGAAAAAGGCAGGCTGGATCCGGCGCGCGCCGACAGCGCCGCCGCGCGCATCACCGTTTGCGACAGCCTGGAAGGATTGGGCGGCAGCCATGTCGTGATCGAGGCCGTGGTCGAAGACCTGGAAGTCAAGAAGGACTTGTTCAAACGCCTGGAAAGCGTGGTCGGGCCGAACGCCATCCTCGCCACCAATACATCGTCGCTGCAAGTGACGTCGATTGCCGCCGCTGTCAGCCATCCGGAGCGCGTGGGCGGCTTCCACTTCTTCAATCCGGTGCCCTTGATGAAGCTGGTCGAAGTGATCGGCGGTTTGCGCACTGATCCCGCGGTGGTCGATTACCTGCAGGCCCTGGGCCGGCACTGGGGCCACACTGCCGTGCGCGCCAAGGATACGCCCGGCTTCATCGTCAACCATGCGGGTCGCGGCTTCACCACCGAAGGCATGCGCGTGCTGTACGCCAACGTCACCGATGTGCAGACGCTGGACAATATCCTGCGCGACTGCGCCGGCTTCAAGCTCGGGCCCTGCGAATTGATGGACTTGACGGGCGTGGACGTATCGCACCCGGTGATGGAATCGATCTTTCACCAATACTATGAAGAGCCGCGCTTCCGCCCGCAACCGCTGACGCGCTCGATGATGAATGCCGGCCTGCTGGGCCGCAAAACCAGCCATGGCTTCTATCGCTACGACAGCGATAAAAAGAAAATCACGACGCCCGAGGAAGCGCCATCGAACCTGCTGCCCTCTTCCGTCTGGCTCTCGCGTGCACGGCCGGAACTGGCGGCCCGTGTGGCGGCGCTGATTTCGGCCGCCGGCGTGCCGATTGAAGACAGCGACCGCCCCAGCGCCAGCGCCCTGTGCGTGGTCACGCCGCTGGGCGACGATGCCACCCTGTGTTGCGTGCATGAAGACCTGGATGGCAGCCGGACCATCGGCGTGGATGCGCTGTTCGACATGAGCCGCCGCCGGGTCGTAATGACCACACCCGCCACGAGCGAGGAATACCGCGAAATGGCGCGCGGCCTGTTCGGCGTGAACGGTGGCCATGTCAGCGTGATTCGCGACAGCACCGGTTTGGTGTGCCAGCGCGTGGTGGCCCATATCGTCAATGTCGCCTGCGAGATTGCGCAACAGGGCATCGCCGAACCGGCGGATATCGACAATGCCGTCAAACTTGGCCTCGGCTATCCACAAGGACCGCTGGCCTGGGGCGACCTGCTCGGCGCCCGGACCGTGCTCACCATACTGGAAAACCTGGACCGGCAAAACGGCGATGGACGCTACCGTCCCAGCGCCTGGTTGCAGCGCCGCGCCCTGCTCGGCCTGTCGCTGCTGAAGCAGGAAGGCTGAAGCAGGAATGCTGAGCACGCGCCGTACCGTACCGAACACAAGCAAACAAGACCAGCACCTCAGACAAAGCCACCATCCGGAGATCACATGAAACAGAAAGCGCAATTCCAGTGGGACGATCCTCTGCTGCTCGACCAGCAACTGAGCGACGATGAGCGCATGGTGCGCGATGCTGCGCGCGCCTATTGCCAGGACAAGCTGCAGCCGCGCGTGCTGGAAGCCTTCCGCCATGAAAAAACCGACCCCGCCATCTTTCGTGAGATGGGCGAACTCGGCTTGCTTGGCCCCACCATTCCCGAGCAATACGGCGGCCCGGGCTTGAACTATGTCTGCTATGGCTTGATTGCGCGGGAAGTCGAAAGCGTCGATTCAGGTTATCGCTCGATGATGAGCGTGCAATCTTCGCTGGTGATGGTGCCGATTTTTGAATTCGGCACCGAAGAGCAGCGCCAGAAGTTCCTGCCGCGCCTGGCCAGCGGCGAGTGGATAGGCTGCTTCGGCTTGACCGAACCCAACCACGGTTCCGACCCGGCGTCGATGCTGACGCGGGCGCGCAAGGTCGATGGCGGTTACACGCTCACCGGCAACAAGATGTGGATTTCGAATTCGCCGATCGCCGATGTCTTCGTGGTCTGGGCCAAGGATGATGAAGGCGCGATCCGCGGCTTCATCCTGGAAAAAGGCATGAAGGGATTGTCGGCGCCTGCCATCCACGGCAAGTTCGGTTTGCGTGCATCCATCACGGGCGAAGTCGTGATGGACAATGTGTTCTGCCCGGAAGAGAACGCCTTCCCCGAAGTGCGCGGCTTGAAGGGTCCCTTCACCTGCCTGAATTCAGCCCGTTTCGGCATTGCCTGGGGCGCGCTGGGCGCGGCTGAGTCGTGCTGGCATATCGCGCGCCAGTATGTGCTGGACCGCAAGCAGTTCGGCAAGCCGCTCGCGGCCAACCAGCTGGTGCAGAAAAAACTGGCCGATATGCAGACTGAAATCACGCTCGGCCTGCAAGGCTGCCTGCGCCTGGGCCGGATGAAGGATGAAGGCACGGCCCATCCTTCGGTCACATCGATCATGAAGCGCAATTCCTGCGGCAAGGCGCTGGACATTGCCCGCGTCGCGCGCGACATGCTGGGCGGGAATGGCATTTCCGACGAATTCGGCGTGATCCGCCATATGGTGAACCTGGAAGTGGTCAACACCTATGAAGGCACGCATGACATCCATGCGCTGATCCTCGGACGCGAGCAGACCGGGATTTCTGCGTTTTAGGCGGACAAACTGCGCTAGCGGCTTGCTGCAGCAGCTGCTAGCGCCGGCTTGAAGCACCAGCATTGCTGGTGTCAAAAGCCTGTTACGTTTAATCGCTGTGTTTTTCCTGGCCTTTTGGTTGGGATGGCGGCGGGCTTCGGGGCTCTGCCTGGTGCAGTATGCCGGTCGCCATTGCCGTCGCCGCCCGTTTCAGGTGCGCCTTTGCAGCGAGCTTCACGACGAGCGCAATAAAATCAAGGTCAGGCGGTGCCTGCTTCTTCACTGCCTCGCGAAGGATTTCAGTGTTCGCTTCCAATCCAGCGGACTGCGCGAGTTTCCGGAGATCGAAGGGATCCTTGGTGTCACCAAGCGAGTTGGCAATCGCGACCAGAAGATTCCAGACGTCCTCTCCGTACAGTCCAACTCCTTCGGTGGCGTACTCCTCCAGATCGTTGACGAGTGCTTCCTTGAATGCCCCTTCAGACAACTTCAGCACTGGCACCGCTTCCTTTGGGAGAGGGCTTGACAATAGTGTTGCGCCTGATTGGCTTACAGGTGTATCGGTCTGCTGCTTGACGGGCGTACCCTGTGACCGTATTGACGGGCCGTGCCAGTCGTTCATCGTCAGGCTCGATCCGCCCGACCCTTGGTCGGACCGTGTCGTGTTTTTCGAATCGATGGAACCTGAGGTGGTTTCGATGTGGCTGCTCGAATCCTGTTGCTTCTCAATGGGGGCTGGAGGCGGCGACAATTGCTGCGGGCTGACAGGCGTATTGCGGGGAACTGGCGCGTAGAAGTCGCTCGGCGCAGAATTGCGCCAAGTCCTGTCTGGAGCGTCCAGTTGCCCAAGCAAGTGGTTCAGCGCTTTCCTCTGATATCGAGCCGCAGCTTTGGCCTTGAGATTTTCGTTCAAAGGCTTGAAGTTAAGAAGATACGTCGTGAGGTCCCTGAAAAATACGTCCCCGGTAAACACTGCCTTCAAATCCGCTTGCAACCGCCTGATAGCCGCCTCGTGCTCGCGCGCGAACGTAGCCAACTCGCCATTCATTGCCGAAATATCCTGGAGCCGATTTTCGCGCAACAGATTTCCCAACTCCCGTAACAAGCCTAGCGTCTCAGCGGACTGGAATATCGTCCTTTTTGCAACAACGCCATCAACCACGAGCTGAATCTTTTGATCCTTCTTGATTTCGGATGATTTGCTGAAGAGTGTAGCAACCGTCGTTTTAATTGCTTTCAGGTCAAGCCTCTCGTCTTTGGGGCATCGCCCTTCCACCCGGTCAATGTACTCGGATATTTTCTTCTTGACTTTCCGGCCCACCTTCCAATTTTCGAATACGACCTTGTTCGGTTTGACGAGCTCAAGCGCGTCAATCTTGAGGCCGACGAGCACGGCCCCGTCACTGGAAATGGCCCGGGCCGGTATCGCATTCTCGTCCGCTCTTTGCAACCTGGACGGACGCTGCTCAACCCCTTCGTCTGGGGAAGATCGCTGTCCCGAGCTGGAAGCGCCATGCGGTGAACTGTCCGACGACATGCTGTGGATTCGAGCAGGCGGCTGCGTACCATGGCTGCCCGTGAGCGTCGCCCCCGGCGATAAAGGAGGCGTCCTGTCCGCCACCTGCTTATCCTTCGAAGAATGGATTGTCGACGCGGTTGGATTGACAGTCGTTGTCGTTGTCGTTGTCGGCGTGGCCGGACTCGTCCTGGCCGTTATGTCGCGGTCCTCGTATTGCCGCGAGCTCCTGGGTACACGCGACCTGTACTTTTTCTTTGTGGACTGGTCGCTGCCGGAATATGCCGGGTTGCTGCTGTTCGAGTGGCTCGACCCCGATATGTCGGCTCCTGTATTTGAGTCGTTTTGGCCTGGTCCTCGCGGCGACAGGCTGGCCATGGCAATGGTATGCCCCGTGCCGCCCGAACTGGAACGCGCCCTCAGGGCTAAATCCAGCGGTTGTGGTTTGGCCTTTCTTTGCTGGCCGGGCGAGGACGGGTGCGTAATAACGGGCGGGTCCTCAACTTGAGCGCTGACCGCCGTGGACTGCAAAGGATACAAACCCTTTTGAAGGTCATCCTTCCCAAAGTCTTTTTTTTCCACGGCCCTTACCCGAGGGGGGCTGGCCGTACCCCCTTGGGAATTATCCCTTGCCTGTTGTTGTTGCCCGGTAGCAAGCGGCTGTGAAACTGTGGTGTTTACCGTTTGGCTCGGGGTTACTTGCCGGCTTTTTGCTGCCTTATTTCCCTTAATCGCTACCCTATCTGCTGCCATTCGCGTCTCCTCAAATGATCGTGCATTTTTAATTTCCCGCTCCCCCTAAGTAGCAACGCCTTGAAGGCGGTTCTGCTGGAACCGGTATTTTTCCGAAGCGTTTAGGGACGAGAGATAGCGATAGCCGCCAATAGCACCTATGGTCGTTTTCCGTCCAAATTAAGGGAATGAGCTTGTCGTTATTCGCCGAGTGAAGCGATCGGTCCGTTCACCCGCTTGAAGTCTGCGCGTTTCGGCATTGCCTGGGGGTGTTGGGCGCGGCCGAGTCGTGCTCGCATATCGCGCAAGTCTGTGCTGGACCGCATGCAGTCCGGTAAGCCGCTGGCGGCCAACCCTGGGACGCGAACAGGCCGGAATTTCTGCCTTCGAAGTGGACCAACTGCGCTAGCGGCTTGCAGCGGCAGCCACTAGCGCAGCTGATGGCTCTCAGTCCTGTATTTCGCGGCGCCGGACTTTGTATTCCGAGGCTACGCTTGACTGCACCTGCTCGACCAGCGAAACCGGCGCCAGCGAATCAAGCATGCCCAGTACCTCATCGTCGCCCACCGCCTCGGCACCGAAGTCCCATGCGGCCAATACGAGTTCGAGGGCGTACTTCATGATGGGACCGAAATCGTCACCCGTCATCCGGTGCAAAGCACGGGTGAGGTGGCCTGCGGTCCGGGCGTCGATATTGCAGGCATAGCGCCGAAAGCCCTCGATCCGGGTGGCGTCGCCGCAGTACAAGCGCGCCCCCTGCAGCGCCAACAGCATAGAACGGCAGGCGGGATACCAGTCCCTCTTTTCGAAGCCCTTGAAGGCGGCATATTGCTTCAAGCGCGCGGTGGCTGAAATACTGAGGGTGGGCCTCATCAACAGGTTCGCGTAGATCTCCGCCAGCATTTCGCTGTCGCGCCTGCCAGGGCGTAATACGGGAGTGTTGTTGGCGACAGCCACAGTCGCGGGCGGCGAGCCACGCAGCGCCTTGAGCTGCCGGCGCAGGACTACCTTCAATTCTTGCATATTGTTTGCCTCATATTGACCAGCCGGTGGCGGGAGGCAGGGCCTGACTATGGCCCTGCCTTCCAAAGGAAAGAGGATCCCTGTGGGATCCTCACATCGCAACCGGCCTGAAGCACCAGCATTGCTGGTGTCAAAAGCCTGTTACGTTTAATCGCTGTGTTTTTCTTGTCCGCTTGGGCTCCGGGGCTCTGTCTGCTGCATCATTGCCCTCCCCGCCCGTTTCAGATACGCCTTTGCAGCGAGCTTCACGACGAAAGCAATAAATTCAAGCTCAGGCGGCGGCGTCTTCTTCGCTGCATCGCGAAGAATTCTCGTGTTCCGTTTCAAATCTGCGGGCTGCGTGAGTACCACGAGATCGTATTTATAGTTATCTTCGCGGTCACCCAGCGAGGTGGCAATCCCGACCAGGACATTCCAGGCCTCTTCTCCATATAGTTGAATCCCTTCGATGGCGTACTCATCGAGGTCGGTGAGAAGTGCCTCCTTGAATTCCGCTTCAGACAGCATCGCCGCTTCTTGCTGAACTTCCTCTGGAAAAGGGCTTGACGATAGTGTTACGCCTGATGTGCGCGCAAGTGTTTCGGTCTGCGTCCAGACAGGCGAACCTGGCGGCAGACTTAACGGGCTTTGCGACTCGTTCGTCGCCAGGCTCGACCCGCCCGACCGATGGTCGGACCGTGGCGTGTTTTTCGAACCTTGGGAAGTGGAGGTGGTTTCGACCTGACTGCCTGAATCCGGTTGCCCTTCAATCCGGTCTCGACGCGGCGGGAAATCCAGGGGGGTGACAGGCTTATTGCCAGGAATTGGTGTGTAGAGCCCGGGCGGCGCAGAATTGCGCCAGCCCTTGTCTTGCCGGCTGTGCTTGCGGTGCTTGCCTGGCTTGCTGGGCGTGTCTTGAGGGTCAAGCTGGTCAAGCAAAGCCTTCAGCTCTTCTTCCTGGAATGTAATCGTAGATCCGAGCGTGCCCTCCTTGTTCAAGATGATCAAGTTACGAAGATGCCCCGTGAGCTCCATGAAAAATGTGTCCGCGAGAGACGCCGCCTTCAAATCCCCCTCCAACCGCTTGAGACCTTCCTCGTTTTCGATCGCGAATTTGGTCAACGCGGCATTCATCACTGAAATGCTCTTGCGACGATACTCATACAACAGTGTGCACAACTGTCGGAACAAGCGCAGCGTCCCAGCGGACTGGAAGATCGTCCTTTTTGCAACAACGCCATCAACCACGAGTTGAATCTTCTTCGCCCTATCTTTTTTGAATTGTTTGCCGAAGCCAGTAGAAACCGTTGTTTGAATTGCTTGCGGATCAAGCTTCTCCACGTTGGCGTATCCCTCTGCCACCTTGTCAATGCAGTGGGATTTTTTCTTCGTGACGTTATGGCAAAGCTTCCACGCCTCGAATTGGACCGGCTTCGGCCTCTTCTCCTCAAGGGTATGAATCTTGAGGGACAGGCGCGCGTTCCCGTTATGGGAAATGGCCCGGGCCGGCAACGCTTTCACGTCCTTTTTTTGTGTCCTGGACGAACGCTGCTCATAGTCCGGGGAAGAGCGATGTCCCGAGCTGGAACCGCCATACGGTGGACTGTCGGACGATATGCTTTGGAAGGCTTGATCAGAGCCTTGGCTGCGCGTTTGCGTGGACTCTTGCGATGAAGGAGGCGTCGTATTTGAAGAATGGGTTGGCAACGCGGCCGCGTTGAAAGTCGTTGTCGTTGTCGTCGTCGTTGAGTCCGGCTCCGTCCTGCGCGTTATATCAAAGTCTTCCGGTTGCCGGAAATTCATAGGCTTGCGCCACTTAAAATTTTTCGCTGCTGACTGGTCGCTCCCGGAATATGTCGGGTTGCTGCTGGTCGAGTGGCTCGATACCGATTTTTCCGTTGAAGTTTTTGCGTCGTTTTGGTTTGGACCTCGCGGCGACAGGCTTTCCGTGGTACCCGTATGCGCCGTGCCGCCCGGCGAGCTCAAGGGTTGATTCTGCGATTGTGGGTTGGCCTTTTTTTTCGGGCTGGACGACTGCGAGCGCGGGTGCGTAATAACGGGCGGGTCTTCGGCTTGAGGGCTGACCCCCATGGGCCGCCAATCCAAAAAAACACTGCGAAGCTCATCCTGCGCAGCGACTTTTTTTTCCACGGCCTTTTTTACCCGGGGTGGACTGACCGTCCGCGCCTGACTATCCAGCGTCTGTTGCTGTTGCCCCGTACTAAGCGGCTGTGAACCTGGGGCGTTGCCCGCTTGGCCGGGCGCCAGGTTCGGGGTTCCTTGCCGTTTGGTGCCTGCTGTTGCGTTTTCTGCTGCCATTCGCGTCTCCTCAAATGATCGTGCATTTTTAATTTCCCGCTCGCTGTAAGTAGCAGCGCCTTGGAGGCGGTTCTGCTGGAACCGGTATTTTTCCAAAGTGTTTAGGGACGAGAGATAGCGATAGTCGTCAACAGCACCCATGGCCGCTTTACATCCAAGTCTGGCGAATGGGCTTGTCGTTATTCGCCCAGTCAAGCCGATGCTGGACGCGCCATCCTGCGCTTCGCAGGGGCGCTGGTCGCATTTCCCACGGGTATAATCCCGGCTCCCTCATCAAGCCCGACAAGCGTCCCGCCCAAGGCTGGCGCTACCCGTACCATGTCCAGGAAGCAAGCATTGAAAGCGCTCGAAATCAAGATCGCCACCGTGGTCGCCGTCACCGTCGTTCTGCGGTCTGCGGACCTTGAGCAAGCCGGGAAAAACCTGGCCCAGGTGACCGCGGGCCAACAGGATTATTTCGACCACGAACTGGCCGTGATCGACCTGGCCCTGCCTGAAGCGGAAGCCGGCAGCATCGACTGGCCGGCCTTGCTTGCCTTGCTGCGGCACTGGAACCTGAACCCGGTCGCGGTGCGTAACCTGCCGGCGGCGCAGCAGGGCATGCTGCGCGAACTCGGCCTGTCGATGGACGAGGTGGGCGCGCGACCGGCTGTGGACGCTCGCGAGGAAGCGCCCGAAGCCGTAGCGCCGCCTGCTGCGCCAGCGGCGCCTGCACCCCGACCCAGCGCACAGCCCGCTGCCGCAGCGCCGGCTGCGCCACCGGCCCAGCGTCGCACCTGCATGATTGTCGACAGCCCGGTTCGCGGCGGACAGCGCGTCTATGCGCGTGACGCTGACCTGGTCGTGACTGCCATTGTCAATGCCGGCGCCGAACTGATCGCAGACGGCAGCATTCACGTTTATGCGCCCTTACGCGGCCGTGCGTTGGCCGGTGCGAATGGCGACCCCGACGCGCGTATCTTCGCGCTGTCGATGGAAGCGGAACTGGTTTCCATCGCCGGTATTTACCGTACCTTCGA
This sequence comes from Paucimonas sp., assembly GCA_028292545.1. Lineage (GTDB taxonomy): Bacteria > Pseudomonadota > Gammaproteobacteria > Burkholderiales > Burkholderiaceae_D > Lacisediminimonas. The sequence goes on from JAQGMC010000007.1 coordinate 14,994, forward strand.
CGATGGCCAGCCCAAGGACACAACCCAACGCGCGGCCGAAGTCAGGCTGGTCGGCGACAGGCTGGAAATGCGGCCGATCGGCGGCGAGCGCGGCAAATAGGCCCTGCCCTGCCCTGCGCAGGCAAGCTGGGGCCCGCAGCCGCGACCGCTACCCCAGCGACCAACTGACCCAGGCTGCGACGCGCCGCCCGCAATCACTGCATGCAAATGCGGGCAACCGCAGCGTCATCGCACCTGTTGCCCACGCGCCGCGGCGCTGACCTCGCCTTTACTGGTCACGCCGGCCCAGCAACTCTTCCTGGAAAGCGCCCACCGCCGCCAACCTGACGAACTCCAGCAGGCCGGGATGCTGGGGCAGCTGGTCGGCCTGCACCTTTTTGCCAAACTTCCTCAGAGCTTGCAGCACCGGCAATGGCGCACCGGCCAGGCCAACCTCCACCCATTCGCGAACCGACTGCATCGGGTCCTTTATTTCCAAATCCTTCGGGACGGGGGCGCCCAGGATCAGTTGGAAACCGTGCAGGAGCAGGGAGCGTGTGCCCGGCTGGTCCAGGCCCGCGTCCGATTGCGACTGCAGGGGGTTGCTCAGGTACTGCAGCAGCACCTGGGCGAACACCGGGGTGGGCGGGCGTGGACGATCAGCGACACGCCGCTGGTTTTCGAGCCATCCTTCGGTGTGCCCCGGCCGGCGCGGACTGGCGACCGTTGCCGGGTTGTTCTCGCCGCTTGGCTGTTCCGCCGCCTGCACACGGCCCAGGTTCAGGGCCAGCTTGTCCTTGTTCGAGCGGCTCAGGCTCAGGCTCAGGCTGCGCGGCGACTGCGGCTGGCCCTCGCCTGCATCCTGTTCACGGGCGGTCTGTTGCTCTGTTGCTGGCATGCGCAGCTGCGGCTGGCTTCCCCCGCGCCGCGGGACGGGCGTGGAATCGGCCGCGGAACCGGCATCATCTTGCGCGTGGGATCGGGGAACCCTCGAGTCCTGCGACAGGCGGCGAAGTATTTTCGTCACGGTTTTCTGTCCGCCATACGATTTTTTCATGGGTTGCGTGTCCGACTTGTCGGCCTTCTCCGCCTTCTCTGCTTTCTCCGTTTTCTCCGCCTTCTCTTCGGCCTCCGTCTTTTCGAACCGGTCTGCTGCTTCGGCTTTCTCCGGCTTCATGATATCCGCCGTGCCTTCGCGCTCGGTTGCATCCGCCAGCGCGGCCGATACTGACCGCACTACCGATTGCACCTTAGCCGAAGGTGGCCTGGTATCGGTTGTGCGCGGGCTTGTTTTCGGCGCACGCGTCGTGTCGGTCCGGGCCAGCACGGACTGATGCAGTGATGCGGCCAGGCTGGCTGCGGCTTTCCGGTCGCTGCCCTGGCAAGCCAGCAGCAATTCGCAGAAAGTCTTCCAGCGGGTAACGACGTCGGCGTCCTCATTCGCCTGCGGCTCGCGTGGCGACTTGCGCGCTTTTGAAACATCGTCCAGTTCGCGCAAAGCGGCAGCCAGCATCTGCTTTGCCGGCTCGTCGAGTCGGGCGGCAAGCTGGCCCACGGCGGCCTCGAAGTCGGCCAGCGCCATACCGGGTCGCAGTGCGGGCAGGCCGGCCAACTGCGCGAGCAGGAAGGCGCTGGCTTGCGGGGCCGTCGCTGCCAGGCTTTTCACCTGCATTTCCAGCCGGCTGTTCAAGGGCGGTGGGGGTGGGGGCGGCGCGGCCAAGCTGCGCTGGCTGGGACTGCGGGTTACGATATTGCCAACCGTGAACGAACCGCCACTGGGTTGACGGGGTGCAGAAGGGATCGGCGAAGGGGCGTTGCTGAAAGAAACTTGCCTGGTATGCGCCGGGTTGCCACGCGGTGTGGCAGGTGCGGCTGTGGGATCACTCATTTTTTTCCTGAAATTTCTGGCCGGGCTTGGCGCACGAGATGGGTGGTCACAGCCCGGAAGTAGTTCGCCCACTTCTGCTGAAACCGGGCGATTTTCGCCCTGCGTAGTTTCAGGGGTACAGATGCCCGCCGCGATCGCTGTTGCCGGCGGTTATAATCCTGCAGCCTTGTTGGGCACCGGTATTTCCGTTATCGCAATTCCGCAATCCAGGAGAGTTTGAACGTGGCAAAAATCATCGTCGTAACATCGGGCAAGGGCGGCGTCGGCAAGACCACTTCGAGCGCCAGTTTCGCCTCGGGCCTGGCCCTGCGCGGGCACAAGACTGTGGTCATCGACTTTGACGTCGGCCTGCGCAACCTGGACTTGATCATGGGTTGCGAACGGCGCGTGGTGTACGACCTGATTAATGTGATCAACAAGGAAGCGACGCTGAACCAGGCGCTGATCAAGGACAAGCACTGCAGCAACCTGTTCGTGTTGCCCGCTTCGCAAACGCGCGACAAGGATGCGCTGTCCGAAGAAGGCGTGGAGCGCGTGCTGCAAGACCTGGCGGCGATGGATTTCGAATTCATCGTTTGCGATTCACCGGCCGGCATCGAGCATGGCGCCGTCATGGCGCTGACCTTCGCCGACGAAGCCATCGTCGTAACCAATCCCGAAGTGTCGTCCGTGCGCGATTCGGACCGCATCCTGGGCATCATCCAGGCCAAGTCGCGGCGCGCGCTGAATGGCGACACGCCGGTGCGGGAACATTTGCTGCTGACGCGTTACGTGCCCAAGCGGGTCGAGGCTGGCGAAATGCTGTCGCATGCCGACGTGCAGGAAATCCTGCGCATTCCGCTGATCGGCATCATTCCGGAATCCGAGAATGTGCTGCATGCGTCGAACTCGGGCCAGCCGGCAATCCACATCGAAGGCAGCGACGTGGCTGAAGCCTACAAGGACGTGGTCGCCCGTTTCCTCGGCGAAGACCGTCCGCTGCGCTTCACCGACTACCAGAAGCCGGGCCTGTTCTCGCGCATCTTCGGAGGCAAATAAATGGCCTTGCTCTCATTCCTGTTCAACACCAAGCCCAAGTCCGCCGCCACGGCCAAGGAAAGGCTGCAGATCATCATTGCGCACGAGCGCAATTCGCAAAGCGCGCCCGATTTCTTGCCCGCCCTGCGCGAAGAGCTGATCCAGGTGATTTCGAAATACACGAAAGTGAATCCGGACGACATCAAGATCTCGCTGGACCGGCAGGGCAACCTGGAAGTGTTGGACGTGAACGTCGTGCTGCCGGAATTGGCCGCGCCGGGGCGCTGAAGCGTTCTTCAGCGGCTGATGCAACTGCACGGTATCGACTTCACCTCCGCGCCGACCCGGCGCAAGGCAATCACCATCGCCAGCGGCCAACTTGACGGCGACCGGCTGGTGCTGGACAGCCTCGAATCGCTGCATGATTTCATCGCCTTCGAAAACTGGCTGCAGCGCCCCGGCCCGTGGCTGGGCGCATTCGATTTTCCTTTTTCACTGCCGCGCGAATTGGTGATCCACCTTGGCTGGCCGCAAGAATGGACGGCGCTGATCCAGTGTGTGCGCAGCCATACCCGGCCTGCGTTGCGCGAATTGTTCAAGGCGTTTTGCGACAGCCGTCCATCAGGCGGTAAATTCGCCCACCGCGCTACCGACCTGCCGGCCGGCTCTTCGTCGCCAATGAAATGGGTGAATCCACCGGTGGCCTGGATGCTGCATGCCGGCGCGCCGCGCCTGCTCGACGCTGGCCTTTCGATCTACAGCCTGCATCCGGGCGACCCGTCGCGTATTGCACTGGAAGCCTACCCCGGTCTGGTGGCGCGATCGATCACACGCAAATCGTACAAGAACGACGATCCGCGCAAGCAGACCCAGGCGCGGCATCACACGCGCTCGGCCATCATCGCCGCGGTGGAATCGGGCCAGCATCGGCTGGGCATTGCGCTTGACTGTGGGCTGCACCGCGCCAGCTTGCTGGAAGATGCGAGCGGGGATTTGCTGGATGCGGTGTTGTGCCTGCTAACCGCCGCCTGGGGCTGGCAACGCAGGACACAGAATTTTGGCTTGCCGGAGTTTGATGCGCTGGAAGGATGGATAGCCGGGGCTTAGCGCGCGGCTTGCGCTGAAGCGCAGATCGGAAGTCGCCGCCCGGCATGGACGCCGGGCGACGAAACGATTCACGGCAGGGATTGCACAACGCGTCGCCCAGGCTTGTGCCCTGGGCGACCTACTACCCGACCGGGCAGCATCAATCCCGCCACTGACCCGGGTATTTCTCTGCAGCCACGTGCGCTGCCAGGTCAGCCATCAGTTGCAGGAATTGCTTGACGTGCGGAAGTTCAAGCTCAGCAAATCCCGCGCGCGACGGAACCTGAGCCAAAGCCATCAACTGTGCCACCCCTTTGCTTTGTTCCAGCATGGCGCGGTAGACACCTTCCTGGCTGAACGTCCATACCGTGTCTTCGGGATCAGCGAACTGCGACTCGGGACGAAACTTTGAATCCAATGGCAACTCTGCGACTGTCACTTTCGAGCATCCCCAAGCGGCCGCGGTCGCAACCAACGTGTGGTTCGAGCCGAGCAGTTCTACCAACGGCTTGGCGTTGCGCAGCATGCCGGCAAATACTTGTGAGGGTTCCGGATTAAAACTGCTGAACTCGTTTGCCTTCAAGGCCGCACGATCAGCGGCAAAGCTCGCGTAGGGAGACGGCGACTTGCCCGCCGGCAGGTCCTTTGCATCCGCCCGGGCCGATTTCTTGGTCTTCGGGCGCTTGCTGCACGCAAGCTTGTCCTCGCCTTCAACCGTTTTTTTCTTCTTCTTACCGGTTCTGGACAAAGCCGAGCCCGACACATTGTCGTCGGTGGCAGCTTGCGTCTTTTTCTTGCCCGTGCTGCTTTTCTCGACTGCGCCCGCGCCTGCCTTTTCAATGTCCTTCAGGTAAATTTCGGGCATGGACACGCGCTGCTTTTTCTTTTTCTTTTTGCTGGCTTTGGGCGGTGCTTCTTCCTTATCAAGCGGTTGTTGCTGAGAAACCTGTTGTTGCTGCGCGGCCTGCTGTTGTTGCATGAACTGCTGTTGCTGCACAACCGGCGCTGTACCCACAAAGGCGGGCGATTTCACCGGCGTTGACGGCGCAGTGCGCATCGGAGGCTGGCTTGAAGTAAGGCTGGCGGCGCCGCTATTTGCCGGCGTGGCTGCGCGCGCCCAGGTTTGGGCCAGGGTAATGGCCTGGTCAAGGTCAACTACCTCGCCTTGGGCGGGCAGCACGCCTGCTGCCATGGCCAATGCGGCTTGCAACGCCGGCGGCAGCACCGTCGTTGCCGAATTTACCAAGGGCCGGGCTTCAATGAGGGCATTTTTCAGTTTTGCCTGTACGTCCTTGCTCAATGCACCCAACTGGCTGGCGTACACATTCACCGCGTCTTGCAATTCAGTGCGGTTGGCGCTGGCCAGGTCCGGCAAGTGGCCCAGCATGGTGGTCAGGGCGCGCACGCTTTCGCTGGACAGGCCGCAAGTCTTGATCGCCGCGCACAAGGCCTGGTTGCCTTGCGGCGCGCTGGTCGTGTCGGCCGAGCGCGGTGACACCTTGCGCGGCGACAGCGGCCCACCGGACGAAGTCAGCGACTGGTTCAGCGATGCCATCACGTTCGCGCCGAGGCGACTGGAAACCTTGTTGCGAGGCGATGCCAGCGCGTCTGCGCTGTCAGTGCTGGCGGTGGTAGCGCTGGCGGCAACGCCCGCCAGACTGAAACGGGACACGGCAGCAGCGACACTTGGGCTCTGGCCAGTTGGGCTGGCTGGAAGCGCGCCACTGGATTGCAGGCGGCTGCGCGAGGGCGTCGTCATGGTCGCTTGTTTGACCTGGCCGTCCGGTGTGGCCGCGACGGGCGCAGATTGCGGGTTGCTGTTTGATGCGTGGACCGGCGATTTGACTTTCTTGTCGACGGGTGAGGGGTAAGCCATTTGTTTTCTTCCTGTTGATTCCCGTCCCGGACATCGGGTCGGAGGACCGGGTAGGTAACGAGTTGGCTGAAAGGTATGCGCGATATTCCGATTGTTTAAACCGCCCAGCTTGATTGATCGTTAAACAGATTTTTGTTCGAAAATTGGATACGCTGGTCGCCCCTGCCCGAAGGCTGCATTAAATTCGCACCTTTGGTTGTTGACCGAGCAGTAGTTACCATTGCATTTTTGACCACAGCACGCCATGGCTGGATAAAATCAGTGAACACCAAGGCTGGGCGGTATGCGCGCAACTCTCAAGAAAGGCTGGACCTGGTTCGGACTGGGCTTGCTCGCGCTTGCCGGCGCAGCCATTGTTGCCGGTCATTTGATGGTCGACCCGGCGCGGCTGACGGCGCTGGCGCAGCAACATGTGCAGGCGACGCTGGGCCGCAAACTCGACATCGAGGGACTGCAGCTGCGCCTGCTCCCGGTCCCGATGCTGCGCGCCACGCGCATTGCACTCTCCAATCCGCCCTGGGCCCAAGGTGAGGAACTGGCCAGTGCGGACCAGTTTGAAGCGCGGCTGACGCTGCTGGCATTGCTGCGTGGACGCATCGAGCTGCATGCGTTATCGGCTCAAACGCTGGCACTGGACCTGGAAGTCGACCGGCAAGGGCGACGCAACTGGGACTTTGGCAGCGCCCCGCCCTCGATTGACCTTGAGACCCTGCCCTCGCTCTCGATCGCGCAGTTGAAACTGGTGAACAGGCAGCCCGGACAGGCGCCCGCCATCACCACGGTCCAGCAATTGCGCGTGGCCGAGGGGCCGGCCTGGCGCAAATCGGGATTGTCGGGCCAGCTTAGCCGCAATGGCCAGGACCTGCGTTTTTCCGGGCGCCTGGACGCCCTGCCCCGCCTTGACACCCCGGCTGCCACGGCAGAGGGCGAAGTCACGCTCGAGGGTGAGCATTTCCGCTTGCAGGCAAAGGGCCGGCTGCCCTTCAATGCCGCCCTGGAGGGCTATGACCTGGCGCTGGCGCTCAAGGCCGAATCACTCGCTGAACTGCAGCGCTTCACCGGCTGGGACGGGCCGGTACCGAAAGTGCCGCTCGAACTGGCTGCAAGGCTGCAGCGACACGGGCGCGAACACCGCTTCAGCGACACCCGCCTCACGCTGGGCCAGCAGGCAGCGACGGCCGAAGGCGCGATCAATTTCAGTGCCGCGCGACCGGGCTTGCGCGCCAGTGTCAGCGCTGCCTTGCTCGATTGGCCGCAAGCCCTGCTGGACCTGGGTCTTCCACCGCCAGCCGCGCATGGCCCGGGCTTGTTGCCGGCCCGGCGCCTGCCGTGGGCCGCCATCGACGCCATGCGCACAGTGGATGCACGGATCGAAACCCGCATCGAACGCCTGCGCGTGCGTGGCGGACTGGAATTGCAGGATTGGCGCAGCAGCGTGCTGACTGGCACCGCGGGATTGCAGTTGAAAGACACCCGATTCCGCCTGCTGGGCGGCAGCGCCAGTGGCAACCTTGCGCTGGATCCGCACCGCAAGCAAATGGACCTGGACCTGGCGGCACGCAATGTGTCGCTGCAAGCGTGGTTCCGGCGCCGCCCGGACAGCAGCGGCATCGTCAGCAACGGCCAGATGCAACTGGCGGCGCGCGTCACGGGACGCGGCGAGTCGTGGAAGGAAATCGGCGCCAGCCTGGATGGGCCGCTCACGCTTGCGATCGGACCGATGCAGGTGCACTCGAAAAAGGCGCATGAAGCCGAAGCGCTGCTGGTGGACTTGATGCCGGCCCTGGCCGCGCGCAATGCCCAAGCGGTGCAGCTGGCCTGCATCAATGCCAGCCTGCCCTTTGTGCGCGGCATAGCAAGCAGCAAGACCCTGGCCGGCATGCGCAGCGATGTCAGCAAGCTGCTACTGGCGGGCCAGGTGGACTTACGTTCCGACACGCTGGAAATGGGTGGGCGGGTGCATGCCTTGAGTGGCGCCACGCTGGGCATTGCGACGCTGGCGGGCGAGGTCCGCATCGAAGGCCCGCTGACCCAGCCCAAGGCCAGCCTGGATTCACCCGGCACGCTGGCGCGCATCGGCGCGGCGCTGGCCACGACCGGTTTGAGCATCCTGGCGACTGCGGCTTATGACGCCGCAACGTCAGACGACGATCCCTGCGCCACGGTGGCGGCAGCGGCACGCAACACGGCGACGGCCGCGACGCCGCAGGCGAGGGCCGGCAAGCCGAAACCGCGCGGACGCTAGGCGTCGCGGCGTGCCGCGTAATGCTGGTACCAGGCCAGGCACCCAGGATTGCTCATCGCATCGGGGTTGGCGATTTTTTCCACCGGCGTGCCCAGCAACAGCTTCTTGATCGGCAATTCCATCTTCTTGCCAGTCAGCGTGCGCGGTATCTCAGGCACGACCACGACCTGGTCCGGAACATGACGCGCCGACAGTTGCGAGCGGATGCGCTCGCGAATTGCCTGTTCCAGTTTCAAATCCAGCTTGTCGCCATCGCGCAGCACCACGAACAGCGGCATGAATGAAGGCCGCCCGAGGTATTCCAGGTCGACTACCAGGCTGTCCAGCACTTCCGGGAGTTCCTCGACCACGCGATAGATTTCGGCCGTGCCCATGCGAATGCCGTGGCGGTTGATGGTGGTGTCGGAACGGCCGTAGATGATGGCGCCGCCGCGCGGCGTGATGCGGATCCAGTCGCCGTGGCGCCACAGGCCCGGGTAAGTGTCGAAATAGCTTTCCAGGTAGCGCTCGTTGCCCGGGTCGTTCCAGAAATACAGCGGCATTGAGGGCATCGGTTCGGTCACCACCAGTTCACCCACGGCATCGATGACGTCGTGGCCGCTTTCATCGAAGGCATGCACGGCCACGCCCAGGCAGCGGCACTGCATTTCCCCGGCATAGACTGGCAAGTTGGGACAGGCACCGACGAAAGCTGCGGCGATGTCGGTGCCGCCACTGATGCAGGCCAGCAGCAAGTCTTGTCCGACTTCGCGATAAATCCAGTCATAGCAATCGGCGGACAGCGGCGAACCGGTGGCGCCAACCGTGCGCAGGCGCGACAGGTCGCATTGCCGCGCCGGTTGTATGCCAGCCTTCAGGCAGTTGGCGTAATAGGCAGCGCCAGCGCCAAAGAAAGTCAGCTGCGCCTCTGCGGCGAATTTCCACAGCGTGCCCATGTCGGGATAGCCGGGATTGCCGTCGTAGATGCAGATCGTGGCGCCCACCAGCAAACCGGTCACCTGCGAATTCCACATGATCCAGCCGGTGGTCGAGAACCACAGGAAGCGGTCGCGCGGACCCAGGTCGAGGTGCAGCGCATGCCCCTTCAAGCTTTCCAGCAAGGCGCCGCCGTGGCCATGCACGATGGGCTTGGGCATGCCGGTGGTGCCGGACGAGTACAGCACCCAGAGTGGATGGTCGAACGCAAGCTGTTCGAAGCGCATCGCTGCTGGGCCACCTGCGCCGCCGGGGCTGCCGGCGCTACCAGCTTCAAGCAAGCCTTGCCAGTCGAGGGCGCCGTCGAGGCGCGCCTTCGCATCGAGCAGGGGCAGCAGCACCGTCTGTTCAAGGGTCGGCAAAGCGGCGCGCATCGCCTGCACCACCGTCATGCGGTCGAAGTCACGACCGCCGTAACGATAGCCATCTACGGTCAGCAACACCTTGGGATCGATCTGGCGAAAACGGTCGAGCACGCTCGCCGTTCCCATATCGGGTGAACAGCTGGACCAGATG
>JAQGMC010000011.1 GCA_028292545.1 Paucimonas sp.
AACCCCATCCCCACCCCCGCCCTCCCCTTGAAAGGGAGGGAGCTTTATTGGTCCTGCATAGTCAAGCGGAGCTACGGTATCCCCTCCCTTTCAAGGGGAGGGTTAGGGTGGGGATGGGGTCAACGCATGGGTGCAGGGGCGTTAAGCAATGTGCCTGCTTCAATGGCGCCGGTTCATCCCTACCGTTAGGTGCCAACCCCATCCCCACCCCCGCCCTCCCCTTGAAAGGGAGGGAGCTTTCCCGGCCCGGCCTGCAATCAGCGCGGCAGCGGCGGCAACAGGCCCGCCTTGCGGCTGGCCAGCGGCGGCGTGCGTGCCACATTCATCACCATCGAAATCGATGTGAAATAGCCCACCAGGGCAGTCAGTTCGAGCACGCCGCGCTCGCCCAGCAATTCGAGCGCGCGGGCATAAGTCACATCTGCAATACCCCGGTTGCGCAGCAATTCTTCGCAAAAGTCATAGACCAGGGCCTGCATCGGCGACATGTCTTGCGGCCGCGCGCCCTGTCCCAGTTGGTCCAGCACCGCCTGGCTGGCGCCGGCTTGCAGCGCCAGCGGGTAATGCATGCACCATTCGAATTGCTGCGCCCATTGCCGCGACACGACCAGGATCGCGAATTCGGCGGTGGCGGGTTCGAGCACGCTGCCAAAGCGCAGGTATTCCCCGACTTTTTGCATGCGGTCCATCAGGTCAGGGCTGCGCAGCAGCGGGATGAAAGGGCCGAACACGGCGCCGCGCGGTCCGGCGATCAGGGCTTGCGCTGCATTTCTCTGGGCTTCGTCCATCCCGTCTTCAGGCAGCATCGGCATGCGCTCCGGGCCGGGCATGCCGGTGGCTGGATCGAGCGGGGGGAATTCTTGCAGCATCGGCGTCTCCATCAAAAGGTGGGGTAAAGATATCAGTGGCCAGGTGCAGCGCCCGGCGCGGCAGGCTCATCGGGCAGCGCCAGCAGCGCCGCGCTGGCCACCAGCAAGGCTGCGGCAATGACCAGGCCAGTTGCAAAATCGCCGTCGCGCCCAAGGCCCAGGCTGATCGACAGGGGGCCGGCTATCTGGCCGGCCGCAAAGGATGCAGTCATGGCGGCGATCAATGGCGTAGCGCGCTCGCCAGCCAGGCGCTTGGCTTCCTGCATTGCGAACACGGTGACCAGCATGAAGGTTGCGCCGACGAAGATGGCGGCAATGAAGACGGTCCATCCATTCTCGCGCCAGGCCGGCAGCGCCACGCCGGCTGCCATCAGCAGGTGCGCGCCGATCCAGCTGCGGCGCGTGCCATAGCGGCGCGCCAGCGTTCCGGCAAATAATGTGGAGATGGCAGCAGCCAGGCCAAACACGGGCCAGGCCCAGCCAACCAGCGCTGGGTTCTCCAGCGCGCGCCGCGCCATCACGGGCAGGAAGGTAGCGGGCAAGATATAGCCAAAGCCAAACACGCCATAGCAAAAAACAAGGCGCGCGCTGAGCCCGCTCCAGCGCAGGGCCCGGCTGGCAGCGGGGTTGCCGGCTGCCGCCGCGCGAACGCCGCTGCCGTAGCGCCGCCACAGCAGCAAGGGCACCAGCAGCGCGCATACTCCCAGGCTGGCCCAGGCGGTCGCCGAGCTCGCGCCGGCAGCGACCAGCACCAGGCATAGCAAGCCGGCAGCCGCGACGCCGCTGCCCACGCCGGTGAAGACCACGCCACTCAGGTGGCCCAGCTGGCGCTGCGCGAGGATGCCGAAAGTCCATGAAGACACTGCCACCAGCACCAGCGCGCTGGCCACGCCTGCGGCAAAGCGCAATCCGAGCATGGCTGGCAGGGCCAGGTGCAGGCCCATTGCCATCGTCACCACACCGGTCACCAGCAAGCCGTAGCGGATCACGTTCTGTTCCATGCCGGCGATGTAGCGCCCCAGCAGCGCGCCGACGAGGTAACCCAAGTAATTGCTTGACGCCAGCCAGCCGCCCTGGGCGATGGTCAAGCCGCTGTCGGCCATCATCATTGGCATCACTGGCGTGAAGGCGAAGCGGCCGATGCCCATTGCCACGGCCAGCGCCAGCAAGCCCGCCAGCACGCAGGAAGCGGTCGTGATGCCGTGGCCGGGCAGGGCGGGGGAAGCGGTGGCGGGCTTCGGTGTTGCCGGTGTGGATTCCATTTTGCGGGCTGGTGTTGCAACGGCCGTGGCCGGATCAGGCTTGCAGTCTAGCCCAGGCTGCAGTTTGCGAAAAATGAATAATCAAGAAGCACCGTTCTCGAATCGAGATAGACTGTCCAGTGTCAGCAACACCTTTTCATGGAGCGCGCCGTGCGCAATATCGACCTCGATTCCCTGCAGATATTCAAGGCTGTCATCGATTGCGGTGGCGTGACCCGGGCCGCAGCGCAGCTGAACCGGGTGCAATCCAACATCACAACCCGTATCAAGAACCTGGAAGAGCGTCTGGGCGTCCCGCTGTTCGACCGCCACAAGGGCGTGCTGCGTCCCTCTGCTGAAGGCCGCCTGTTATTGGGTTATGCCGAGCGCTTGCTGGCCTTGTCGGCCGAAGCCGAGGCGGCATTGCGGAGCGGCGTGCCGATGGGAACGCTGAAGCTGGGCACGCTGGAAAGCACGGCTGCGACGCGCCTGCCGCGCGTGCTGTCGGACTATCACCGCCAGTATCCTGAAGTCACGATTGAACTTGCCACCGGCACGACCGGCGCCTTGATCGATCGCGTGCTCAATTGCCAGCTTGAAGCCGCTTTTGTATCCGAACCCTATGCGGCCAGTGGCCTGGCGCATGCGGCTGCGTTCGAGGAAGAACTGGTGCTGATTACGCCCTTGCGCTATCCCGCCGTGGTCGCGCCGCGCGACTTGTTGCGCAGCACGGTGATCGCCTTTCCCCATGGTTGCTCCTACCGGCGCACGCTGGAAGCCTGGCTCAACGCTGGGCGCGTGGTGCCGGACCGGGTGCTGGAACTGGCTTCGTATCATGCAATCGTGGCTTGCGTGGCGGCCGGCAGCGGCATCGCCTTCGTGCCGCGTTCGGTATTGCGCGTGGTGCAGCCAGACAAAGGCGTCAAAGTGCATGCGCTGCCGCCCAAGGTGTCGCGTACCCATACGCACCTGGTGTGGCGCCAGGGCCATGCATCGATCGCGCTGGATGCCCTGTTGCAGAGCCTGCCGGCCGGGCGCGTGCGCGAGGCGGCCTGAAGCCCTTGCCGGCAAACCAGCTTTGTCAGCGCTGGCCGGTGGCCAGCTTGAGCGTGGTGAGTTCGATTTGCGCGACACTTTCACCGTCGCCCAGCCAGACCTGGCCATCCTGGATCGTGCATTGCAGCTGCATCGTGCGCTGCGCCAGCGCAGCAAGCTGGGTGCTGGCTTCAACCGGAACCTGCAGCACAGACAGGTTGCGCGCGCGTTCCAGCTTGCCGGCAATCTGCTTCCACCAGATGGCGCTGGCGCTGCCATAGCTGTAGACCAGCACTACGGGTGAACGGCCGCAGGCTTTCATCAGGCGGCGGTCGTCCGGTTGGCCGACTTCTATCCATTTCTCGATCGCGCCGGTCAGGTCCTTTTGCCATAGCGCAGGTTCGTCTTCGTCGCTCAAACCTTTGGCGAATACCATCGACTCGCTGGCATTCAACGCGAATGCCAGCACGCGCACCATCATGCGCTCGTCCGTCTCAGAAGGATGGCGCGCGATCGTCAGCGCATGGTCGGCGTAGTAGCCGCGATCCATGTCGGCGATCTGCAGGCTGGCTTTGTAAATGGTGGATTTCAGGGCCATGGGGCGGGGCGCAATGACGGGTGAAGGAAAGTCCGGGGATGCCGGCACCCGTCGGCGGCGGGCAGCGAGCGCGAAGTATACGCCATGCAGCAAAGCGGCTTGCAGCGCGGATTACTGCAGCCTCGCGCCAGGCAGCTCGAGGCATGGCCAGATGCGGCGCGCGGCAGCGCGGCTCAGCGCCGCTTGTCGCGCCGGAATTCCCACGGCGGCTGGGGCGCGTCTTGTTGCCATAATCCGCGCCGTGCTTGCCGCGCCCTTGCTTCGGCCTGTTCATATCGGGCGCGGTCCTGTGGCGACTGCTCGTTCGCATAAGCCTTGTAATGCCAGGCCAGGCCGGCTTCGATTTGCGCCAGCCCTGCATCCTGGCCGTCGACCAGCAGCTTGCCGACCATGCGGTTGTAGCGGTCTTGCTTGTTCCACTCAACGATGGCTTGCTTGTGCAGGGCGATTTGCGCCAGGTGAATTTTGGCGCGCCGGTTGAAGGCTTGCTGGTGCTCGGGTGCATCCACGCCTGCCAGCCGCACCTTGTAGCGGATGCCGCTTGCGTCCAGCAGCACCAGGCTGTCGCCATCGTCCAGCGCCACCACCTTGCCGGCCAGCGTGGCGGCCGCCACTGGCAGCGCGGCCAGTAGCGCGCAAGCCAGCCAGGCGCCTGCCAGCAGCTTGCTGCTCCTGCTTGCAAATGAACGCGCCGCAGCAGCGGCATGGCCCTGCCTGTGGCGCATGGCGCCAGCGATTCCGGTTTCCATTTTTATCCCCAAGTCTGCCTGCAACCGCTTCCCGCCGGGAGTATGCCCGAGGCAGCGGCTTGCCGGCAGGCCGATTGCAAAACGTAACAGGCCGGCGCGGCCGGTACGGGGCGGGGCTAGCTGCTTGCCGGGACGCGCGCCAGGCTTTATTGTGAGGGCGGTCCGCGTTCGCACAAAAAGGAAAAGAACATGTCCACCGCCGCCATCGTCGTTGTCGCACTGGTCGCCCTGCTGCACGTCTACATCCTGGTGCTGGAGATGTTTTTGTGGACTACGCCGCGCGGCCGGCGCGCATTCGGATTGACACCGGAGTTTGCCGCCGCATCGAAAACGCTGGCCGCCAACCAGGGGCTGTACAACGGCTTCCTGGCAGCCGGCCTGGCCTGGGGCCTGGTGCTTGGCGCGGCTGGCGTGGCGGTGGTCAAATTCTTCCTGCTGTGCGTACTGGTTGCCGGCGTTTTCGGCGCCATCACCGCCAGCCGCAAGATACTGTTCGTGCAGGCGCTGCCGGCGGCGATCGGGCTCATCCTGGTCATGCTCTCCTGAGCTGGCGGTTGCGGCGTCGCAAACCCTATCCCGCAGTTCGAGTAGTGTTTGTATAATGAATCAGGCATGATGGAGCGGCGAACCGGCACGCAGCCGGCGAGCAGGCAACAGGCATGCACAAAGACAGGCCGCAACGACAGGCCACAACGACCCGACAGAGGCAGGAGACAAAGGCAGCATGGAAAAGGAAATGTCAGAAACGCTGGTGCGCACCGGCCCCGGCACAAAAATGGGCGCGCTGATGCGCCGCTACTGGGTGCCGATCCTGTCGTCATCCGAAATCGCCGAACCAGATGGCCCGCAAGTCAGGGTGCAGATCATGGGCGAGAAGCTGATCGCCTTTCGCGATACCGAAGGCCGGCCAGGACTGGTCGGCGAATTCTGTTCCCATCGCGGCGTGTCGCTATTCTTTGCCCGCAATGAAGAGAATGGCTTGCGCTGTTCCTATCACGGGCTGAAATTCGACCGCAACGGAAAATGCGTGGACGTGCCTTCCGCGCCGCAGGTATGCGACCGCATGAGCATTACCGGCTATCCCTGCGTCGAACGCGCCGGCCTGGTCTGGGCCTACATGGGGCCGCCGGACAAGATGCCGGCCCCGCCCGAACTGGAATGGGCGACGCTACCCGAAAGCCATGTCTATATTTCCAAGCGGCTGCAGGAATGCAATTACCTGCAAGCGATGGAAGGCGGCATCGACACGGCCCATGTCTCCTATGTGCACAAGTACGAAGTCGACAATGACCCGATGCACCGCGGCACGCGCGCGCTGGAGTACATCAAGGCCGATGGCAACGTCATCTTCACCATCGAGAAGCAGCCCTTCGGCCTGTCCATGTTCGGCCGCCGCAATGGCGACGAAGACACCTTTTACTGGCGCGTCACGCAGTGGCTGTTCCCTTGGTTCACACTGATACCACCGTTCGGCGAGCACGTGCTGGGCGGCCATGCCTGGGTGCCGATCGACGACCATAGCTGCTGGGCCTGGAGCATCAACTTCCATACAGACAAGCCGCTCTCCGAGCAAGAGCGAAGCGACTTGCAGCAAGGCCGCGGCATTCATTGCGAATATGAGCCGGGCAGCTTCCGGCCCAAAGCCAACAAGGATAATGACTACCTGATCGATCGCGTGGCGCAGCGTGAGAAGCGCGCCTACAGCGGCATCTTCGGTTTTTCAGTGCAGGATGCGTCGCTGCAAGAGAGCATGGGGCCGATCCAGAATCATGAAGCCGAACGCCTGCTGCCGACCGACAAGGCAATCGTCATGGCGCGGCGCATGCTGTATGAAGCGGCAAATGGACTGGAGCAGGGCATTGAGCCACCGGCGCTGAATGCAACGATGCAGCATGTGCGCGCGGCTGGCGTGCTGCTGGACCGTAATGCCGATCCGCTGGCCTGGGCCCGCGAGCATCTGGCTGATGCGACCAACCAGCCGGTTTATTCGATCTGAGCCTGGGTCGATAAGCTGCACGAAATCAGGTTGCACCGAACCCCTGGCAAGTCCCAGCTGCGCCTCGTGCGCCAGCCGGGATCCGGCCGCCACACAGACCTGGCAACAGCCAGGCGCATCAAGGAGACAGCATGGAAAAACTGCATCGATGGATAGCGGCTGGACTGGTTTTCGCGGGAATGGCAGGCGTGATGCAACAGGCGGCGGCGCAGGAATGGTCGCCGAACCGGCCGGTGCGCATCATCGTGCCCATCGTCGGCAGCACCAATGACGCGCTGGCGCGCATCGTCGCCGAGAAGCTGCAGGCTGCAATCGGTCAGCCGGTGTATGTGGAAAACAAGCCTGGCGCCGGCGGCAATATTGGTGCCGACATGGTGGCCAAGTCCGCGCCTGATGGGCATACGCTGCTGGTGGGTTACAACGGCCCGCTGGCCATCAATGTCACCCTGTTTGACAAGATTCCCTATGATCCGTTGAAGGACCTGGCGCCGATCACGCTGGCCGTCACTTCGCCACAATATCTTGCCGTGCCAACCGCGTTGCCGGTGAAGAATGTGGCGGACTTGCTGGCAATGGCGCGCGCCGATCCAGCCAAGCTGTCTTACGGCTCGGTTGCCGTGGGCAGCGCCTCGCACCTGACGATGGAAATGCTGAAGCTGGCGGCCAAGGTCAACCTGACCCATGTTCCGTACAAGGGAGCATCGCCGGCCGTGACCGACCTGGTGGCGGGCAATGTGCAAGCCGCTTTCATGGTGCCTGGCAATGTGCAGCAATTTGCCAAGGATGGCCGCTTGCGGCTTATCGCATCGAGCGGGCAAAAGCGTTTTGCCAGCACGCCGGATGTGCCGACGATGATCGAATCCGGCTTTCCTGATTTCATTGCGACTTCCTGGATCGGTTTCCTGGCCGCCGGCGGTACGCCGAAAAACATCATCGACCGCTACAACAAGGAAATCGTCGCGATCCTGCAATTGCCGGATGTGCGCGCCAAATTGCGCGACATGGAATTCGAAGTGATTGGCAGTACGCCGCAGCAATTCAGCGACTGGATACGCGCTGAAATTCCGCGCTGGGGTCGCGTGATCCGCGAAACCGGCACCAAGGCAAATTGAAGCGGGCAACGGCAATGGACAGGCTGGCAGGACGCATTGCATTGATCACCGGCGGTGGCGCCGGCATCGGCGCTGCCACGGCGCGCGTGTTTGCCGCAGAAGGCGCCAGCCTGCTGCTGGTGGATGCGGATGGCGTGGCGCTCGATGCGACGGTGGCGGCCCTGCTGCGCGAGCTGCCGGTGGCGCGCGTGGTCGGCTTCGTCGCGGATGTATCCGATGCAGCCCGCGCAGCCGAGGCGGTCGCGCTTTGCAGCGCGCAGTTCGGCGGCCTCGATATCCTGGTCAACAATGCCGCCATGCGCAACTATGCCGCCGTGGCCGACGCCACGCCCGAAGAATGGCATGCGATGGTGGGCGTAAACCTGGTGGGCGTGGCCAATTACAGCCGCGCCGCGCTGCCGCTGTTGCGCAAATCCGGACGCGGCTGCATTGTCAACGTGTCGTCCTGCTATGCCGAGACCGGCCGCAAGGGGATGGGCCTGTACGACGCCACCAAGGCTGGCCAACTGGCGCTGACGCGCACGCTGGCGCATGAGGAAGCCGTGCATGGCGTCCGGGTGAATGCAATCGCCCCGGGCTCCACCCTGACCGACTTCCACGTCGGCCGGGCCCAGGCGCGGGGCAAGAGCGTCGAACAATTGAAGACCGAGCGCCAGGCCACTTCGCTGCTGGGGCGGTGGGCAGATCCGCAAGAGATTGCCTGGCCAATCCTGTGGCTGGCTTCGGACGAAGCATCGTTCATCACCGGCACGACGCTGATGGTGGATGGCGGCCTGTCTGCAATGTAGCTGCCGTCGCGATGCTTTGGCTGCGCAGGCTGCACAGGCTGCTGCGCGGCCAGATCTGCCGGTTTCCCTTCCCGGAAGTCGCCCTCTACAGCCGCGTGTGATGCTGCACACCGGCCAATCCCGGGGACAAGCGGCTTGCTTCCCGCTTGGCTTGCGCCCCGCCATTGCCAAGGCGCAGGCACCGATACGAGAAGATGAACAGACTGGCTGGGCATAGCCAGTAATTCAGCCATTCACAAGCGCAATCCCCGGCAAGTCGTTTCGCGTTGAGGCCATCGGCGGCACTGCCGGTTGGCAAGCCGCCTCGTTTGCGCCAGATCAGTAGGGATCGTCAAACTTGGGGTCGGCTATCGACCTCTATCGGAAGGCCGGCGCCGCCGTTGTTTGCGGTGTGCGCCCGCTTTGTCGAATGTCGCC
Organism: Paucimonas sp.; assembly: GCA_028292545.1. Taxonomy (GTDB): domain Bacteria; phylum Pseudomonadota; class Gammaproteobacteria; order Burkholderiales; family Burkholderiaceae_D; genus Lacisediminimonas. The sequence goes on from JAQGMC010000011.1 coordinate 8,806, forward strand.
ATGCGTCGCCTCTTCCTCGTTTCCCGCAGACCTGGGCTGCACTTTCTGCACTGTCTCCTCGCATCTTGCGTGCTGGTTACATTGGCAGCCTGCTCGGGCGGGGGGGAGGCGGCGCAGCCGGCCCTTGGTCCGTTGGCAGCGCAGGTCGTCGAGGTGCCGGCTGCCCTGGCAGCGGACCTGCCTGGCGACCGCATGCTGAATGTGCCAGCCGGCTTTGGCATCCGGGTCTGGGCCCGGGTGAATGGCGCCCGCTTCATGGCATTGGCGCCAAATGGCGACGTGCTGGTTTCAGTGCCGGGCGAGGGCAGGATCGTCTTGCTGCGCGAGAGCAGCAACGATGTGCCGCAAGCCTTTGAATTCGCCAGCGGCATGCGCCGCCCGCATGACATGCTGTTCCGCTCCATTGCCGGCATCACCTGGCTCTATGTGGCCGAAGCAGACAAGGTGACGCGGGCAATGTGGGATTTCGGGCAAACCAGCATCGGCCAGCGCCTGACGGTGGTGGACAAGCTGCCGGATTCGTCCAGCCCTGGCCTGGGTGGCACCTACCAGCATGAGTTGAAGAACCTCGCCCTTGGACCGGATGACAAGCTGTACGTATCGATCGCATCCAGCTGCAATGCCTGTGCGGGCGACGAAACCAGCACGCCAGCGCGCGGCGCGATTTATCAATATGACGCCGACGGCGCAAATGGACGCCTGTTCGCGCGCGGCTTGCGCAATGCGGAGGGACTGGATTTCCTGCCCGGCACGGCTACCCTCTGGGCTGCGGTGAACGGCCGCGATGAAGTGCGGGTGCCGCTGGATATCGACCTCGATGGCGATGGCGCCAGCGACCTGGGCAAGCTGATGCCGGCCTATGTCGACGTCAACCCGCCCGAGCAATTCACGGCGGTGGTCAGCGGCGCGCATTACGGATGGCCGTTCTGCAATTCCATTGCCAACCCGCTCATGGCCAACCTGGGCCTGTTGCCGGATTTTGATTTGAACCGCGGTGGCGCCAGCTTCGATTGCGCGCTGGTGACACCCGCTTCCAAGGGATTTGCGGCGCATTCAGCGCCACTGGGCTTCAGCTTCCTGCAGGCCAGCAATGTGCCGCTGTCAATTCGTAACGGCGCCGCTGTGGCCATGCATGGGTGCTGGAATTGCAGCGCCTTGAATGTGGGCTACAAAGTCGCTTTCCTGCCCTTCGATGCCGCCGGCAATGCCGGCGCGGAAGCCGACCTTGTCACCGGCTTTGTCACCGATCCGGCCTTGCGCCAGGTGTGGGGCCGGCCCGTGGACGTAATTGCCGATGCGCGCGGCAGGCTACTGATATCGGATGACCTGGCTAATGTGATCTACCAGCTTTACCCGAAGTGAGCGCGGGTACGGCCGCGTTTGGCGCCACCCTGTTTTCCACCCGGGGCGCGTCCCGCACGCACAAAGCAGGCTTCACCTAAAAGCGCGACGCCCATGATGACGAGGGGGCCAAACACCACCAGCATGCCAGGTAGCAAATCCATTGCGGTTCTCCGAATAACTGTATGCATATACAGTAGCATCGGTTTTGCCTGAACACAAGAACAAGCTGACCAGCGGTTTGCCACGCCGGCTTACCGGTACGCGCCGGTACTGAACCGAAGGATCACTGCAGTGGCGCCAGCAATGCAGGCCGCGGGCGACCGCGATCAATTGGCCAGCGTTGCCTTTGCCGCCTGTTCTGGCGAAAGCCCATCGTAATACTGGTCTGTGAACCATTCGATCTCATCTTCGATATGGTCCTGCGCGTGCTCTATCGTTGCGCCGGCGGCTACCAGGAAGCCTTCGACTTCGGTGCACCAGGCAATCAGCGCCAGGGTTTCTTCATCCAGTGCTTCGTCTTTTTTCGCCATGATCGTGTAGCAGTTGGTCTAGCAGTTGGTCGGCTCGCACTGTGCAGCCAATTCGGTTAAGAGGGGTTCGCGGCCCGGACATTCCCGGCGCGGGCGGAGAATTGTCAAGCGGCGTGTCAAAAAATAAACATACGGCGCAGCGACTTTGGCAGGTATAGTTGAACCACCCGCCAGCCCGCCTGGTTTTCCCACCTGCCGAACCGATTCGCTCCCGTCTAGCTCGTCAAGAGCCATTCCTGTTTGAACTTTTCGGCCATATCTCGTTATCGAGGAGGCCCCATGATCCAATCCAACGCCCGCGTCACCAACGAAGGCATTGCTTTCCAGGTCCAGGTTGAATTCCGTTTCAACAGCCGCAACAGCGGCAGCCTGCGCGACTGCTTTATTTCGAATGAAGTGTTGAAATCGCTGGGCGAAGGCCGGGTAGCCCCGACCAAGCCGGAAGAAATTTTCCGGGCCTTGCAAGAAAAGATTGCCGGTGTGGCGCGCCGTCTGGCACAAGCCGGTGTGCAGGGCTCGCCTTTGCAATTGACGAGCGGCACTTTCCACTAACAACTGCATGCCCGGTCGCTGGCCCTTGTGGCCGGCCTGGGCATTTCCCGGCGCCATGCCGGGCTTTGAGAAGCAGGGCCGTCAGTAACGGCGGCGGCGCGGTGCGCCCGTTGGCGCTTGCTTGTCAAGGTGGCGGAAAGTGATGCGCGCCTTGCTCAGATCATAGGGCGACAGTTCCAGCGACACGCGGTCACCTGCCAGGATGCGGATGTTATGCCGGCGCATGCGGCCAGCGGTGTAGGCAACCAGTTCGTGACCGTTTTCCAGGCTGACGCGAAAGCGCGAGTCCGGCAATACTTCGGTGACTGTGCCACCCATTTCAAGAAGTTCTTCTTTTGCCATGATGTCTTAGATCCAGGTTAACCGCGCCAACGCTGTGGTTCGCACGGTGCCGTCCTTCGCATTCCCGGGCTGCAAGGAAGGCGGTGGACAGTTGCTGCAATTTGCAGCCTCGGGTTGGGCTCTGCAGAGCGGCGACGCGCAGGCAGCGAGCGTCGGATGTTGGCCGTCAAGCCTGCTGGCGAGGGAACGATATGCAAAGTCGCGTCGGGCAATCTTGTATCGGTGTATCGATGTAGCGTCAATCGGGTAAAAAGCCGGGTAAAACAGGGGTAACGTCCTGGGCCGGGCGGCCCGTTGTGGAGGGGAAGGATGCAGTTCGGTCTGCGATGCACTTCTCCGGCACGGAACATAGGGATTATACGCTTGAAGGGCCTCTCCGGTTGACCGGGAATCGATGACAGCGCGCAATCAGGCCTGCGTGCGCTCACGCCGCCTTGCGTATCCTGCGCGCCGGGGAAGACTTCTCGGCCACAGGCGCCGGTTTGCCATAGGCTGCAAGCGCGCGCTGCAATTCCTGCAAGACCAGTTCACGCAACTGGGGCGGACTGGCCACCTGGCATTCGCCGCCATACTTCAAGATGTCCATCATCAATTCACGCACGTCGGAATAGGGCAGGCGCAGGCGGTAACTACCATCGGATTGCAGGCTGCCAACCTGGGCCGGATGCCAGCGCTCGGCCGCCACCCAGCGTGCCCGCTCAGGCGAAAACACCAGTTCTGCCCATGCCACCTCGGCGCCGGAAAATATGCCATAGCCGGCGCCCAGCTCTTCATCCAGCCGTTTTTCGGCCACATCGCGCGCGCGCCGTTCGAGGATTTCTGCGTTCACCACCGCATCCACGGAAAAGGCACGCAGTGAATCGCGCAAGTGGCACCAGGCATCCAGGTACCAATTGTCGCGGTAGTAGACCAGCCGCTGTGGCGAGATTTCGCGCTCGGTCACCGTATCGGTGCCGCGGGCGTGGTAGCGGATCATCAGCCGGCGCCGCCGCAGCAGGGCCGAGCCGACAGTCTGGAAATGGTCGAGGTGGAATTCACGCGCACCTACAGTCTGGATCCGCACCCGCTTTTCCACTTCCTCGGCTGGATTGTCGGCAGTGCCGAGCAGGCCGGATAAACGTGCGAGCAGCGGCTGTATGTGTGGGCCAAGCAAGCCACCGGTATCGAGCTTGGCCAGCAAGTGCTGCATCGTGATCAGCGCATGGATTTCGGCCGCTGAAAACCACAATCCCGGCAATTCATATTGCTGGCCGATGCGCTGGCCTTCTTTTTCAAACCGGTAGCCATCGAGTTCGCGGTCGAACACGATGGGCGCATTCAGCCGGTCGCGCATGTAGGCCAGGTCGCGCTTGAGGGTTGCCCAGGACACACCCAGCCGGTCCAGCAAATCCTGCTTGGTCACGCAGGCGCGGTTGGCCAGGATCTGGTCGATCTGGTAAATCCGGTCCATCACGCTCATCGCCTACCCCATGTCGAATTCGCAAATCCGCAAAGCACGGGCAATGATGGCATGGCGGGCCCGCGCGCGGCAAGGCGCAGTCTTGCGATTTCGCCAGCAACAGGCTCATTGTGTGAGCCCGGCAGCCGGCATGATTGCGCTATCGTGTCGGCCGAAAACGCGCGTGGCGCTGGCCGATTCGCGCGCCAGCGGCGACAATGTGGCGGCCGTCGATCCTCGGCGGCAAGGCCACTGCAGCCTTGCCCTGCCTGGCGAAATGCGCACCTCAGAGCACCCTCCGCCTGGTTGCCTGGTGAGCGGGCCGCGCATCGATAACGAATGAATAACAGGAGATTGCGGCCGCGCCCATGCTCAATATCGTCAACTCCAACCGCACCGAGGCTTTGCTGGCCAGCCTGGTCGACCGGCTGCAGGCGCGCCGCTTCGCCGATCCCTTTACGCCCTGGCACATCCTGGTGCCCAGCATAGGCATGCGCACGCTGTTGCAGAACCAGTTGGCCGCCAGCATGGGGATCTGCGCGAATGTGGAATTTTCTTTCCTCGCGCAATGGCTGTGGTCGCAAGTTGCGAAATTGACCAAGGTCGGCGGGCGCTCGCCGCTGGCAACGGAATCGCTGGTCTGGCGCATTTACGCCGCGCTGGCAGATGACAGCTTCGTTGCCAGCCATGCGCGCCTGGCAAACTGGCTCGCCCAGGCCGATGCCGCAATGCGTTACGACCTGGCGCAGCGCATCGCGGCCGTGTTCGACAAGTACATGACTTACCGCACCGGCTGGATGGAAGCATGGATGCAAGGCCGCCCGGTCAGCCTTGGGCGCGATGTTGAAGATCCCGACCAGGCCTGGCAATTGGCGCTGTGGCAGCGCCTGGCGCGCGAACTGGCGCTGCCGCAGCGCCATCCGTTCCAGGATTTCGGGCCGCAGTTGATGGCGCTCGATGCCGCCACGCTGGCGGATACCGGCATACCGGACGAAATCCACGTCTTTGCCTTGCCCTCGATCCCCCCGATGTACCTGGAAATGCTGGCACAGCTGGCCCAGCGCATCGACATCCATCTCTACATCCAGAATCCGTGCCAGGAATACTGGTTCGATATCGTCGACCCGAAACGCCTGGGCTACCTGGCCACCAAGGGAAAGGCTGAACATCTTGAAGTCGGCAACCGCTTGCTGGCAATGTGGGGCAAGCAAACCAGTGGCTTCCTCGAACTGCTGTTGAAAGCTGGCGCACCCGCATCCGACGAAGCCTGCTTCATGACGCCCGATGAAACGACGCTGCTGGGTTGTCTGCAAGCCGCCGTGCTCGACATGCGCGAGCTTGAGCCCGGCAGCGTGCATGACCTCGCGCTGGACGGCAGCATTGAATTCCACTGCTGCCACACGCTGTCGCGCGAACTTGAAGTGTTGCACGACCGGTTGCTCGGGCGTTTCAACGACGATGCTGCGCTGACGCCATCCAACGTGCTGGTGGTCGTGCCGGACCTGGAACAATCCGCCCAGCTGATCGACGCCGTGTTCGGCACCGCAAGCGGCACGCGCCGCATTCCCTACCGCATAACCGGTCGTCCGGCCAGCACGGTCAATCCGGTTGCGGCCGCCTTGCTGGAACTGCTGTCCATTGCCGGCTCGCGCTACTACGCCAGCGCCGTGTTCAGCCTGCTGCAAAAGCCGCTGGTGGGCGCGCGCTTCGGCCTGGCGCCGGCCGACCTGGACGTGATCCTCGCCTGGCTGCCCGCCACCCGTACCCATTGGGGGCTGGATAGTGCGCAGCGCCAGCGCTTCAACGCGCCGGCTTCTGAGCGCCATACCTTCGGCGAGGGACTGGCGCGGCTTTTCCTCGGCTATGCCTTGCCGGGCGATGCCGGTCATCCCTTCGCCGGCCTCACCGCGCCTTGCAATGTCGAGGGCAGCGACAGTCGCGTGCTGGCCGCGCTGGACTGGTTCCTGCGCCAGTTGGCGCAACTGGAAACGCGCCTGTCCCAGGACGCCACGCCTGCTGACTGGCGCGAAACCTTGCTTGGCATGGCCGACAATTTCTTGCAAGTCGATGCGGAAAACCTGGCAGATCTCGCCGCCACCCGCAATGCTATCGTGGCGCTCACCGACAACATGGCAGCCGGCGGCGAACAGGAATTTCCACTGGCCGTGGTGCGCGCTGCGCTCACCGATGCACTGGACGAACCCACGCGCGGCGGCGCCCCCACCGGCGGCGTCACCTTCAGCGCCATGAGCAGCCTGCGTGGCTTGCCTTACGACCTGGTGTGTTTGCTGGGCATGGACGATGGCGCCTTTCCGGGCTTGAACCGGCCGGTCGAATTCGACCTCATGAAGCACAGGAAGGAGCCAGGCGACCGCGACAAGCGCGAGGAAGAGCGCAATCTCTTCCTCGACCTGGTGCTGGCTGCGCGCCAGGCGGTCTACATCAGCTATACCGGCCGCAGCATCCGCGACAATGCCGCGCTGCCGCCCTCGGTACTGGTGTCGGATTTGCTCGACTACCTGGCCGACGCGACCGCCGCCAAGCCCGGCAGCCGCGACAGCCGGGTCGCAGCACGCGCCGCGCTGGTGCTGGAACATCCGCTGCAACCGTTTTCTGAAAGCTATTTCGAAGAGCGCGAGGGCGGCCGCCTGTTCAGCTTCCATGCTGAATATTGCGCCGCATTGCAGGCCCGGCGCGCAGCCGCAGCAGCCGCTGCAACGGCGCTTGCGACGATGCACGCCGGGCTGCCATCGGCACAACAAGCCGGGATTGGCTCAGGGCCCGCGGTTGCCGCAGCGCTTGTGCCGGAAGCGACTGCGCAGGCAGACGAAGATGAAGAAAGCGTGGCCGAAGACTTGCCCCTGTTCTTCGACCACAGCTTGCCGCCGCCCGGGGAAGAATGGCGCAGCGTGTCGCCCGCGCAGCTGATCGAGTTTTTCAAGAACCCGTGCAAATACCTGCTGCGGCACCGGATGCGACTCTTGCTGGCCGACGATGCCCAGGCCATCGTCGACGATGAAGCGTTCCTGCCCGACCACCTGGCAGCAATAGGACTGGGCCAGCGCCTGTTGCCGCAACTCTTGCAAGGCGTGGACCCGGAGCAGGCGCGTGTCCTGGCCGCGGCTGGCCTGGAATTCCCCGGTGGCCCGGTTGGCAGCTTGCTGATGGAAGACGAACTGGAAGCCCTGTGCGGCTTCGCCGAACTGCTGCGACCGCGACTGGCCGAACCCGTGCTGCCAACCGTAGCGGGCAGCACCCGCATCGAACTCGCTGGCGAGCAATGGGTCGTCGAGGGCGCCCTGGCCGACCTGCGCGCCGCCGGTCTGGTGCGGTATCGCTATGCCAAACTCAGTGTCGGCGATCGGCTGGCGGCCTGGATCTCGCATCTGTTCCTGAACACTTGCCCGGCCGCGCCCAGCCATGTCACCGAATGGCATGCCAAGGATGCCTGCCTGCGCCTGCGGCCGGTAGAAGATGCGCCGGCATTGCTGGCCGAACTGCTCGGCCTGTACCGACGCGGCCTGTGCCAGCCGCTGCATTTTTTCCCCAAGGCGTCCTGGGAATACCTGAAGAAAGAAAACATTGAAGCGGCGCGCCGCTGCTGGCTCGGCAGCGAGGCTGGGCAGCCTGCATTCGCGCTTGCCCTGCGCGGGCATCCGGACCCGATCGACCGCGAATTCGAGGAAGCGTCGCGCGTCGTCCTCGGCACGATGAAAAACTATCTTGACGAGGAAGAGCGATGACGGGCGCAACGAAACCGGGCGCAAAGCCGGGCGACAAAAACGGCACCAAGCCGGCGACCCGGAGCAGGACGAAAGCCGATACCAGCGCCGGGTTGAATAGCGACTGGATCGAGCAACTCGCGGCCAGTCCTGTGCCCGACATGGAAAGTGGCCAGGCTGCGCCGGTTGACGCCGCTGGCCTGGAACAACTGGCAGCGCTATTCATCACCCCAGACGGCAGCGAGGATGCAGGCGCGGGCGCGACAGCGGCCTCAACCCCGCCTGCAAGCCCGGCCCAATTCAACGTCCACGACTGCGCGCTCGACTTGTCGACCTTGATCGAGGCTTCGGCCGGCACCGGCAAGACCTGGAACATCTCCGGCCTCTACCTGCGCCTGCTGCTGGAAAAGGAATTGACGGTCGACCAGATCCTGGTGGTCACCTTCACCAAGGCTGCCACCGCCGAATTGCGGGAACGCATACGCAGCCGCATCGTGGACATGCTCGACAGCCTGCGCCAGCCAGGGCCGGCGGCGGACGACTTCCTGCACAAGCTGGCAGAACGCCTGATGCAGGCGCTCGGCAAGCCGCGCGATGACCTGGTGAACCGGCTCGAACTGGCGCTGCAGAGTTTCGATGAGGCGGCCATCTTCACCATCCACTCGTTTTGCCAACGCGCGCTGTCCGAGACACCGTTCGCGGCAGGCATGCCCTTCGCCACGGAGATCACGCAGGATGACAGCCGCGAATTGCGCGAAGCCGTCAACGATTTCTGGCGCCGGCATGTGGATGGCGGCAATCTCGACGCCGGCTTCACGCGCTTTCTTCTCGACTGCAAGGACAAGCCGGAAAAATACCTGAAGCTGTTGCGGCGGCATGTCAGCAAGCCGAAAGCCAATTTCATCTGGCCGCAAGACCGGCAGGTTGATCCGCCGGCGGTCCGGGCGCGCATGCTGGCGCTGTTCGAGCCGGCGCGCCAGACCTGGCTCGCGCAAGCCGCTGCCATCAGGGAATTGCTGGCCGGCGCAAGCCTGCTGGCCAGCCACAAGCGGGAAGTGCTGGAGGCGGCCTATCAGCATTGCGACGCCTATTTCGCCTGCGCCGAGCCCGGCCCCTGGCCGGCGAAAATCAACCCGCTGCGCGCGACCAAGATGGCTGGCGCGGCCCGCGCCAAACAGGTCGCGCCGGTGCACGCGTTTTTCGACCATGTCGAAGCGCTGGCCAGCGGCTTGAAAGCCTTGCAGGCCGAGCTGGAACAAGCCTGCCAGTTGCAGCGGCTGCGCCTGATCCGCACCTTGCTTGAGGAAGGCCAGCAAGGCCTGGCCAGGGCCAAGCGCGACAAGCGCATCCTTTCCTATGACGACTTGCTGGTGAACCTGTACCAGGCGCTGGAAAAAGATGGCGGCAGCATCCTGGCACAGGCGCTGCGCCAGCGTTATCCGGTTGCGCTGATCGATGAATTCCAGGATACCGACCCGCTGCAGTTCAGCATCTTCCACAACATCTATGGCAACGCCGATGCCAGCCTGTTCCTGGTAGGCGACCCGAAGCAGGCGATCTACAGCTTCCGTAATGCCGACTTGCATACCTATATGCAGGCCAGGCAGGCGGTGAAGCTGACTTGCACGCTGGGCAGTAACCAGCGCTCGTCGCAAGGCTTGATCGCCGCCCTGAATACGCTGTTTGGCACCAACCAGCAAGCCTTCATGCTGCCGGGCCTGTCCTACCATCCGGTTGGCCTGGGCGCGAAAAAGCGCCTGCCTTTCATTGACAACACTTGCCCGCCATCGGACCTGGAGGTGTGGATGCTGCCGCATGAAGAGGGCAGCATGCTGCAACGGAGCGAGGCGATTGAACGCGCAACCCTGGCCACGGCAAGTGAAATCGCCAGGCTGGTGCGCTGCGGCGCTGCCGGCGACATCATGCTGGATGCGCGGCCACTGGCGCCGGGCGATATTGCCGTGCTGGTGCGCTCACATGCGCAAGCCGCGAAAATCCGCGCGGCGCTGGCTGCCTGCGGCGTGTCCAGCATTGAAATTTCGCAGGCAAGCGTCTTTGAGAGCGGCGATGCGGCTGACGTGGAAACCGTCTTGCGCGCCGTGCTCGACCCGGCCCGGCAAGGCTTGGTGCTGGCGGCGCTGGCCACGCCCTTGATGGGCAAGAGCGCCGCCGAACTGGACCGCATCGCGGCAGACGAAAACCGCCTGGCCGAATTGTCCGAGCGTTTCATGCAATACCGCGACACCTGGTGCCGCCAGGGCCTGGCCATCATGTACCGCCAGTTCATGGAAAACGAGGATGTCAGCAGCCGCATGCTGTGCCGCGCCGATGGCGAGCGCCGCATGACCAACCTGCGCCATCTCGGCGAAGCCTTGCAGCAGGCGCAGCAGCAATCGCTGACGCCGGAGTCGGCGCTGCAATGGCTGCAGTCGCAGCGCCAGGCTGAATCCGCCGGCGAGGCGGCGCAACTGCGGCTGGAATCCGACCGCGACCTGGTGCAGATCCTGACCATCCACAAATCCAAGGGCCTGGAGTTTCCAGTCGTGTTCTGCCCTTATCTTTGCGACGGTCGCCCGCCCGTCATCGGCGGCATGGATGGACGTGAATATCATGAAGATGACGGTCGCCTGGTGATTGATTTTTCCTGCGACAAGGAAGCGGTGGAGCGCGCGAAAAAGAAAATGCGCGCCGAGAGCAATGCCGAAACCCTGCGCCTGATTTATGTCGCGCTGACCCGCGCTTCACATCGCTGCTATGTGGTGGCCGGCACCTACACCACCGGCTCCAAGGGCAACACCGACCAGGGCGCCAGCTGCATGCTGAACTGGCTGGTCGACAGTTCCGGTACCCCGGCCGATGACTGGTATGCACAGCCGCCGGGCGCGGCCCAGGTCCGGCAATCCTGGGAAGCACTGGCCACTGCCTGCCCGCATGTGAACCTGCGTCCGTTGCTCGATATCGATTTGCGCCACACGGCGCAGGCAAGCAGCAGGTTGCTGGCGCTGGCGCCGCGCTTGTCCAGCGTGAACCTGAAAGAAGACTGGCGCGCCAGCAGTTTTTCGGGCCTCGCGCGCGGCATGGGCGACAGCGTGGCGGCCGACCATGATGCGCATGCCAGCATCGTCACGCCCATGCTGCGGCCGAGCCAACCGCCGACTGGCTTGCCGCGGGATGACATCCTGTTGTTCCCGCGCGGCAGCCAGGCTGGCGAATGCATGCATGCTGCATTCGAGCAGGCCGATTTCAGCAAGCCCGATACCTGGCCCGATGCAGTGGCCCAGGCGCTGGCCCTGTTTCCGCAGCCCGCCGCCAAAGTCGATGGCCGCATTGCCCGCGCCATGCTCACCAATGTGCTGGCCGACGTGCTGGCAACCGACCTTGGCCACGGCCTGCAACTGGCCAGCCTGGGCCGGAAGCGTCGCATGGCGGAAATGGAATTCAATTTCCTGGCGCAAGGCTTGCGCGCCAACGACTTGAATGCCTTGCTCCACGCGTCTCCCTACAAGTTGCCGCCGCTGGCTTTCACCAACCTGGATGGCTACTTGAAAGGCTTCATCGACCTCGTGTTCGAGCACGATGGCAAGTACTGGCTGCTGGACTGGAAGTCGAACCATCTCGGTTATGAGCCTGCCGATTACGGCCAGGCGCAATTGCAGGCTGCAATGGCCGAGCATGGCTATTACCTGCAATACCTGTTGTACACCGTGGCGCTGGATCGTTACCTGGCGTTGCGCCTGCCCGACTACGACTATGACCGTCATTTCGGCGGCGTCTATTACCTGTTCGTGCGCGGCGTGCGCCCGGGCTGGCAACAAGCGGGCTGGAATCCGGCCCGGCCGGCGCGGCCCGGCGTGTTTTTCGACCGGCCCGAGCGCGCCTTCGTGCAGGCCCTGGAACGCCTGCTGGGCGCCGCGGCAACGGAGGCGGCATGAGCGTGACCGACATGCCCGATCCGGACGCCTTGCTGGCCAGCGGGTTTGCCATGCGCGTCACCGCATGGGCGCGCAAGCTGGCCCAGGCGCGTGGCGCGGCGCTTGACCGCGACAGCCTGCAGCGCTTGTACCGCGCCGCCTGGCATGCCAGCCATGCGACCAGCCGCGGCCATGTTTGCGCGCTGCTGGCCGACATTGCAGGCAACCAAACAAGCGACGAACTCGCGACGGCGCTGGAGGACATCGACGCGCTGCCAGCGCTGGCCCTGCCTGAGGCGCAAGCGCCGCAAGCGGACATGCCCGCCGGGCTGGATGCCTGGCGTGCGCTGCTGCGCGACAGCGGCGTGGTTGGCACGCCGGCCGACGCCGGCGCGCATCCGCTGGTGCTGGATGCGGCGGACCGCCTTTACCTGCACAAATACTTTGCGTTTGAAAAATCGCTGGCAGGGCGCTTGCAGCAAGCAGACTGGCAACCGGCGCCACCATCTGCCGCCAGCCGCGCCTTGCTGGACCAGCTTTTCAATCGCGGCCAAGACGCCGACAGCGGGCAGGCCGACTGGCAAAAAATCGCCGCCGCGCTGGCCTTGCTGCGTCCCTTGGCCATCATCAGCGGCGGACCAGGCACAGGCAAGACCACCACCGTGGCCAACATACTGGCTTGCCTGCTGCAAGACAATCCCGGCTGCCGGATAGCGCTGGCTGCGCCCACGGGCAAGGCCGCCGCGCGCATGCTGGCCGCGCTGAATGCGCGCGCGGCTGCGATTCCGCCGGCGCTGGTCGAACGTTTCCCGAAAGAGTCGTTCACCGTGCATCGCCTGCTGGGCGTGACGCCTTCGCCCGGCGTTTTCCGGCATGATGCGCAGCGACCGATTCCCTACGATGTGCTGGTGGTGGATGAAGCCTCGATGCTGGACCTGGCGCTGGCGGCGCGCCTGTTCGACGCCGTGCCGCGCAATGCGCGCATCATCCTGCTGGGCGACAAGGACCAGTTGGCGGCGGTGGAAGCCGGCGCCGTGTTTTCTGAACTGAGCGCCAATCCAGCCTTGAGCGAGGAGGTGATCGGCGCCATTGCCGGGGCAACCGGCATCGCGCAACAACTGGTGCAACCGGCAGCGGATGCACGCGCCAGTGGAATTCGCGATGCCGTAGTCTGGCTGAGCCGCAATTACCGCTTCGCGCAGGATTCCGCGATCGGGCAACTGGCGGCGCTGATCGTCGTCGGCCAGCAGGCGCAAACGGTGGAATGGCTGCAGCAGCAGGAACAGCGGCACGGGGCGCAGGTGGCGCAATTGCATGGACAACCGGCTGGCGTGCGCTGGCTGGCAGGGGAAGGCGATGCCTTGCCTGCCGCTGCGCTTGACATGGCCGTGGACGCTTTCCTGCCGTATGCCGATATCGTCCAGCAGCAAGAGCAATCGCCGGTCACGGTATTGGAAGCCTTCGAGAAATTCCGCGTGCTGTGCGCCACCCGTTCCGGCGAGCGCGGCGTAAGCGGCGTCAATGCTGCCGTGACGGCGCGCTTGCGGGACCGGCTGCCAGGCTGCGCCGCGCCAGTGGGCTGGTTCGTCGGCCGGCCGGTCATCGTGCTGCGCAATGACTATGGCTTGCGCCTGTTCAATGGCGACATCGGTATCGCCTTGCGCGCTGGCGACGGCCAGCTGATGGTGATGTTCCCGGACCGTGAACTGGGGTTTCGAGCGATCGGCATATCGCGCCTGCCCGAGCACGAAACCGCCTGGGCCATGACTGTGCACCGTTCGCAAGGTTCGGAATTCGACCGGGTGATGGCTATCCTGCCGGGCCGCGACACGCGCGTGGTGACCCGCGAATTGCTGTACACCGCCGTCACCCGCGCCCGCGAAGGCCTGGTCGTGGTGGCATCCGAAGGCGCGCTGGCCACGGCTGTGGGCACCAGGACGGTTCGTGCTTCCGGCTTGTCTGACCGGCTGCGTGGACAATAGGCGCATGCAGGAAGCATTCGCGCCGGGCTCACGCCCTGCGCCCGGCGGTGACTATATTTCCAAAGCAGGCGACAACCGCCGGACAAATTACAGCACGTAACTACAGCACGTAACGACAGCACGTACCTACAGCACGCAACCACAGCATGTAACTACAGCGCGTAACACCAGCAGCACAAGGAAAACCATGCGATTCATACACGCCGCCGACGTCCACCTAGACAGCCCGCTCTACGGCCTGAGCGCCTATCCTGACGCGCCCGCCGAGTTGTTGCGCAATGCCACCCGGCGCGCCTTCGAGCGGCTGGTGGACCGTGCCATCGACGAACAAGTCGATTTCATGGTGATCGCCGGCGACCTGTACGACGGCAACTGGCGCGACCACAACACCGGCATCTTCTTTTGCAAGGAAATGGGGCGCCTCAAAAAAGCCGGCATCAAAGTCTTTGTCCTGTACGGCAACCATGATGCCGAAAACGAGATGACCAAGCGCTTGCTGATGCCTGACAACGTCACCGCCTTTTCCGCCAGCAAACCACAGACATGCTTGCTGGACGACCTGAAGGTTGCGCTGCATGGCCACAGCTTCAAGGTCAAGGCCACCACGGCCAACCTGGTGCCCGCCTATCCGCAACCGGTGCCCGGCTATTTCAATATCGGCGTCTTGCACACCGGCCTCGGCGGTTACGGCGTGCACTTGAACTATGCGCCATGCTCGATCGATGAATTGCATGCCAAGGGTTACGACTATTGGGCGCTGGGCCATGTTCACGATTTCAAGGTCTGGGAAGGCAGCGCGACCATTGTTTTTCCCGGCAACCTGCAGGGCCGCAATATCCGCGAGCAGGGCGCCAAGGGCGCGGTGCTGGTCACGGTTGAAGATGGCCGCGTCGATGTGCAGCAAGTGCTGGTCGACGTACTGCGCTGGCAAGAGGTGAGGGTGGATGCAGCGCCCTGCGCCACCCTGGAAGACGTGATTGCCGCCACCGCGCGCGCCCTCGATGACATCGTGCAGGCAGCAGCTGGCAAGCCGCATGCAGTGCGCCTGGTGCTGCATGGTCGCAGTGCCGCCCACGGAACGCTGTTCGGCAGCGAAGCCCGCTTGCGCGCAGAAGTACTGGCCACGATTGCCGCCATCGGCAATGAACACTTATGGCTGGAAAAGGTCGGCGTTGAAACTGCACCGCTGGCAAGCGAGCAGGAAATGGGCGAGCGCCATGACGCCATCGCCGACTTGCACGCGCTGCTGCAAGAAGCGCAGCACGATCCCGACTTGCTGCAGCAATTGCAGCAGGAATTTGCCCCCTTCCTGGCAAAACTGCCGCATGAACTGTTTGCCCAGTCACCCGAATTGCAGGCGCTGCGCGAAGGCCGGTTCAGCGAGCTGGTGGGCACCGTGTCGCCCGGTTTGCTGGCCTACCTGGCCGAGGCCTGAGCATTGCCGGCGCCGCGACGTAACGCGACCCACAACAGGAACAAGGAGACAAGATGCGACTGCAGTCACTGCACCTGATCCGCTACGGTAAATTTGCCGGCGAGACGCTCGAATTCCGGCCCGCGCCGGGTCACGATTTCCACTTCGTCGTGGGTCCCAACGAGGCGGGCAAATCGACGATACGCAGCGCCATCAGCGACTTGCTGTTTGGCATACCGATGCGTTCGCCGCTGGCCTTTCGCCACCCCTTGAGCGAATTGCGGCTGGGCGCGGTGGCTGAATATGAATTGGGCGTGCTGCCTTTCGAAAGGAGCAAGGGCGGCAGCAACAGCTTGCGCACGCCGGCCGACCAGCCACTCGCGGCGAATGCCTTGCAACGCTTGCTCGGCAATATCGACCGCGATGCCTTCGAGCAGATGTTTGCTATGGACCTGGGCACCATGCTCAAGGGCGGCAGGCAAATCCTGGATGCCTCGAGCAACCTGGGCCAGATGCTGTTCCAGTCTGCAGCCGGCATCGATTCGCTCGGCAACGTATTAACTGCCTTGAGGAAGGAAGCCGACGATATCTGGGGCGCGCGCAAATCCGCCAACCGCAGTTACTACATTGCACTCGACAAATTCGAGCAAGCGCGTCGCGCGGTGCAGGATGCAAGCGTGCGCACCCAATCCTGGACCGACGCCCATGCCGGCCTGGAGCAGGCACTGGCCAAACTGGAAGCGGAGAAGCAGCGTTACGAAGACTTGAAGACCCGCCGCATCCGCCTGGAACGCGTGCGCCGCACCGGGCTCGACCTTGCGGCGCTCAACGAACTGGAAGTGGCGCTGGCTGCCCTGGGCCAGGTGGTCGAATTTCCGGCGGATGCAGCGCAGCGCCTGGCCAGTGCCCAGGCTGAACTGGACCGCGCCGTGCCGGTGCTGGAAGTGCGCCGCGCGCAAGTGCAGGCGCTGCAGCAGCAGCTTGACGCCATCGTGACCAGCGACAGCCTGCTCGATGCCGCGCCGCTGGTGCAGGAACTGGTCAGGATGGCGGGCCTCTACGGCAACCATGCGCGCGACTTACCAGTGCGGCAGAAGGAAGTGGAAAACTTGCTGGCCGATATCGCGCTGCAAGCCGGGCACCTGGGCTGGGCCACGGATGAAGCGTCCGTGCGCGCAGCCATGCCCAGCCCGCTCGAGCTGGCCCGGATTGCAGAGCTGGTAAAGACCCGTGGCGCGATTGAATCCGCGTTCGCCAGCGCCGCCGCTTCCGTGCAAAAGAAGGAAGCCGAACTGGCGCGGGTGCAAGCCGACCTGGATGCCCTCGAAGTGACAGCCGTATCCGCCGGCCTGGAACCGGCCCTGCTGGCTGCGCAAGCATTGCAGCAGGCGCCAGGCCAGTTGCACAAGGCGGGCGCTGCGCTGGCTGCGCAGGCGCAGGAAGTGGAGACCCGCCTGGCAGCGCTCGCGCCTTGGCGCAAGCCCATCGCCGAGCTGCAAGCCATGTTCCTGCCAGCCGAGGAGCGCCTGGCGCAGCTGCGCGCCGAGCGCGCGGAGCTGGCGCTGGAAAAGCGCACGCTGGCCAAGAGCGTGACAGCCGCCCGTGCCCGGGTTGAGCTGACCGAGCTTGAGATCAGCCAGTTCCGGGAAGCGCGGCGCGTGGTGACGGCGGCAGATGTGAAGCAGGCGCGCGGCAAACGCGACCACGCCTGGTTGCGCATCAAGACTGGCGAGCTCGACCTTGCCGCCGGCGCGCCCGGCCTGGATGAAGGCATGCAACTGGCTGATGAACTGGTGGACAGCCAGTTGGGTTCAGTGTCGGAATCCGCGCATTTGCTCGGGCTGCAGCAGCGGCTGCAACAGGAAATGCAGGAATTGCAGCAGCGCGAGAAAGCGGCGCAAACCTGCTGTGCTGCGCTGGATGCGCTGTCAAGCGAATGGAAGGCATTGTGCGAACAGGCTGGCTTGCCCGGCATGGCAATCGACGACATGGCCGCATGGCTTCTCAAACGCAGTGCCGCACTGTCCTGCGCCGCCGATCTCCAGGCCCGGCAAGCAGAGCTGGCCGCGCAGCAAGCGCAAGCGGCCACAGCCTTCGACTTGTTGCGCGCGGAACTGCGGCTTTCGGGCGCGGCCATCGCAAGCGATGCAGCCACGTCCGACCTGCTGGCCCGCGCCCGTGCGCAACTGGCGGCAACGCAAGCGGCCCATGGGAAGCGCCAGGCCTGGGCCGACCAGCTTGCCAGCGGCCGTGCGGAACTGGTCGAGCTGCAAAGAATTACCGCACACAGCAGCAAGCAGCGCGACGCCTGGCACCAGCAGTGGGAACAGGCACTGGCGCGCGTGAAGCTGGAGCGTTTCAAGGATTCGGTCAGTGCAGCAGAAGAAGCCGTCGCCATGATCGGCCAGATGCAGGCCAGGCTGGACAAGGCACGCCAGATCCGTACCGAGCGCATCGACGACATGCATGCCGACCTGGAACGCTTTGCGCTGGCTGCCGCCAGGCTGGCCGCGGCCATCGATCCCGCGCTGCAAACGCTGGAGCCAGCCGCGATTGCGCATGCACTTGGCGCCCGGCTGCAGGCCGACCAGGCCGCCCGCACCCGGGCCGAAGGCGTGCGCGAAAGCCTGGAGCGCGAACAGCAACTGGTGCTCAATGCGGAACTCGACGTGGCAAGCGCCCGGCGCAGCCTTGCGCCCCTGTTTGCCCTGGGCGGCGTGCATGAAACCGAGGCACTGGCGCCGCTGGTTCGCATGGCCGACCGCAAGCGCGAACTGCAATCACGCATCGCGGGCTTGAAAGACAAGCTGCTCGATACCGGCGATGGCTTGTCGCTGGCGCAGATCGGCAGCGAAGTGCAGGAACAGGATTTGTCCGCCGTTGCTGGCCAGCTTCAAACCTTGTCGGAAGAAGAAAACGCCAGCATCGCGACGCAAGTGACACTGCATGAGCAATGCGTGACAGCGCGCCAGGTACTGGACGCGATTGCGGGCGCCGCCGACGCCGCCCATGCCGAAGCCCGGCGCCAGGAAGCCTTGTCCGACATGGCGCAAGCTTGCGAACGCTATGTGAAGGTGGCGGCAGCCGGCGTGCTGCTGAAGTGGGCCATAGACCGTTATCGCGAACGCAAGCAGGGCCCGCTGCTCGCGCGCGCTGGCGAAATCTTCAGCGACTTGACCCTCAAAGGCTTCAGCCGGCTGGCGGTGGATTTCGAGAAGGAGAAGTACCAGCTCACCGGCCTGCGCGACAATGGCGTTGCAGTTGGCATCGATGGCATGAGCGAAGGCACGCGTGACCAGTTGTTCCTGGCTTTGCGCCTGGCTGCGCTGGAACTGCAGCTGGGCCAGTCGACGCCTTTGCCTTTCATCGCCGACGACCTGTTCGTCAACTTCGATGATTTGCGCACCCGCGCCGGCTTGCAAACGCTTGCGCAACTGAGCCGCAAGACGCAAGTGATTTTCCTCAGCCATCACGAGCACATGCTGCCCCTGGTGCAGGAAGTGTTTGGCGAGGCGGTCAATGTGGTGCGTGTGCCTGAGCCGGCGCTGGCGCGCGCAGCAATGGTGGCGTGATGCAGGATGCTTGATGCAGGTGCTTGATGCAGGGCGGCTTGAAGCGCAATGGCTTGAAGCGCAATGGCTTGAAGCGCAGTGGCTTGATGCAGGTGCAGGGCGGTCTGCTTCGATGCACGAATTTCGCGCGTGCACGCATGCACCCGAGCACTGCGAGCCGTTTCCAACGTCTATCGAACACCGCTTAGTGATGGCCACTAACCGTTCCAAAATATGGTTGCCCTGCCATGCAAGGCGCGCGATAACGATGGATAATCTCGGCAGTCTTCGCAGGTAATTCCCGCCGTGCTTCATTGGTAGTCGTCGTGCCGCAGTAAAGGTCGCGCGCAACGCCTGGTTGGGGAACATAGCGCGCTTGGCCGGGACGCAGCAACGCCGTCCCATGCAACGACATAAGGCTATTCCATGATTCAGGATTGTTCCTACGAACCGCTGGGCGTTCCCCTGACCCGTCTGCAGCAATTGCTGACGCCCTATGCGCTCGACATCAAGCCTGTTCCTGCGGGTTTTGTGGCGAAGTTCTCCCACTATGAAGCGAACATCGAAGTCGTGTCTGGCGAATTCGATCTCTCCTTTGAATTGCAGATTGCCGCCGTGCTGCGCATGACGGTGCGCCTGTCCGCCTCGATCGCCTTGCCCTATGATGACCAGCACCTGATTTGCGAAGCAAACCGCATGGCGGCCCTGGCTGCCATGACGCTGGACGAAGACCATGGCTTGCGCATCGGCGCACGCGTGACGCTCTATCGTGGTGAAACTTCATGGGAGACCTTGCAGGTTCCCTTGCTGATGGCGGCAGTGCTGCTGGGGCCGGAAGCGATCGTGGGCGGCGTGGGACGTTCGCTGCGCGAGTGGCCGGCCGAACGCGGCAGGTCGCTGTGGAATGCGCGCGAGCTCAAGCATGAGGCGGATGACATGACCGGTTTCAGCGTGTGCGTGGCGCGCGGTCGCAGCGTGATGGCTGAGGTGGACCTGTCCCCCGGCGTGCCGCAGGACAAGCGCCGGCGCGCAATCTTTCGTGTCGTCGATACGCCGCATCCCGCACTGGGTGGCGGGCTGTCGTGCCAGTTGCACATGCCGCACAGGATCCGCGACCGGATTCGCATGCGCCAGGTGTGCGCTCGGCTGAATGAAATGGAAATGGCCGCGCACGACCTGCCGCAGCACTTCGGCGCGTGGTGCCCGGGCCTGACCGGCGAAAACCCGACCTATGCCTGCTTCCTTCCCAACATGCTGCACGGCGTGCAGGGCGTGGTGGCGGAAATGGGCAGGGGCGCGATGAATCGCGCGCGCGTTGCAAATGGCTTGCTGGCTGCGCTGGGCTGCGGGATATTGGGTGAAACAGGCGCCCCCGAAGAGGACTAGGGCGAAGGACAGCGAACCCGGCAGGCGGAGCCGGCCAATTACAAGCCAGGGTCGCTTTCGCGTTTATCGCTGAACCGACCGACTTCGCGCAACGCCTCAGCCGCGCAACGCCTCAAGCGCGCAACGCCTAAGCCGGGCAACGCCTCAGCCGGGTGGCGACTTAGCCGGGCAGCGCAGTTTCCACGATCAAGCGTCGCAGCGCCGCATGCGCTTTGATCCAACCGTGCACCTGCTTCATCTTGTGCACATCCATCCATCCGGCAAAGCCCATCAATTCCGCTGCGCGGAAGAACGCATCCACCACGGACGGGGGCAAATGGCTTTCAGTCAGTTTCAGCGCAATCAGCGGCGTTCCTGCGGCCTGGGTAATCGGCAGCAGGTCGAACAGCCTGCTCTCATCGAATTGCAGCGTGCCCATCGCCAGCCGATGCGTTGCGCGCTCGGCCAGGCGCCGTGCATCTTCAAGCGAATGGACGAACTCCAGTGGAAACTCCAGCCCCTGCAACGCTGCCTCCACCACGGGCCTGACCTCGGGCCTGACTGCAACCAAAATCCCGGATCGGGCCATCTGCTTCAACCTGTTTCAGTGAGAATGAGAAGCGATTCTAAATCTGGTCAGATGGACCTGATGCTGAATTGAGGCAATGATTAGTGAAGATCGGAAACTGCAAGTTTTTTAAGCATCAGATGTTCGTGGAACGCACAAAAATGTTCTTTGCGAACAGTTCAGAGGGTGCCAATAGCGGGAAGGAAAACGGGCGGACGATGTGCGGAGAAAGTGTGCCTGCGCAGGCTTGCAGCCCGCGCCGTGGCGAAGAAGGATTGCGTTATAGGGCAGCATTCAGAGCCAAAACATACGCTGGCTTACCAGCGCCCCGTACCCGGCTTGCAGAAGCAGCCCAAGCTGCGCCAGCCCCGCCCCTCCGATGCAAAGCATAGGGAAGGGACCGAGCAGGGGTGCAGCTGCTTATTTCATCTGAGCCTTTTTCGAACAATCAGCCCAATACCGCCTCCGGTCAGCGCCCTTCAGCTTTTGCGCATTGGCTTCCTCGCGGCAAGCCTTGGCTTGCGCGCGGGTCAAGCCCTGGCCCATTTCACGGTCAATGCGACCATCCGGATCCGGGGTGGCGGCCGTGCCTTGTGCAGGGCCTCCGGACGCGGCGGCCGTACTCGCCGCCCCATCGCCGCGCACGCAGTCGCGAATGAATCTCCGGCGCTCTGCCCCGGCCAGTTTGTTGTCGCGCGCCTCGTTATTGCATAGCCTCACCAGTTCGCGCGAGGCGCCCCGATTGACGGTAGGTCGGCCTTCGGCGTCGGTGTTGGCCGTGCCTTGCGCAAACACGCTGGAAGTCAGGGCCAGCAAGAGCAGGGGGAGGAGGGATTTGGTCATGGGAACTCCGGTCTTGTAGTGGGCGGAAGGGACAAGCCAGCAGTGCTCCGTCGGGCCCAGCGGCGGCAGGCACGTCAATCATGCTGACTGTGCGCGCAGCCAGAATCGGGAACCTGAGCTCGGTCAATGGTTCGTGGAGTCGATGGCCAGTTCCCGGAAACCGTTGCCGCGCACTGCTTAACTAGGCTAGGATCTTTACGCCCAACCATCCTACGGATCCAACCGCAGCCCGATGCCGCCCGAACCCGACGTTCTCCTCACCCCGGTCCAGCTGCAGGCCGTCATCGACCGCTCGCCCTTCAATCGCTGGCTGGGCATGACGGTCGAATCCGTCTCTGCCGATGCCATTACCATCCGCATCCGCTGGCGTGAAGAACTCATCTCCAGTCCCGAGCGCCAGGCCACGCACGGCGGCGTATTGGCCACGCTGGTCGACGGCAGTTGCGACTACGCCATTGCCGCCCGCATCGGCCATGCCGTTCCGACAGTTGATTTGCGTGTTGACTACCACCGCACCGCCACGCCGGGCGACCTGGTCGCCCAGGCACAGCTTGTCAATCTCGGTTCGACGCTCGCCGTTGCCGAATCCCGCATTACGGATATGTCCGGCCGCCTGATTGCAAGCGGCCGCGGCGTCTACCTGGTGGGCACGCCGGCTCGGCCAGCGCCAGCTTGAACAAGACTTAAGCACGGCGCCCATGCAGTGCCGTTCGATTCGCCTGCAACACTCTCTGGAGGGGACTCATGAAGCGCATCAGCAGCACTGGCAGCCGTAGCCTCAAACTCTTGCTTGCATCTGCATTGCTGGCCGCGACTGGCCTGGCATCCGGGCAGCAAGCCTGGCCCACCAAGCCAATACGCCTGGTTGTGCCGTTCGCGCCGGGCGGGGCCACCGACCAGGTCGCACGACTGGTGTCCACCAAGCTATCCAACCAGTTTGGCGTGTCGGTGCTGGTGGAGAACAAGCCGGGTGCGAACGGCAATATCGGCGCCGACTATGTCGCCAAGTCTGCGCCCGATGGCTACACCCTCTTGCACAGCACGTCGTCGCTGGCCTTTACCGCCGCCTTCAAAACCCGGGTGCCCTATGATTTGCAAAAGGACCTGGCGCCAGTGTCGCTGGTGATCAACCAGCCGCTGCTGATCATGGCCAGCAACCAGTCCGGCATCACCAACGTGCAGACCCTGCGCGACTATGCAAAGAAGCAGGGCAAGCTGAATTACGGCTCGTCCGGCAATGGCAACCTGACTCACCTGGCGATGTTTGTCGCGCTCAAGGCGCTCGACCTGGATTCGGTTGCCACGCATATTCCCTACAAGGGCGGCGCTGGCGCTTTTCCCGATTTCATCGCCGGGAGGCTCGATCTGTTTGCCGATCCAATCAACTCGGCCTATCCCTATGTGCGCGACAAGCGCGTGACAGCCCTGGCCGTGACAGGCATGCAACGCTCGGCGCTGGCGCCTTCCGTTCCCACGGTTGCCGAATCGATGCTGCCCGGTTTTTCCATGGGCGCCTGGCAGGCGCTGATGGCCCCGGCTGGCACGCCCGTCGCCATCGTCAACAAGATCAGCGCCGCCTATGCCCAGGCTTTGAAAGATCCGGAAGTGGCAGCCAAGTTGGCGGCCCAGGGCGCCGAAGCAATCGGCTCGACCCCGGACGAGTTCAAGTCTTTCCTCGATACCGAAGTGGCACGCTGGGACAAGGTCGTGCAATCGTCCGGAATCCGGCTCGATTGACAGGCGTGGCGCGTGGCGCAGTACGCTAGAATCGAGCCACTTAGCCACGCTCACAGGTCACTGCATGAAAAAGCCGACGCTCCGGAATTACCGCCTGGGGCCCTAAGATCGACATGCTGATAGTGGGCCGCGACGGCACCGTCCTGCTTGGGCCGCCAGACTTGCAGGGGCGCTGCATGCGAACGAGGAGGGGCTGGGCATGGCCCGCATATCCGTTTCCGACCAGGGGCCTGGCATTGCGGAGGAATTCAAGGCCCGCATTTTCACGCGCTTCGCCCAGGCCGACTCCCCCGCCATGCGCCGCTCCGGTGGCACCGGCCTGGGATTGGCAATCTGCAAGGCCTGGTGCAGATGCAGGGCGGGCGCATCAGCTTCGAATCCGAAGCAGGCAGGGGCGCCACCTTCCATGTCGAATTGCCGCTGATGGTGGAAGAAGGATTGGCGCTGTCCTAGTACAGCTTGCCGTCCGTGCCCGGAACTGCCCGGGCCGGCGCATCTTTCCCCGTGCGCCGTCGACGACTAAACTGGCACATCACGACACAGCTAACGAGCACCTCGCCATGCCAGCACCGGAGCCAACCATGCCTGCCGCGCAACCTGGACTGAAAGCCCTGCGGCCGGACCACGAAGTCATGAGCCGGCAGCGCTTGCCTTACTTCATCGGCATCTCGGGCGATACGGTTGGCGCTGGTGGCCTGTCGATGCACATCGTCGTCATTCCACCCGGTGCGCGCGCAACGCCGCATGTGCATGTCGGTTACGAAACCGGTATCTACGTGCTGGAAGGCCGGGTTTGCACGCGTTGGGGCGAGGCGCTGGAACATGAAATCATCAGCGAGGCTGGCGATTTCCTGTTCGTGCCGCCAGGCGTGCCGCATGAAGCAATCAACCTCAGCGCGACCGAGCCGGCCCGGGCCGTGGTCGCTCGCAACGATCCAGCCGAACAAGACAAGGTCGAGCCGTACACGGTGCAAGCCGGCAGCGCGCCAACACCCTGAATCGGCGGGTCCGCGCGGCGCTGGCATGTGTCCTTAATGTCCGGACATGTGGTCCGCTTGCCCTCGTTGGCGCTTGTGCACACCGCTTGTGCGAAGTGTGATATCCGGCCATGAAATCCCTACGGTTGTATGGGTTTTCTTTATACTGTGGTCGGTAGTGGCAGGCAAAAAAATAAACAGGGAGCGAGTGTGCGGGCGTTCGAAGTGATGTTGCTGTGTGCCGCCGCAGTTTCGGCGGTACTGACATGCGTGCTGGCTGCGCTGTGGCGCAGCCAGATCGCGGGCGTGCGGGAATGGCTGGCTGCGAACGTGCTGGTGATTATTTCGCATGTCTTGTTTGCCATCGGCTGGAAGTACCAGCCTTTCCTGGTGCTGGAAACAGCCAACATGGCGTTTTGCAGTGGGGTCGTGCTGCTTGCCGGCGGTTACCAGCGGTTCTTCGGGAAAAATCCTCACTATCGTATTTTCATCCCGCTGCTGGCCCTGGTTTTCTTCGTCCTGTATTACTTCCACTATGTGACGGACCACATATCGAGCCGCATCATCGCAGTCTCCGTGTTTCATGCCCTGACGGCGGTGATGGTCTTGCAAACCCTGTTGCGCACGACCCGGGCCGACGCTTACACCTCCGCTTATTCCCTGACGTTTGCGCGCGTGCTGACAAGTGCAATCGTGGCTTACCTGTTGCTCAAGATTGCAGCTGAAATGCCCTTCATTGCAACGCCCACTTCGCGCGTGGAAACCTATGTCGATGGCATGAGCGTGGTTTTCCTGGCGCTGGGTTTCCTGCTGCTGCCGGCACTGACGACAGCCGGTGCAACCCTGGCCACGTCACGCCTGGTGCTGCTGGCGGGGCAGGAGGCGCGCACGGATTACCTGACCGGCGCCTGGTCGCGCCGGGCGCTGGTCGAGTTTGCGGTCAGCGAAATCAACCGCGCCGCCCGCACCCGGCGTTCGCTTTCGCTCCTGGTGCTGGATATCGATGATTTCAAGCAGATCAACGATGCATACGGCCATCCCGTAGGCGATACGGTCCTGGTGCACCTGGCCCGGCAAAGCATGGCCGCCGTGCGCGATATCGATTATTTCAGCCGCCTGGGCGGCGAAGAATTCGCGGTGCTCATGCCCGAAACCAATGCGCGCGAAGCGGCCGAAGCCGCCGAACGCCTGCGCCTGGTTTTGGGCGCGGCCGGGCCGGGCGGCATTCGTTACACGGTCAGCATCGGCATCGCCCAATTTTCGCCGGGCCAAGATTGGGAGCGGCTCTACAAATCGGCCGACGATGCGCTGGCGCTGGCCAAGCGCGAAGGCAAGAACCGGGTTGTCGTTGCGGGCATGGACGATTTTCCTGTGACAGTGCTTCCACCCGGCCTTCAGCCTGGCGGCGAACTGGCGCATGACGCTGGCGCCGGGCATGCTCCGTCAAACTGATTTGCGGTGAGCCGGCACGCAAGCGCGCGTCGGCGTAGACTGGCAGCCCTCCAGCTTGCAAGGCAGCCATGACTGAAACAATTCGTCTTGCGACCCGCGTCGCCGAAGTACTTGAATGCTCGCGCAAGGAGGCGATCCAATATATCGAAAGCGGCAACGTTGAAGTCAATGGCGTGGTCGTGGAAGAGCCGGGATGCAGGATTGCACCCGATGCGCCGGTCGCCTTGAAAGCGGGCGCCAGGCCGGTGCCAGTGGAACCGGTAACGATACTGGCGCACAAGCCCGCCGGCATGGCCGCGGCTGACGTGGCTGGCTTGTTCGAGCTGGCGCAGCAGTCGCCTGACGACAAGTCCGGCATCCAGCTGCTCAAGCGCCACAAGGCGGGCCTGGAAATGCTGGACCCGCTGGAAACGCAGGCAAGCGGGCTGGTGGTCTTGTCGCAGGATTGGCGCATCCGGCGCAAGCTGGTCGACGACCTGTACCGGGTGGAGCAGGAATATGTGGTTGAAGTCAAAGGCGACCTGGTTGCCGACGGCCTGGCGCTGCTGAACCGCGGCACCACCTTCAACGGCAAGCAAATCACGCAGATCAAGGCCAGTTGGCAGAGCGAAAACCGGTTGCGGTTTGCGCTCAAGTCCGTTTCCGCAGCGCGGGCGATTGCCCATCTTTGCCAGCAGGTTGGGCTTGAGGTGGTCGCGATCAAGCGCTTGCGCCTGGGGCGATTGCCGCTTGCGGGCATCGCCCCGGGGCAGTGGCGTTACTTGACGGCTTTCGAGCAGTTTTAGCCGCAAGCCGCCGGGCTTGCGCGCTTACTTCGGCGCGGCAGCCGGGCTTGCCAGCGGCTTGCCTTTCTCCACCACGTAGACGCCGACCATTTTTGCAGCAGCGCTGCCTTCATTCTTTGCATTGTGCACGGTGCCAGCGGGAATAATGAAGCCTTGGCCGGCGCCGAGCTTGCGGGTGGGCTGGCCCGCGACCATCAGCGTCAACTCACCATCGGTCACGTAACTCAGTTCTTCGCCGGGATGGGTGTGCCAACCGGCCGCGCCGCCAGACGCCAGCTCTGCGCGTACGATGACGCCTTCCTCGTTCGGCCGGGAAGTGTCAGCCTTGGTGACCACGGTACGCGTGATGCCAGGCGCCTGCGCCACTGCCGCGCCGACAAAAGCGACCATGGGCAGGACCACCAGTACCAGCTTCTTCAGGTTCGGTTTCATGTCTGTCTCTCTCTTTCAAATCGGCATGGCAGGCGATGCCGCGGCGCGTTAACCGGTTCGAACGATACGCTGCGCTTTTCGGGAAAACAATCGGGGTGGACTAGGGGGAAGCGCGGTGGAAAGAAGGGGGGAATGGTGATGTGCGGTTATCATTCCTTCGGATAAGAGTAATGAGGCCTGCTTAGGTGCGTGGACCCCATCCCCACCCTGACCCTCCCCTTGAAAGGGAGGGGATGCCGAAGGACGATGGCGTGCGATAGCGCTTCCTCCGCGCGATGCGGACAACAAGAAAAAGGAGACAGCATGGCAGAACATCTTCACGGCATTCACACCAGCCTGGACTTGTCGCTGGCCGAGCGCATCGTCGATGCTGCGATCGCCGTCCGCAAGGCGGAGGCAATATTGCCGCTAGCCGTGGCAGTGCTTGATGCGGGCGGCAACCTGGTCGCTTTCAAGCGTGAAAACGGTTGCGGGGTAATGCGCTTCGATATCGCTTTCGGCAAAGCTTATGCGGCGCTGGGCATGGGCATGTCAAGCCGCCTGATCCGCGACCGCCTGGCTGCGCGCCCCGCCTTCCAGGGCGCGCTGGCTGCCGCGTCGGATGGACGCTTCATACCTGTGCCTGGCGGCGTACTGATACTGGGTCCGGATGGCATGGCGATCGGCGCCGTGGGCATCAGTGGCGACGCCTCGGACAAGGATGAATACTGCGCAATCGAAGCTGTGCGCGCAGCCAATTGTGGCAGCGAACCTGCTGCCCCCAACCCGGACTGGCGACAGGCCGGACTCTAGTCACTGACAATAAAAAACAGGAGACATACATGAAGCGCAGGGAAATCATCAAGCTGGGATTGTTGGCGGCGACGCCGTCGTGGATGCTGGCGGCGCAGGCGCAAACCCGCTTTCCCGCCAAGCCAATCCGCCTGATCGTGCCGTTTCCGGCGGGCGGGCCAACCGACGTGTTTGCGCGCGTCTATGCCGGCAAGCTTGCGGCAGCGCTCGGCCAGGCCGTGGTGGTGGATAACCGCAGCGGCGCCAGCGGCGCAATCGGTTCGCTCGAAGTCAAGAATGCGGCGCCGGATGGCTACACGCTGCTGTTTGGCACTGCTTCCACTGGCGGCCTGTACAACTTGCTGAGCCGCGCGCCGCAATATGATTCGGTCCGCGACTTCACGCATATCGCCATCGTCGGCGGTGCGCCGGCCGCTTTCGCAGCTAACCCCGCCATGCCGCAAACCCTGGGCGCCATGCTCGACATGGCCCGCGCCACGCCGGGCAAGATGCAATACGGGTCGCCCGGCCAGGGCACCTACCTGCACCTGGCGGCCGAATGGCTGAAGAAAGAAGCCGGCAACCTGGACATCCAGCACATACCCTATCGCGGCAGTGCGCAAGCCTTGCCGGCGCTTATTGGCGGGCAGGTGGCGTGGACAGTCGATACGCTTGGTTCGCTGCTGCCTAATCACAAAGCCGGCAAGCTGAAGATCATGGCCGTTGCCAGCCCCACCCGCCTCGCCATCGCGCCGGATGTGCCCACGGTGGACCAGGCAATCGGCACCAAAAACTTCGATGCCGTGTTGTGGAATGTCGTGGCAGGTCCCGCCGGCCTGCCGGCCAACGTTCTCGAAACCCTGTCCGCAGCCAGCACGCGCGCAATGAACGATCCAGCGCTGCAAGAGCAACTGGCTTCGATGGCGATCTCCCCCAAACTCGATTCGACGCCGGCATCAGCCACGGCCTACATCAAGAGGGAAATGGAAAAATGGCGGCCGGTGGTGCAAGCAACCGGTATCAAGCTGGAATGACAGGCAAGGCGTCCCAGCACGGTTGGCGGCCTTGACCCCATTCCCACCCTGACCCTCCATTGAAAGGCCGGGGAGAGCGAAGCTTCGATGGCGCGTACAGCACCTCGAAGCGCCCGCCCTTTGCAGCGCAGGGCGGCTGGGGTCGGGGGTCGCCTCAATATCCGCGAAAAGCGAATACACATAAATATGTTGAATTGAGTGGAAAATCGCACTCAATTCAGATAATATTCTGTGCAAATGGATAAGCAATGCACCGTTCAACTGTTCTGCGACGGCAGCTGGCATGACGTCGCGAGCGTTCTCTTCCTGGGCCCACCGGCGGCAGGCTGGAAAGCGGCCACCTATATCGGCTATACCGCAGACTGGGCGGTAGCCCATGCCGGTGCGCGCGACGCGCGGGCTCTGGCCTGCGGCATGCCGGTGGGCTTGAATCCGGTCGAGCTGCGCCACTGGCCCGTTGTGCTGATCGACATGCTGCCCCAGGGCTATGGCCGTGGCGAGTTGCTGCGCCAGCTCGGGATGAGCGAAGCCATGGAGGAAGCCGCGGACTGGCCGTTGCTGGTGCATGGCGCAGGTAACCCGATCGGTAACTTGCGCATCAAGGAGGCGGCCGAGTGGCTGGGCCGGCAAGCCCGTCCCCAGCGCGGCTTTACCGATGACGAGGTCGCCCTGCGCTCCGACGATTTCATGGAATACCTGGCGCAATTCGGCCTGTTCGTGGCCGGGTCTTCGGGCGTGCAAGGCGAATGGCCCAAGGTTTTGTTGACCCGTGCCCGGGATGGATTGCTCTATCTCGACCACGCTTTGCCAGACGAAGAGGCGACGCAACACTTCATCGTCAAGTTCGGCCGCGGCGCCAATGCCGGGCTCGCCACTATCCTGCGCAACGAGGCGCCCTACATGGCGCTGGCAAAGCTGCTGGGCTTGCGCGTGCACGGCGAGCTGCACTTGAAAGCACGTGCATTATTCATACCGCGGTTCGACCGCCTGGCCACCAAGGCAGGCGTGGTGCGCCTGGCCCAGGAAAGTGTGGCGGCCCTGACCCAGCGTCCCGGTTTTGGCGTCGTCCCCTCGCATGACGAGGTCTGTCGTCAACTGGCGCGGAACTGCACCGACCCGCTGCTGGAAATCGCTGAATATTTGCGGCGCGATGTGGCCAACCTGGCGCTGGGCAACAAGGACAACCATGCCCGCAACACCGCGCTGCAGCGCGACTTCGACGGGCGGATTGCGCTGGCGCCGGTCTTTGACTTTGCCCCGATGTATCTGCACCCGGACGGCATTGCGCGCCGCATACGCTGGGAGAACAACGATGGCGGCGCACCCGACTGGGGCCGGGTGCTGGACAGCGTCAGCGAACAATGCGGCTTGCCGCGCCAGGCCCTGTGCCAGCAATTGCAGGCGATGGTTGCACCGCTGCGCGAAATTGCGCAGCGCGGCCTGGAATTGGGACTGGAGCCCGAGGTCCATGCTTTTGTTCGTCCGGGCGTGCTGGCCCAGGCGCAGGCGCTGGAAAACCTGGCGTGACCCGGCATGGATAAACGCTTTAAACCTATTCCGCTGGCCGAGCAGCTCATGTTGCGCAAGAAGGCGGTCGACGACATCCTGGCCAATCCGCAATGGAGCCTGGGCGAGTCGGTGCGCTACCTGAAAACGACGCTGCGCCTCACCACTGCCGAGCTGGCGCGGCTGGCGGGCGTGTCAGCGCGTACGCTGCAGGAAATCGAAAACGGCAAGAGCCCCGGCACTGTGCAATCGATGGACAGGATTTTCGGGGTGCTGGGCCTGCGGCTGGGCGTTGTGCGGGTAGCGCCGGGTGCGGCCGACGGCCCCGACGGGAGAGGCTGAAGCCTTCTTTGCGCCAGGCGGCAGCCGCGCCAGCCAGGCGCTTCAGGCAGCGGCGCCCTGGCGCCGGCGCTCCAGGAAATCGGGCTGGAAGATCGCCATCCGGATCGCATCCTTGTATTCACCGTTGACGAAGAATTCGTCGCGCAGCAAGCCTTCTTCCAGGAACCCGAGCTTGCGGTACACCGCGAGCGCGGCTTCATTGTCGCTATCCACCACCAGGAACAGCTTGTACAGGTTCAGCACCGTGAATGCATATTCGATCGCCAGGTGGGTGCCTTCCTTGGCATAGCCTTTCCCCTGGTGGGCCGGCGCAATGATGATCTGGAATTCGGCGCGCCGGTGGATGTGGTTGATCTCGACCAGTTCCACCAGCCCGACCGGCACGTGTTCGGCCACGGCGATGAAGCGCCGCTCCGACTGGTCGTGTATGTGCTTGTCATACAGGTCGCACAATTCCACGAAAGCTTCGTACGGTTCCTCAAACCAGTAGTGCATCACCGATTCATTGTTGTCGAGTTCATGCACGAAACGCAGGTCTTCCCGTTCCAGGGGCCGCAACTTCAAATTGGTTTGCATCGCTTCCACTCCTGTTCGTCAAAATAGCGGCGGTCTCCGCAGCCGCAAAACTGGCTTAGTTCTACCCGATGTGCGAGCTTTGTGAAAGCCTTACTGACAGCGGTCCGGGCCGCCGCCAGCCGCCCGCGGCCAATGCCCAAACCGTTGTAGCAAGCGGAACAAAAGTTAAACGGGCTTCCGCACCGTTCGTTTCCCGATGGTAAGATTTCGTCGCTATGGAAACCAAGACGCGTGGTTTGTTGGGCAATGTTGCCGATCTTCTCCTGGACGCCGTCATCGTGGTCGATGTGCAGGGGCGGATTATCTATGCCAACGCGGCTTGCGAGTTGGTGTTTGGTTATACGCCCGAAGAGATGAAGCAGCGGCCGATGATAGACCGGGTCGTGCCGGAAGACAGGGCCCGGACCCTGGAAGAGGCGCGCAATGTGATGGCCGGGCAGCCGCGCATCGGCTTTGAAAACCGCTATATCCGCAAGGATGGCAGCGTGGTCCACATCATGTGGTCGGCACGCTGGTCGGAAGCGGACCAGTTGCGCATCGGCGTGGCGCGCGACGTCACCGAGCGCAAGCATGCCGAAGCGCGCCAGGCGGCGATCTATGCCGTGTCCGAAGCCGCGCATAATGCAACCGACCTTGCCGCGCTGTTTCGCGAAATCCACCAGATTCTGGCGCAACTGGTCCCGCTGGGCGGGCTGGCCGTCGCCAGCCGGGATGCGACAACGCTGCAATTCAGTTTCCCTTACCAGATGAATGAGCAGGATGGCTCGGCGGTCGTTATCGAATCGATCGCAGCGCGCTATTGCGAGCAAGTGGTCCAGAGTGGCCAGCCGATGCAACTGCCCACCGAGGTGCTGCGCTTGCCCTCGGGCGCGCCAGATTTGCCGAGCGCGGCCGAGACTTGCCTGGCAATCCCGCTGATCGCGCAAAAGAAAGCCATCGGGGTGCTGATCCTGAAAAGCAGTGGCGGCAGCGGTTATGCCGGACGCGACCAGGAATTGCTGCATTTCGTTTCTGCGCAAATCGCAACCGTGATCGAACGCCGCCAGCTGCATGCGGAATTGCTGCGCGCGGCGCGCTATGACGAATTGACTGGCTTGCCGAACCGGCGCCTGTTCCTCGACCGCATGCGCTCGGCGCTGGCGCGCTGCCGGCGCAAGCAGGGCCGCCTGGCGCTGCTCTACATCGACATCGACAATTTCAAGGGCATCAACGACACGATGGGGCATAGCGCCGGCGACCAGCTTTTGCGGGAAGTGGCGCGGCGCCTGCAGCGTTCCGTGCGTGAAGCCGATACCGTCTCACGGCTGGGCGGCGATGAGTTCGTCGTCATCCTCGAAGAGATACACGGGCTGACCGATGCCCAGCTCACGGCGGACAAGCTGCGCGCCGTGGTGGCGCAGGATATCAACGTGGATGGAACGGCCCTGTCGGAGCGGGCCAGTATCGGCATCGCGCTTTATCCGGAAGACGGGACTGATGCCGACCAGTTGCTGCGCCATGCGGACCGGTCGATGTACGTGGACAAGGGCCGCGAGCTGGCGACGAAGTAGCGCCGCCAGCCCGCGCTGGCCTGCCGCAGCAGGTGCAGGCGCAGGTGCAGGCACAGGTTCAGGCAGAATCAGGCCAGCATGCGTACCGATTCCTCGCGATCCCATTGGCGGGTCTTGGCGGCTGCGATGAATTTGTCGACCTGGGCCGCCTCGACCACGCCAGCGTCAACCTTCACGCCTGCCTTGTCCAGCAATGCCTGCGCACCGGCATTGGCCGCGATCGCCTTCAGGTGGACGAAGGCATTGTGCGCAAAATCGATGGCGGCGCTTTCCTTGAGCAGCATGCGGCAGCCTTCCTCCGACAAGACGATGGCCACCGCGTCGAACATCACCGAAGGCGTGCCGGCCAGCTGGCCATCGGCCTTTTGCATGCTGCCGTCGGCAAGCCTGGCGCCACCCACCTTGGGCGCGACGATCTTCACTTTGGCGCCGGCCTTTTGTGCCGCAGCGCGGATTTTTTCAATCGCCGCGCCATCGGAGCCATCCGCAATCAGGATGCCGACTGCGCGCCCTTCGAGCGTGTCCTTCATTTTGCCGATGATTTGCAAAGCGGGAGAGGGCGCCAGGTCCTGCACCGGCGCGGCTGCTGCAAAGGCTTGCGGCAGCGTTTCCATCGCCAGGCCATCCGCCACGCGCTGGGCCAGCGACTCATCCACATTGCGCAACTGCGAAACCACGCGCGCGCGCACATGCTCATGGTCTACCTTGGACAGTTCAAACACCAGGGCAGACGCGAGATGGGCTTGCTCGTAAGAGGTCTGGCTACGGAAGAACTGGCGCGCCTGGCTGTAATGGTCGGCGAAGCTCTCAGCACGGATGCGGCTGCGCATGCCGTTTTCTTCCACTGCGGCGCTACGAAAGCCGGCAGGCGTTTCGCGCGGCCCGTCGGCCGACAGCGAATTGGGCTCATAGTTGACGCGGCCCTTGGGCTGGTGCATCTGCATCTTGCCGTCGCGCTGGAAATTGGCGAACGGGCATTTCGGCGCGTTGACCGGGATCTGGTGGAAATTGGGCGAGCCCAGGCGCAGCAACTGCGTATCGAGATAGGAGAACAGGCGGCCCTGCAGCAGCGGGTCGTTGGAAAAGTCGATGCCCGGCGGCACATTGGCCGGGCAATAGGCTGCCTGCTCGGTCTCGGCAAAGAAATTGTCAGGATAGCGGTCCAGCACCATGCGCCCGATGACCTTCAGGGGAATCGTCTCTTCCGGTATCAGCTTGGTGGCATCGAGGTGGTCGAAGGGCAGGGCGTCGGCCTGCTCTTGCGTGAACAATTGCACCGCCAGTTCCCATTCGGGGAAATCGCCTTTCTCGATTGCCTCGAACATGTCACGCCGATGGAAATCCGGGTCGGCGCCGGCAATCTTCACTGCCTCATCCCACAGGGTCGATTGCAATCCCAGCTTGGGACGCCAATGGAATTTCACGAAGGTCGATTCACCCTTTGCGTTCACCAGCCGGAAGCTATGCACGCCAAAGCCTTCGATCATGCGCAACGAGCGTGGAATGGTGCGGTCCGACATGGCCCACATGATCATGTGCATCGACTCGGGCGTCAGCGAAATGAAATCCCAGAACGTGTCATGTGCCGAGGCTGCTTGCGGGAAGCCGCGGTCGGGTTCCATCTTCACGCTGTGCACCAGGTCGGGAAACTTCATTGCATCCTGGATGAAGAAGACAGGGATGTTGTTGCCCACCAGGTCCCAGTTACCCTCCTTGGTGTAAAGCTTCACGGCAAAGCCGCGTACGTCGCGCGGCGTGTCGACGGAACCGGCGCCGCCGGCGACGGTGGAAAAGCGGGTGAAGACCGGTGTTCTTTCGCCGACCTCGGTCAGCACCTTGGCAACGGTGTAATCGGCCAGCGATTCAGTCAATTCGAAATAGCCGTGGGCGGCGGTGCCGCGCGCATGGACAATGCGCTCTGGAATGCGTTCATGGTCGAAATGCGTGATCTTTTCGCGCAGGATGAAATCTTCCAGCAGGGTCGGCCCGCGCGGGTTGGCGCGCAGTGAATTCTGGTTGTCTGAAACCGGTATGCCCTGGTTGGTAGTGAGCGGCGCATGATCGCCATCGGCTTGCTGGTGCAATTCTCCGCCAGCGCCACGCTGCGCTTGCGCTTGCAGTGACTGCAGGCTGGATGTTTCCTGGCTCTTCGCCGCAGGCGCGGGCTTTGGTGTGCCGGAATTTTTTGTGGCCATCTGCTTCTCCGTATCGTGTTGTTTGAAATGGGATTGCCGTGCTTGCCTTGCCGCCAGGCATGGCATTTGGGCAAGCCCTGTATGATCCCGGCGCCGGACCTAAGTTCAGCCGGGAAAGTGAACAAGCCACGGAGAAGCCGACCCGCGCATGAAGCTGCCCGGCAGCGGGCAGCCTGCGCTGCTCAGTAGGGTTGCAGGGCGGGCTGTGCAGCGACGCTGCATTCAATGAAGGAAGACCGGTCCTTGCCAGCCTTTTTGGCCCGGTACATGTGCAGGTCGGACAGGCCCATCAATTCATCCACCCGGTCTTCACCAAAAGCGCCGTGCTGCACGACGATGCCGACGCTGGCTGAAATCTGCACCCGGCCGGAAGCGAGCTGGAAGGGCAGGCGCAATGCCTGCAGCAAGTCGTCGGCAATCCTCGCCGCTTCGGACGCGGGATTGGCCAGGTCCGGCAGCAGCAGCGTGAATTCATCGCCGCCCAGGCGCGCCACCATATCGGTCTTCCTCACGGCGCGCAGCAAACGCTGGGCAACGAGGGACAGCAGTTCGTCGCCGGCCAAGTGTCCCAGGCGATCGTTCACTTCCTTGAAACCGTCCAGGTCGAGGAACATCAGCACCAGTGGCAAGCCTTGTCCGGTGCGCTTGCCGGCGAGTTGCCGCAGGCGATTCAGGAAGGCGCTGCGGTTGGGCAGGCCAGTGAGCGAGTCGACCGACGCTTCCGCCACCAGCTTCCGGTGCGCTTCCTTTTGTTCTGTGATGTCGCGCAGCAGTGCCACTGCAACGTGGCCCGCACCATCGACAGGCGTGAACTTGATTGCCAGCGGCAGGAACGAACCGTCGGCGCGCAAGCCGGTTGCTTCGTATTCGATGCCGGCCGCTGCGCCATCCTGGCCCGCGTCAAAGCGCCAGGCGGGTGCATCGCCGCACACGACGAACCCGTCAAAGGCGCGACCGGCCAGGCTTTCGCCAGGCGGCAGGAACATGCGGTCGCAGGCGCTGTTGGAGGAAATGATCCGTCCCTCGCGATCAATGGTCAGGATGCCATCTGCCAGCGCGGCCAGGATGGCGGTGACCTCGGCCTCCTTGCGCGTAGCCCGCTCTTCGGTTGCCAGCAGGCGCCCGACCAAAGGTTTGAGCAGCATCACCAGCAAGGCCGCTGCCAGGGCAGCCAGCGCCAGCATCAGCGGCACGCCGCGCGCAAAGGCTTCCCGCACCGGGCCGTAGACTTCGACCGTGTCTTCCTTCAATACCGCGCCCAGTCCCGGCGCAAGCAAGGTATAGGCAGCCACCACATCGCGCTGCCGGTAATCCGTGGTTTGCACATGACCGGATGCGCCCGCCAGTGCCAGCTGCACCGGTAGCGGATGCGCTTGCCGCACAGGCACCATGAAAGGCACGCTATGGCGGTTGCCCGGGAAGCAGTGCAGGAAGCCTTCCCTTGCGATGCAGGCGGCGGCTTCGCCACTCATGCCCAATCCCTGCGAGCCCAGCAAGGCGCGCCCGAGCGCATCGCCGGGGCGGTCGATCGAAAGCCAGCCTATGGTCTGGCCGCGATCGAAAATCTTCACATGGTTGCGCAACACCATGCCCCCGTCCCACACCAGTTCAACCGAGCCGTCGGTGCTGGCCGCGGCGGTCAATTCGGGCTGGAACAGGAAGCGACCCTGCGACGCCAGGTAGCCGCCGCTATTGACAGAGTGAATCGCCACGCCGCGGACGCCATCGTCCAGCAGGCGTGCCAGCGGTTCACGGATCCCGGCTTGCCCGGCCTGGCCCAGCAGCACGCCGCGCGCGTGCGCTTCCAGCTTGAGGCGGTCAACAGTGGCCTGGACCTGGCTACTGTTTTCAGCTACCGCAACCCGGAACGCCGCTTCCCGTTTTCCAAGGTTAGAAACCAGGCGTTCTTCCAACGCTTTTTGCATGCTGTTCTGCAGCAGCACGAAGCCGGACAATCCCGCGGTCAGGATGGCGATCACCAGCGTCGATGCGGCAAGGAAGCGGATCTTGTCATCCTCGCGCAGCAGTAGCGGCGAGCGGTACCAGGCCTGGTCCTGCACGCTCAGCCAGAGCAGCAATCCGCACACGGTCATGGCCGTTGCGGTGGGCACGGCCATGCGCGCCGAGCGGGCCCAGCCAAACAACAGGTCTGGCGCCAGCAGGTAGCCGACGCCGCCCGTCAACCCGGTCAGCAACACCAGGAAAATCAGCGTCATGACGGTGAACGCCAGCAAGCGGCTGCGCACTGCGGGCATCAGCAACAGTTGCGTGCCGACCAGCATGAAGCCGAGCGAGGTGTTGGGCGCCATCAGGCCGGGCCGGGTATTGCCGTAATCCAGCCAGTCATGCAGGAAAGCGAGGTCGATGCCCAGCCGGGCGCCCGTCAGGTGCTCGAAGAGATTTAATGTGCAATAGCCGAGCAGGGCGCTGCCCACTGCCGGGGCCACACGCCGGCCCTGCTTCCTGGAGAGCGCCATCACGCACAGTGCCGCCCCAGCGAGGGCGCAACACAGGCCGGTGCCGAAAACCACCGGAACCCAGCCAGGCTGCCAGCGCGTCAAAAGCGGCATGCGCAAGATCCAGCCCAGCATGACCGTG